>JACDQM010000133.1 GCA_015657635.1 Roseateles sp.
CCCAGAAGGCCAGCTTGCCGGCCATCTTGGGCGCCAGCTTGGACAGCACGGCGGGCGTGCTCACCACAGCGGCCTGCGGAAAGATCTCCTTCAGGGTTTCGACGCCGAAGTAGTAATCGGGGTCGGCCTGGCTGACGTAGATGGTGGTGAGTTGCTTGCCGCTGTCCAGCACATTGGCGGCGATGCGCAGCGCGTCGGCGCGGGTGAAGCCGGCGTCGATCACCATGGCCTCGCGCTCGCCGTAGACCAGGGTGGAGTTGACGTTGAAGCTCTTGCCGTCGGCGTTGTAGACCTTGACGGTGAGCGGCGCCGGCTGCGCGGCATGGGCTGTGCCGAGGGCGAGGCTGGTGGCGATGGTGATGAGGCTGCTGCGGATCATGAGGAACTCCTGTCGGTGATTTGGGGACTGAGAGCTGCACGGTTTGCAGCGCTGAGATGGACTTTAGTTTCAGGATTCGCGCAGATAAACCGTATATTCGGCGCATTACTGTTTCAGTATCCGAGCAAGTGATGGACCGACTGACGGCGATGCGGGTGTTTGTGGAGGTGGCCAGCCGGGGCAGCTTCAGCGAGGCGGCGGACCGGCTGGAGATGTCGCGCGCGATGGTCACGCGCTATGTGGGCGCGCTGGAGCAGTGGCTGGGCGCGCGCCTGCTGCAGCGCAGCACCCGCAGCCTGACGCTGACCGATGCGGGCGAGCACTGCCTGCGCCGCAGCCAGCAGATGCTGGCCCTGATGGCGGATGTGGAAGACGAGACCAGCAGCCGGCATGAGGGCCAGCTGCGCGGGCAGCTGCGCATCACCTGCAGCGTGTCGTTTGCCTATGCGCAGCTGGCCGCGGCGGTGGTGGACTTTCTGGCGCTGCACCCGCAGCTGAAGGTGGACCTGAACGCCAGCGAGGGCGCGCTCAATCTGGTGGAAGCGCGCATCGATCTGGCGATCCGCATCAGCGCCGAGCCCGACCCCGCGCTGATCGGCCGGGTGCTGGCGCCCTGCAGCTCGGTGCTGGTGGCCTCGCCCGCCTATCTGGCCCGGCACGGCGTGCCGCAGCAGCCGGCCGAGCTGGCGGCGCATCGGGTACTGAGCTATGCCAACTTCGGCAAGAGCGTGTGGACGCTGCGGCGCGGCGACGAGCAGGTGCAGGTCAGCGTCAGCAGCCACTTCAGCGCCAACGAGGCCACGGCCCTCCTGCGCGCCGCGCTGGCCGGCGGCGGTGTGGCGCTGCAGCCCAGCTATCTGGCCAATCCGCACCTGGCCGACGGCAGCCTGCAGCGGGTGCTGCCGGAATGGCAGGTGCCGGACATGGCGATCCATGCGCTGTACACCTCGCGCCGGCATCTGTCGCCCGCGGTGCGCGCGCTGCTGGACTTTCTGGCTGAACGATTCGCCACCCTGCCCTGGCAGCCGCAATAAGAGCGGCTCAAGAAACCCTTCTGGCGTCGTTGCCCTGGCTTGCGGTACCTCTATACGCCTAGCCAGAACCGCTTCGCTGGCTTTTGTGCGCCGCTCTAAGCCCTGGCCCTGGCGGGGTCAAAGCGGCGCGGCCGGCGCGTTGGGCGATCGGCCGCGATCATCGCGACCGCTTCGTTCACCCACAAAACTGGAGAGTTCCCCATGCTCAATCGGCGTACGTTCCTCGGGGCCGGCCTGGCCACCACGGCCTATGCGGCTGGCTCTTTCGTGCCCGCCTGGGCCCAGAACGCGCCGAACTTCGGCACGCCCACGCTGGCCAACCCCGGCTTTCATCGCGCCAAGGTGGGCGATGTCGAGGTGATCGCGCTGCTGGACGGCGTGGCGCGCCGCCCGCTGGGCGAAGAGTTCGTGAAGAACGCGCCGCTGGCCGAGGTGCGCGCGCTGCTGGCCTCGCAGGGCCTGAGCACCGACTACATCGATGTGCCATTCACGCCCTTCCTGATCGTGGCCGGCGGCCGCCGCATCCTGATGGACACCGGCCTGGGCGACTTCGGCGGCCCGACCACCGGCAAGCTGCTGGCGCAGCTGAGCGCCGCCGGCTTCCAGCCTGGCGACATCGACACGGTGCTGATCTCGCACTATCACGGCGACCACATCAACGGCCTGCGCAACAAGGCGGGCGAGTTCGTCTTCTCCAAGGCCAAGGTGATGGTGCCGGCGGCCGAGCACGCCTTCTGGATGGATGACGCCAAGATGGCTGCGGCGCCTGAGGGCATGAAGGGCGCTTTCAACAATGTGCGCCGCACCTTTGCGCAGATGCCGGCCAGCATGCTGCAGACCTTCGAGGCGGGTGTCGAGGTGGTGCCGGGCATCCGCTCGATCGCGGCCTATGGCCACACGCCGGGCCACACGCTGTTCCAGCTGCAATCGGCCGGCCAGAGCTTTGTCTATGTGGCCGACCTGACCAATGTGCCGGCGCTGTTCGCCCGCAACCCGGACTGGGCCGTCACCTTCGACATGGATGCCGAGGCCGCGCGCAAGGTGCGCCGCGAGGTGTTCCAGCGCATCGTCGACAGCAAGTCCATGCTGGGCGGCTTCCACTTCCCCTTCCCGGCCTTCGGCCGCATGGCCCCCAACGGCCAGGGCTACGCCTTCCAGCCGATCGCCTGATAGCCAGCGCCCTTGCCACCACGCAGGGGGCGTGACACTCCCCCTGCCATGCTCATCAATCCAGACTTCTCACGCCGCGCCTGGCTGGCGGCCGACGACCGCCAGTGGGTGGCGTCGCCGCAAGCCGGTGTGGAACGCGTGATGCTCGACCGCCTCGGCGACGAGCGCGCCCGCGCCACCAGCCTGGTGCGCTACGCGCCGGACTCGGTCTTCCCGGCCCACGGCCATCCTGGCGGCGAAGAAATCCTCGTGTTGTCGGGCACTTTCTCGGATGACAGCGGGCACTACGGGCCGGGCTGGTATCTGCGCAATCCGCCAGGCTCGGCGCACAGCCCTTCAAGCGCTGACGGCGCGCTGATCTTCGTGAAGCTGTGGCAGATGTCGGCGGATGACAGCGCCAGCGTGCGCATCGACACCCGAGATCCAGGCATCTGGCAGCGCGATGGCGCGCGCGAGCTGTGCCCGCTCTACCGCAGCGCGGGCGAGCAGGTGAGCCTGCAGCGGCTGGGTGCCGACGCGCCACTGAACCCGGACACGCAGGGCGGTGCCGAGCTGCTGGTGCTGGAGGGCGCGCTGTCGGACGGGCCGCAGACGTATGAGCGCCACAGCTGGCTGCGCCTGCCGCCGGGCTCGACCAGCGCCTTGCGTGCGGGGGCCGAGGGCGTGACGCTGTACTTGAAGACCGGCCATCTGAAGGCCTTGGCCGAGGCTGCGGCGTGAGCGGCGCCGCCCAAGCCCGCGTCGCCATCATCGGCGGCGGCCTGAGCGGCCTGCTGGCGGCGCGGCTGCTGCAACGCCAGGGTGTGCGCAATGTGGTGCTGTTCGAGGCGCGCGAGTCGCTGGGCGGCCGCATCCTCAGCGTGGATGCCGCCGGCAACAGCGTGGATGCTGGCGTGCCGGCGCTGGATCGCTTCGACCTCGGGCCGAGCTGGTTCTGGCCCGGCATGCAGCCGCAGCTCGACCGGCTGGTGCATGAACTCGGCCTGCAGCGCTTTGAGCAGTTCGAAACCGGCGACATGCTGCTGGAGCGCTCGCCCCAGCACCCCCCGCAGCGCATGGCGGGCTATGCCAGCGCACCGGCCTCGATGCGCCTGGCCGGCGGCACCGGCGCGCTGATCGCGGCCCTGCAGCGCGAGCTGGACGCGGGCCCGCTGCTCACCGGCCAGACGGTGCGCCAGCTGCGCCGCGTGGACGCACACATCGAGCTGCATGCCGAAGACGCCGCGGGTGCGCTGACGCCATGGCGCGTCGAGCATGTGCTGCTGGCGCTGCCGCCACGGCTGGTGGCACAAGGCATCGCCTTCGACCCGCCGCTGCCGCCCGCACTGGCGCGCCACTGGCAGGCCACACCCACCTGGATGGCGCCGCACGCCAAATACCTGGCGATCTACGACCAGCCCTTCTGGCGCGAGCAGGGCCTGTCGGGTGCGGCGCGCAGCGCCTGCGGGCCGATGGTCGAGATCCACGATGTGGCTATGCCCGGCGGCCATGCGGCGCTGTTCGGCTTCGTCGGCGTGCCGGCCCAGGTGCGCGGCCAGGTGTCCGACGATGAATTGCGGGCGCATTGCCGCGCGCAGCTGCGCCGCTTGTTCGGCGACGCGGCCGCCGCGCCGGTCGGCGAGGCGCTGAAGGATTGGGCCGCCGACCCGCTGACCGCCACCGCGGCCGATCAAGAAGCCAGCGGCCACCATGCCGAGGCGCCACCCAGCCGCATCGACAGCGGGCCCTGGCAGGGCTGCCTGACCGGCATTGCCAGCGAGTGGTCGCCGCAGTTTCCGGGCTACCTGGCCGGCGCGGTGGATGCTGCAACCCGCGGCGTGCAGCAGTGGCTGGCCGCGGCGGCCCAGCCCTAGCAGCCGCCCCCTCCCCCCCAGGCGGGGGAAAGGGTTGGCCCAGCCCCTCCGGCAGCCGCCCGCCGTGTGATGGGAAACCCGGCCGGCACCGACCAGACTGGATTCATCCGATCCACCCAGGCATCGCCTCGAATCCAGGAGCCCCTCCATGCAAGCCCAAGCCCGCCGCAGCAGCAGCACCGTCGCCGCCATCGATCTCGCCGCCACCAGCCTGCTGTTCGGCGCTGTCGCAGAGAAGGCTTGCGGCTGGTTTGACTCCAGCCTGGAGCTGCGCCGGGGTTTGCAGGTCAGCGAGCTGTCGGACCGCGAGCTGCTGGCGTTGTGGCAGCAGCTCAAGGGCGGCGCCGACGAGGCCGCCGCGCTGCACTGAGCCGCCGTTGTTGGGTAAGGCTCAGGCCAGCTGCAGGCGCTTGACGCGCGGCTGCGCCGGCAAAGCGGGCGGCGTGTAGTTGAAGTCCTCGGCCGGCATGGCGCGGCCGTAGTGCCAGCCCTGGGCCCAGTCGCAGCCCTCGCGGGCCAGCCAGGCGGCCTGTTCGGCGGTTTCCACGCCTTCGGCCAGCACATCCAGGTTCAGGCTGCGCGCCAGCACGATTACCGTGCGGGCAATCGCCGAGACGTTGGCATCGCTGCCCAGCTCGGAGACAAAGCTGCGGTCGATCTTCAGCGTGCTGATCGGCATGCGCTTCAGGTAGGACAGCGAGGAATAGCCGGTGCCGAAATCGTCGATCGCCACGCGCACGCCACGCTCGGTGAGCTCGGTCAGCAGCTTGATGGCCTGATCGGCGTCTTCGAGCAGCAGGCTCTCGGTCACCTCCAGCTCCAGCACATGGGCCGGGCAGCCGGTTTCGGCCAGGATGAAGTCCAGCGTCTGGATGAAGTCGCTCTGGCGCAGCTGGCGCGCGGAGACGTTGACGGCGATCTGCTGCGGCTTGCCTTCGACGCCCTGCCAACGCACCGCCTGCGCGCAGGCTTCCTGCAGCACCCAGCGGCCCATCGGGATGATCAGGCCGGTGTCTTCGGCCAGCGGGATGAACTCGGCCGGCGAGATCGGGCCGCGGGTCGGGTGGCGCCAGCGCAGCAGCGCCTCGGCGCCCACCAGCGCGCCATCCGACAGGCGCACCTGCGGCTGGTATTCGATCTTGAACTGCGCCGCCTCGTTGGCCTGGCGCAGCGCATGCGTCAGCTCGAAGCGTTGCTGCACCGCCTGCGTCAGCTCGGGGCGGTAGGCCTGCACCGTGTTGCGGGCATGCACCTTGGCGCGGCACATCGCGGCTTCGGCGTTGCGCATCAGCTCGTCGACGCGCTGGCCGTCGGTGGGGAACAGCGCCAGGCCGATGCTGGCGCCCAGATTGAAGCGCTGGTTGCCGACGATGATGGGCTCGTCCATGGCCTGGATCAGGCGGTCGCCCAGGCGCATCGCGGTTTCCTCGTCGACCAGGCCCGACAGCACGACGACGAACTCATCCGCGCCGACCCGGGCCACCGAATCGCTGGCACGCACCACGTTGATGAAGCGCGCGGCGGCTTCCTTCAGCACCGCGTCGCCGGCGGCATGGCCGGCGATGTCGTTGACATCACGGAAGCCGTCCAGGTCGATGTAAAGCACGGCCACGCTGGTGTGGTCGCGCTCGGCAATGCCCACCTGGCGGCCGATGCGGTCGCGCAGCAGGGCCGAATTCGGCAGGCCGGTCAGGCGGTCGTGCAGCGACTGGTGCAGCAACTCGGCCTCGGTGTGCTTGATCTTGGAGATGTCAGTCAGCACCATCAGATGCTGCAGCGGGCTGGAACTGCTGGGCTGCACGCGCACGAGGGTGGCCCACACGGGAACCGGCTCGCCGTCGCGGCGGCGCAGCATCAGCTCGCCGCACCATTTGTTCTCGCGGTCCAGGCCCGCCCACAACTGCTCCAGCACCTCGGGAGGCTGCTCGCCCAGGCACAGCGGCTGCGGCATCTGGCCCAGCACATCGCGCAGGTCATAGCCGCTGATCGTGTAGAAGGCCGGATTGGCGTCAACGATGCACGCTTGGTCGTCCAGCAGCAGGATGCCTTCGGCGCAGTGCTCAAAGACCACGGCCGCGCGGCGCAGCTCTTCCAGCGCCATCTGCAACTCGGTCATGTCGCGCGCCACGCCCAGCACGCCCAGCGATTCGCCGGCGGCGGCCACCGGGGCCTGCTGCATGTCCAGGCACAAACGGATGCCGTCGCTGCCACGCGCCCAGGCGCGGCCTTGAGCGGGCAGAACCTGCGGCAAATCGGTGTCGCGCTTGCCCTGCAGCTCGGCCTCGGACAAGCCGATCAGGCGCTCGAAGGCCGGATTGCAGGCCTCGAAGGCGCCGCTGGCGTCCTTGAAATAGACCCCGTCGGGGATGGCGTTCAGCAAGGCCGCCAGGCGGCTGCGCTCGCGCCTTTCATGCGCAAGCTCGATGCGGCGCTTCTTCATCCAGCGGCGTTGGCGCTGCACCAGCACCAGCGTGGCGCCCATCGCCATGGCACCGACCACGCAGAACGCGCTCAGCCACAGCACGGGCCCGTTCCAGGCCAGGGTGCCGGCAGAGGCAGGCTCCGCCCAAGCCGGCAGGGCCGGCATCAGCGCAACTCCAGCCAAGGGCCGGGAAAGGCAACGGTTGATCAAGCTCATGGGTTCTAGGCGGACCTCTGGTTCACGACATCCCGGGCTGGACCGCCC
>JACDQM010000134.1 GCA_015657635.1 Roseateles sp.
CAGGATGGCATTGACCACCTGGGGGAAGCCTTGATAGGGCACATGGGTCAGCTCAATGCCGGCACGGGACTTGAACGACTCCATCGCCAGATGCGCGGCACTGCCGTTGCCCACGCTTCCGTAGTTGAGCTGGCCCTTCTTTTCCTTGGCAATGCGCACGAAGTCAGCCAGCGTGTTGGCGCCCAGCTTCGGGTCGACGACCAGCACGTTCGGCGAGGTCGCCACCAGGCCGATCGGCTGCAAGTCCTTGACTGGGTCGTAAGGTAGCTTGCGCGCCAGCAGCGGCGCCGTCACCAAGGGCCCCTGGATGGTGAACAGCAAGGTGTAGCCATCGGGCTCGGCCTTGGCCACCGCTGCCGTGCCGATATTGCCGCCCGCGCCCGGCCGGTTGTCGATCACGATGGCCTGGCCCAGCGCCTGCGCCAGCGGCTCGGCAATGGCCCGGGCAATGATGTCAGGCGAACTGCCGCCCGGAAAGGGCACGACCAGCTTGATCGGGCGCGCCGGCCAGGCCTGCGCCCACGCCGGCGCCACTGCGATGCCCAGGCCAGCAGCCAGACCTTGAACAACTTGACGACGATCCATGTGAAAGCTCCCTTGACTGCCAGTGGCAGGACATCAATGTTCGGAACGCGCCTGGCGCCCCATCAGCAATTCGACCGCCGCGGCCGGACTCAGGCGCCCGTCGAGCACCGCCACCACCGCCTCGGTGATGGGCATGTCGACCCCGCGGTCACGCGCGCGCGCCAGCACCGTGGGCGCGCTGTACACGCCCTCGGCCACATGACCCAGATCGTGCAGGATCTGCGGCAGGGCCAGGCCCTCGGCCAGCAGCAGGCCGACGCGGCGGTTGCGCGACAGATCGCCGGTGGCGGTCAGCACCAGATCGCCGACACCCGACAAGCCCATGAAAGTCTCGGTGCGCGCACCCAGTGCCAGACCCAGGCGCAGCATCTCGGCCAGGCCGCGGGTGATCAGCGCGGCGCGGGCGTTCAGGCCCGGCGCCTGGCTGGCATCACCACGCTTCTCGGCCTGCAGGCGCAGGCCATCCGCGATGCCCACCGCAATGGCGAGCACGTTCTTGACTGCCCCGCCCACCTCGACACCCACCGGGTCGTTCGAGGTGTAGACGCGCAGGCGCTCGGCATGGAATGCATCAACCGCCAACTGGGCCAGCGCCTGATCCTCGCTGGCGGCGACCAAGGCGGTCGGCTGCCCGGCGGCCACTTCCTGCGCGAAGCTGGGCCCAGACAGGATGCCGACCCGCAGCCGCGGCTGCACCGCCCGAGCGATCTCATGCCCCAGCAGGCCGGAGCCCGCCTCGAAGCCCTTGCACAACCACAGCACGCACGCGCCATCGGGCAGGCCTGCCAGCATCTGCCGCAAGGCCGCCATCGGCGTGGCCACCACGATCAGGCCGTCCATGCCATGCGCCACCGCCTGCGCCAGATCGGCGCTGACGCTCAGTTGCAGCGGCAGCTCAGCTTCCGGCAGATAACGCGCATTGCGCCGGGTCGAACGCATCTCGGCACAAGCGGCGCCATCACGCGCCCACAGCAGCACCTCATGGCGCTCCGCCGCCTGCACCGCCAGCGCGGTACCCCAGGCGCCAGCACCCAGAACGCTGATCTTCATCTGTAGTCCATCCTGCTGCTGTTCAACCGCAGCGCCCAAAAAGAAACGCGCCCTGCTGCAGACGATGCAGCCCGGGGCGCGTTGCGGTCCTCACTGGCGGGGCCAGTTCGGTGTCGTCAGTTGATGGCGCCTTGCTCGGCGCGCTGGGCTTGCTGGGCCTCGAACATGGCCTGGAAGTTGACTTCCGACAGCAGCACAGGCGGGAAGCCGGCGCGGGTGCAGACGTCCGACACAACGGCGCGCAGATACGGGTAGATCATCTGCGGGCAGACGATGCCGATGATGCCCTCGAGCTGCTCGGCCGGGATGTTGCGGATCTCGAAAATGCCGGCCTGCTTGGCCTCGATCAGGAACAGGGTCTTGTCGCCGACCTTGGTCGTCACGGTCGCGGTCACGCTGACCTCGTACACACCCTCGGCCACCGGCTCGGCGGCCAGCGCGAGGTTGATGTCGACCTGCGGCTGTGCCTGCTCCAGCAGGATCTGCGGCGAATTCGGCTGCTCCAGCGACAGATCCTTCAGATACATGCGCTGGATCTGGAACACGGGGCTGTTGTTCTCTTCGGACATGGTGTCTTTCGTTGGGTGAACGCCCGCCGGATGGGTCCGCGGCGGTAAGCGGCGGCATTATCACCCAGGCCCCGCGACGGTTCCTGGGTCTGCCGGCCTGGGTTGACCCTTAGCTGGCCAGCAGAGGCAGAAGACCGCCGCGCTGATCCAGTGCGACCAGGTCGTCGCAGCCGCCCACATGCGTGTCGCCGATATAGATCTGCGGCACGGTGCGCCGGCCAGTCTGGGCCATCATGACTTCGCGCGCGGCCGGGTCGAGGTCAATGCGGATCTCCTCGATCTGCTCGACGCCGCGCTGCTTCAGCAGACTCTTGGCCCGCACGCAGAAGGGGCAAACCTGGGTGGTGTACATCTTGACGGGCTTCATTGCCGACTCTCCACTGGCGACCGGAAAAAAGGACAAGCCGCTTCAGGCGCTCTTGTCGACAGGCAGGCTGGCTTCGCGCCAGGCCTTCAGGCCACCCGACACCGGCACAGCCTTCTCGTAGCCCATCTTGCGCAGCATGCCTGCAGCGCGTGTGGCGCGTGCGCCCGACTGGCAAAGCACCAGCAGCGGCAAGGCCTTGTTGCTGGGCAATTGCTTGTTGTCAGCCGCAAGTGCGGACAGCGGCACATTGCGCGCACCGCTGACATGGCAGGCGGCGTACTCGGCCGGCTCGCAGACGTCGACGATCACCGCCTTCTCGCGATTGATCATCTGCACAGCCTGGGCTGGCGAAACGGCAGCACCCACGCTTGCACCCGCGATCGTCGGCCAAAGCAAGAGAAAGCCAGAGCTCAAAGCTGCCAGCACCAAGACCCAATTGTTGAGAAGGAAGTCCAAGAGCAGATCCGTTCAGACAAAGAATAAGGGCGCGATTATAGAAACCGCGCCCTTCAACCTGCAGCAGCAGGGAAACTTCAGGCCAGCTTGAAGGTCGAAACCGCCGTCTGCAGCGCCTGCGCCTGCTGTTCCAGACTGCTGGCGGCAGCCGCCGCTTCCTCGACCAAGGCCGCATTCTGCTGCGTCATCTGATCCAGTTGCGTGATGGACTGGTTCACCTGGCCGATGCCCTGGCTCTGTTCGCTGGAAGCTGCGGTGATCTCGCTGATGATGTCCGAGACCCGCTGCACACTGGCCACGATTTCACTCATGGTCGCACCGGCGTTCTGCACCAGTCGGCTGCCGGCCTCGACGCGGTCGACGCTGGTGCCGATCAAGCCCTTGATCTCGCGTGCGGCCTCAGCCGAACGCTGCGCCAGGCTGCGCACCTCGCCAGCCACCACCGCAAAGCCGCGACCCTGCTCGCCAGCGCGTGCGGCTTCAACCGCCGCGTTCAGCGCCAGGATATTGGTCTGGAAGGCGATGCCGTCGATCACGCCGATGATGTCGCTGATCTTCTTCGAACTGGTGTTGATCTCGTCCATCGTGGCCACCACCTGGCCCACCACCTCGCCGCCCTTCTGCGCCACCGCAGCGGCCGAACCCGCCAGCTGATTGGCCTGCGCCGCGGAGTCCGCGCTTTGGCGCACGGTATCGGTCAGCGTCTGCATATTGCTGGAGGTCTGCTCCAGCGAGGTCGCCTGCTTCTCGGTACGCACGGACAGGTCATGATTGCCTGCTGCAATCTCGCGCGAGGCCACGCTGATCGAATCCGTGCCGGTGCGCACATTGGAGACGATGCTGGACAAGCCTCGCGCCATATCTCGCACCGCTGCCAGCAAGCTGGCTTCAGCGCCCGGCGCCACCTCGATGGTTTGCGACAGGTCGCCATCTGCCATCTGCCGCATCACGTCACGGGCGTATTCAGGCTCGCCACCCAGCTGTCGCCACACGCTGCCGATCACCAGGAAGGAACCGACACCCAGGGCCACCACCACCAGCAGGCCTGCCACCACGATGGCCAGCAGGCTGCGCGACACACCGCTCTTGGCCGCATCAAGGCCCGCGGCAAAGCCTGCGCTGGCGTCCTCGCGCGACTTCTTGACTTCGGCTTCCAAGGTCTTCAAGGCCGCCTGCATCTTGGGGATCGCGCCGGCCTGATCGCCCTGCTTGATACCCAGGAACAGTTCTGCCGTCTCGACCGACGCAGCGAAGTAGGCCTCGAAAGCACTCTTGAGCTTGGCTGCAGCCTCACTCTTGCCCTCCAGGCCGGCGATCACCTCCAGCTGCTTGCGCATGGCGGTGGCGCGCTCCTTGGCCTCGTCCAGACGCTTCTTCTCGCCCTCGGCCACAGCGCTCTGGATGGTGGCGCCCAGGGCCTCAAGCTGATTGGCGAATTGCGTCGTTGCGTCCAGGTAGGGGTAGTCCTTGGCACCCACCGCCTCGATGGCCGACGAGGTCCGCGCTGAGAAGCCCCACACCACCGCAATGCCGACAGCGAAGATCAGCGCGGCAAAGACAGGCAAGAGCCAGATTCGGGTTTTGACATTCATAACTGCTCCTGACGCAACACGCCGCCCTCCTGGCGGCGTGTTGCATGTGCATCATGCGCGGCTGGCGGTGCTCAGTCGACGCTCAAAGCCACCTTGACGGTGCCATCCACGGCCGATTTCTCGATGTAGCCGATGGCGTCCGGGTTGCTGGCGACGAACTTCTTCACGTCTGCAGCGCTGGCCAGTTCCTTCGGGGGCGTGGCCTTGCCCGAGAACACCAGACGCGACCAGCCTGCCTTCACCTGGGCGGCGTTCTTGCCGGTCACCTTGGTGTAGAACTGCTCGCGAACAGCGGAGCTGTCCGGCAGATCGGTCGGAGCTGCTGTGCCGCCACCGGGCAGCGCATTGCTCTTGCCCAGGAAGATATCCGCCACCTGCGCAGCTGTCAGACCGCCCGGGTTCTTCGGATTCACGATCACTGCGATCTGCGCTTGCGCCAGACCGGCCAGCGTGAGACCGAGGGCTGCGACGGCGAGGCGGACCTTGTGCTTCATCATCATCTTGTTGTCAGTCATGCTGCACTCCTGGCTCAGAACACCGTGTCAACGGACAGGCTGTAGACATTGACGTTCTTGCCGCCAAAGCCGGGCTGGTTCGCCGTGAAGAGGCCTACGCCAGCCGGCTTGACACGATCAAACTGGGCTTTGACGGCGACATTGCGCATCGCATCCCAGCGCATTCCCAGCCCAACCGTCTTCTGGGAAATGTTCTGATCCGCGACCAAGCCGTCAACCGTCGCCTTCAACACAGCCAGTTGCGGCGTCAGGCCAGGAATCGTGTTGTTGACATTGCTGTCCTTGCGCTTGACTTCGGATACCGTCGCATACGGCGTGAAAGCACCAAAGCGATAGCCCAGCGTGGCATACCAGCCATCGGTGTCAGCGATGTAGCTGTCGGTGCGGCGCATCGTGTACTCGAAGCTGCCAATCACGTCATTCATGTCAAAGGTCAGGCCGACGCCAGTGAAGCTGGCGTCCTTGCCGTCCGCCGACAACTGCTGCCCCACGGCCGGGACGCCGGGCACCGGCACCGATGCCAGACCGGCAACCAGTTGCTTGAGAGTGGCGCTCTCGACCGTCACCTTGCCCTGGACATGCCCCAGGCGCAACGTGATGCCGTCGAACTCGGCCGTCGAATTGAAGCCGACCATGCTCTTGAACTTGACGTCCGTCCGCTCGTAGGTGTCCTTGGCCGAGCCTGCCAACAGTTGGACGTTCAAGGTCGCTGCACCGAGGCGGGTCTGATAGGACATGTCGCCGCCATCGAAATGGCTGAACGGCACCTGGCCATAAACGTCCACCGGCGGACGCAGCCAGGTGTTGGCATAGCCGACGTCACGGAAATCCGACACGGCAAAGAAAGGCGCGCCCATGCGGCCCAGGCGCACGGCCAGTGCCGGCGTCAGCTGGGCCTTGGCAAACGCCCATTCCAGCACCGGCGTGAAGCTGCCGTCACCGGTCTGCTTGGTCAGCACCTGCGCGGTGCCGGAAAACATCGGCGAGAGGCGGCCGGTGACCTGCAGGCCCAGCTTGCTGTCGACTTCGCCGCTGAAGCTCTTGGTCGCGCCGCGCACCTGGCCGGGGATCACATAGTGGGCGCCATCGGTATTGGTGCCGGCCACGCCGACAGTCGCAAAACCGGAGAAGGTGAAGGGGCTGCCAGCATCGGCGTGCGCCGTCACGGCAAAAGCAGCCAGCACAGCGGCTACGGGCGTCATGCGCCAAAAATTCTTGTTTCGCATCGGTTCACCATCAGGAAGTGGGGGGACTGCATGAGGGCGAGCGCCAAGCAAGGCCGATCGGCTCGAACAAGGCACCACCCCCGCTCCTGCCTTTTCGGCCGGGGAGTGATGAAACTTTAGCGCCGCATTTGATAAAAGTGCCCCAAATAGTTCACGGCGGCAGAAGCTAGCTAACGCTACGTTGCCATTTCCCAACCTTCATCTTTTCGACAGATCGCCAGCCAGGGCCTGGGTGCAGCGGCTCTGAGGCTGCGCTGAGCGATCACCCGATCGCGAGGTGACAGGGCAGCCCCGCCAGGCGGACGCGCCCTTCAGGCTGCCGTTGACATGCAGAAGGGCCAAGCGCCACCACTGGGCACGGCGCCTGCCAGCAAGGCCTCGGCACGCGCCAGCACCGCCTCGGGCGTGAGCCACTCCGGATACTGGCGCAGCACATCGACCTGCGCGCCCCACGGCGCCCACAGCTCGGGCTTGGTCGGGCCTAGCACGCTGAGAACGCGTCCCCCCACCGCTGTAGCCACATGGGCGGGACCGGTGTCATTGCTGACCACCAGCGCAGCGCGCTGCAGCAGCGCCGCATAGACGCCCAGCTTGACGCCAGGCAGGCTCAGCGCCTTGGGGTACTGGCGTGTCGCGGCCTCTTCCTCACCCGGCCCCGGGCAGACGATCAGCCGCAGGCCGCGCGCTGCGGCCAATTCGACAAAATCGGCAAAACGGGGCCAGGTCTTGTCCAGCACCTCGAAAGTGCCGCCAGCGAATGGACAAATTAGCAGATACGGCTCTTCAACCCCATGCTGGGCCAGCAACTGAGCGGCTGCCTCGCGCTGCGTTGCGCTGACCGTCATGCCGATCTCGGCTGGCGGCGGCTCGTCCACGCCAAGGAAGCGGCAGGCCAACTCCCAGTAGTTCAGCAAGGCATGGCCGGGCGCCGGCATGGCATAGCTGCGGTGCAGCAGCCAGCCGCGCGCCTCATGCGCGTAGCCCACGCCCTTGAGGCCAGCCAGGCGCATCTCCAGCGCCGCCGAGAAGGACCAGGGCAAGGCAATCGCATTGGCCCGGCGGTCGAAGTCGGGCTGGCGCGCGCGCGCCTCGCGGCGCAAGGCCTTGAGCTGCGCGACGCGATCACCCAGCTTCTTCGGCCGCACCTGCACGGCCCAGCCCTCCTCCGCCTCCAGCAAAGCCGGCGCCCAGCCCTTGCCGATCAGCTGCAGGCGGTAGCCGTGGCGCTCCAGCAGGCGCAGCGCCGGGATACCCAGCACCACATCGCCGACGAAATTGCGCAGCCGTACGATGACGGTCTTGTCGGCTTGGCGGTCCTCTATCATCGCGATCCCTGGCTGGAGTGATATGCAAGAAAGCAGTGGCGCCGGATTCTGCCACCCGTGCCGCCAGCCTCCGATGAAATCAATGCCGTACACCATGACCGCTGCCCTCCCCCTGCCCAGCGCCCAGGACCTGACCACGCTGCACGACCAAGCCCTGGCCCGCGCCGACTGGCTGGTCACGCTGCCCGAACTGGACGCCGTGGCTGGCGATGAGCTGCGCCTGTGGATGACGCGCAACCACTTCTACAACAGCAAGCTCTGGGCCGAGGAAGACCTGGCCCGCCGCACCCAGGTCTCGGACAGCGAGATCGCCGCCAACAAGCGCGCCATCGACCGCTACAACCAGGCCCGCAATGATGCGACGGAGCGTGTCGACGAGTTGCTGCTGCTGCGCCTGGGCCTGGTGGACGCCGAGTCGGCGCGCAGCGACACGCCGCGCTCGCTGGCCCCCGCTGGCGCACGCCTGAACAGCGAAACCGCCGGCACCATCGCCGACCGCCTGTCCATCCTGGCGCTGAAGATCCATGCCATGCGCCAGCAGACCGAGCGTCTGGATGTGGACGAAGCCCACCGCGCCAGCAGCCGCGCCAAGCTGGCCCAGCTGCTGGACCAGCGCGGCGACCTGGCCTCCTGCCTGGACGCACTGCTGGCTGATGCGGCCGCCGGCCGCGCCTATTTCAAGGTCTACCGCCAGTTCAAGATGTACAACGATGCGCGCTTCAACCCCGCGCTGGTGGCCGAGGCCGGCAAGCGCTGAGCGAGAGCTCAGCAAGCAAACGCTAAAAGTGAACGTCCGCGATGCTGAAGCTCGCCGCCAACCTGGACTGGCTCTACACCGAGCTGCCCTTTCTTGAGCGCTTCGCCGCCGCCGCGCACGACGGTTTTGCGGCGGTCGAGATCTTGTTCCCCTACGCTCATGGGCTTGAAGCGATGCGCGCTCAGTTGCTGGCGCAGCGCCTGCAACTCGTGCTGCTGAACGCACCGCCGGGCGACTGGGCGGCCGGAGAACGCGGCCTGGCCTGCCTGCCCGGCCGCGAGGCTGATTTCCGCGCCGCCATCGAGCAAGCCATCGCCTGGGCCAGTGCGCTGGCCTGCCCGCGCATCCACGTGATGGCCGGGCTGCTGCCGGCCGGCGCGGAGCGAGCCGAGGTGCAGCCCCTCTACATCGCCAACCTGCGCTGGGCCGCAAGCCAGGCTGCCGCGGCCGGGCTTGCGCTGAGCATCGAACCCATCAATGGCCGGGACATGCCGGGTTACTTCCTGAACCGTCAGGACCATGCGCTCGAGATCATCGATGCGGTGGGCGCGCCCAATCTGGGCCTGCAGATGGACTGGTACCACTGCCAGATCGTCGAAGGCGATCTGAGCCACAAGCTGCGGCGCGCGATGGCGGCCGGCTGCCTGGTCCATGTGCAACTGGCCGCCGTGCCGGACCGTGGCGAGCCTGATCAGGGCGAACTGCGCGTCGAGTACCTGCTGGACTTGCTGGACGAACTGGGCTATGCCGGCTTCGTCGGCTGCGAGTACAAGCCGCGCGCCGGCATCTCGGCCGGCCTGGGCTGGGCCCGTCGCTATCTCAAGCCATCAAGGGCTTGAGCGCCTTGGCCAGCAGCGGCACCACGCTGACCGCGTTGCTCTCATGCGGCACCGCGTTGCTGCTCCAGACATGGCGCACGCCGGCGGCTTGCAGCGCCGGCAGCGCGTCGCCGTTGAACAGCGCATGCGTCACCGCCACATCCACACTGGCCGCGCCGCGCGCCAGCAGCTCCTGGGCCGAGCCGATCAGCGTGCGGCCGGTCGAGGCCATGTCGTCGAGCAGCACCACCGCCCGCCCCTGCACATCGACCTCGGGCAGGGCCAGCACCACCTGATGGTCGCCATGGCGCACCTTGCGGCCCACAGCATGGTCCAGGCCACCGGCGCGCGCCGCCTCGCTGACCCATTGCGCCGATTCCTCGTCCGGCCCGATCAGCAGCGCACCCGGCACCTGCGCGGCGATCCACTCGCCCAGCACCGGCGCGGCCGAGAGCGCAAGACCTGTCCCCGGGGGCATCACCTCGTCCAGGCTGGCAATGCGGTGCAGATGCGGGTCCACCGTCAGCACATGGTCGAAATGCGCGGCCAGCAGGCGTGCGATATGGCGCTGACTGACCGCCTCGCCCGGCGTGAACTCCATGTCCTGGCGCATATAGGCCAGGTAAGGGGCCACCAGCAGCAGTTGCCGCGCGCCATACTCGCGCGCGGCAGGCGCCGTGATCAGCAGCTCGACCAGCTTCTCATTGGGCTGCTGCAAGCCGCGCAGCAGCAGAACGCGCTCGGGCAGCGGCTTGGGCAGCACCAGGCGCAACTCGCCGTCCGGGAAGCGGTGGCGAGTGATGAAGGCCAGCGACAGGCCCAGGGCCTCAGCCAGTTCATGGGCCAGCGCGGCCTCGTCCTCAAAAGCCAGCAGCAGCATCGAATTCCTTTGATTCATCGTCACATCATGAACAGCACGCCGCTGGCGAACTCACGCGGCAGCTGTTCGGCACGGCCCAGGCGGTAGCCGCAGTCCCTCTCGGCATGGGTGCGCGCAAACTGCAGATCGGCCTCGTACTGCGCGTGAATGCGGTACAGCGGCTCGCCTTTGACGACGCTATCGCCCAGGCGCTTCAGCAGGTCCAGGCCCGCTGCGGGCACCTGCGGCGCACCGGCCAGGCGCGCAATGCGGGCGATGCGCAGATTGTCCATCGCCACCACCACGCCATCCTCCGACGCCAGGATCTCGGCTTGCAGGGCACCCGCCGCCGGCACATCGACGCGGCGGCCTTGCGCGTCGATGATGGCATTCATCTGCGCCAGCGCGCGGCCGGAATCGAGGATGTCGCGGGCGATCTGGAAGCCCTCGCCACCGCGCACATCGGGGTCGAACTCGATCATGCGGCCGGCCAGGCGCAGCGCTTTCTGGCGCAGGTCCTGCGGCGCCGCCGGATCGCCCTGCAGCACCTGCATCACGTCGCGCGCCTCCAGCACCGGGCCGATGCCGTGGCCAATCGGCTGGCGGCCGTCGGACAGCACCACGTCCAGCTGCAGGCGCAGATGCTTGGACACGTACTCGAACAGCTTCTTCAGGCGCTGCGCCTCGGCTATCGAACGCACCTTGGCGCTGGGGCCCACCGGGATGTCCAGCACCAGATGGGTGGAGCCGGCGGCGATTTTCTTGGACAGGATGGAGGCCACCATCTGCCCCGGCGAATCGATGGACAACGGCCGCTCGACGGAGATCAGGATGTCGTCGGCCGGCGAGAGGTCGGCCGTGCCGCCCCAGGCCAGGCAGGCGCGCGTGTCGCGGACGATCTGCACCATGCGCTCGAACGGCAGCTCCACCCGGGCCAGCACCTCCATGGTGTCGGCCGTGCCTGATGGCGAGGTGATGGCTCGCGAGCTGGTCTTGGGACACAGCATGCCGTGCGCCGCCACGATGGGCACCACCAGCATCGAGGTGCGGTTGCCGGGAATGCCGCCGATGCAGTGCTTGTCCACCACCAGGCCATGCCCGACTTCGCGCTGCCAGTCGAGCCGCCGCCCCACATCGATCATGGCCTCGGTGAGGTGCACCACCTCCTCGCGGTCCAGCTCGTACTGGTTGGTGGCCACCACAAAGGCCGCCAGTTCAATCTTGGAATAGCGCGCGTCGGCGATGTCGCGAACGATGGAGGCCAGTTCTTCCTTGCCCAGACGCTCGCCACTGATCTTGCGGTGCAGCGCGCCGATCGAGCGCGCCGGTTCGGCATGCGCGATGCTTGCGCTGTGGCCGTCTTCCACACCGAGACGGCGGAAGGCATCCTCGCTGACGCCCAGCTCGCAGGCGCTGACGATGCGCTCGTCGCTGACCACGTTCAGCACCGCCAGGATGAGCTGGCCATTCGCATGCACCTCGACCTTGGACAGGGCTTGAAAGCCCGCCGCGCGCACCACCGGGCAGTCGCGGTGCATGTAGACCACGTTCTCGCGCCAGGTGTCGATGCCGACGCGGCGGATCTTCAGCGTGCTGCTCTGTGTCATCCGGACACTGTAGCCCAGCCGGCAGGCTCAGCCCTGGGTAGCGGCCAGGCCTTCTGCGATCCGTGTGCGAAGGTGCTCAGCCAGCGCGCGGCGGTCGGCATGCGCGGTCTGTTCGGCCGGCAGGATCTGGATGTCCATGCCCAAACCGCGGGCCGAGGCGATGGCCCACAGGCTTTGCGCCAGCGTCATGTCGCCGATGAAGCGGGCCGCCACGCTGAAGCGCTCGCCCGGCGCGTGCCAGCGCAGCACCAGCGGCTGGATCGGCGCCTCGGTGGCGATGGCGGCCTGCAGCAGATTGGCGTGAAAAGGCAATAACTCCGGTCCGGCGCCCGTCGTGCCCTCGGGAAACACCGCCACCGTATCGCCGGCCTTCAGCGCCTCGGCGCTCTGGTGCACCACGCGCAACGCATCGCGCTTGCTGGCGCGCTCGATGAACAAGGTGCCCGCCCCTTCGACCAGGCCACCCACCAGCGGCCAATGCCGCACATCGGCCTTGGACACAAAGCGCGCTTCGGGCAGCACGGCGTGGATGGCCGCGATGTCCAGCCACGACACATGGTTGGCCACGATCAGCTTGGCGCCCTTGCGGCCGCTGCCGCGCAGCTGCAGCTGCACACCCAGCAGGCGCAGACATTTGCGCGACCACCAGCCGATGCGCGCATGCCGGCCGGCGGCATCGAGCCGGCCAAACTGCAGGCGCACCAACAGCAGCCCGTGCAGCACATGCAGGGTCAGGCGCGTCAGGCGCCACAGGGCGATCAGGCTGCGCATCCGATTAGAGACGGGCCTCGAAGGCCAATGTGCCGGCCACCAGCGTGTAGCGCACCCGGCCCGGCAGCTCGAAGCCGGTGATGCCGAAGGCAAACGGCGTGTGCTTGCCCTGGCTGACCAGGCGCTCGGGCGTCACCGCCCAGCGCTCGCGCGGATCGAAGATGCACAGATCGGCCACGCCCCCATCGACCAGACGGCCGGCACTCGCAGCCAGCGAGCCCAGCGCCGAACCCAGCACCTGGACTGGCGCACTGGTCACCACCGCCAGCGCCTTGGGCAAGGACTGGCCCTCGTCCTCGGCCCATTTGAGCGCCAGGCTCAGCAGCAGCTCAAGTCCGGTGGCGCCAGGCGTGGCCTCGGCGAAGGGCAGGTTCTTCTCGTCCTCGTCGACCGGCATGTGGTCGGACACCAGCGCATCCAGCGTACCGTCGGCCAGGCCGGCGCGCAGCGCGTCGCGGTCGCGGCCCTGGCGCAGCGGCGGGTTCACGCGCATCGCCGAGTTGAAATAGCCGATGTCCACATCGGTCAGGTGCAGCGAGTTGATCGACACATCCGCCGTCACAGGCAGGCCTTCAGCCTTGGCACGCCGCACCAGTTCAACGCCCGCGGCGCTGGAGATGCGGCACAGATGCACGCGCACGCCGGTGGCGCGCATCAGCTCGAAGATGGTGTGCAGCGCCACCGTCTCGGCCGTCACCGGAACGCCAGACAGACCCAGGCGCGTGGCCACCGCACCGCTGGCCGCCACACCGCCGCCCAGCCAGGAGTCCAGCGGGCGCAGCCACACCGTGTAGTCATAGGTGGCCGCGTACTGGAAAGCGCGCGTCAGAAACTGCGTGTTCTGGATCGGGCGCTCGGCCTGGCTGAAGCCCACGCAGCCGGCCTCGGTCAGCTCGGCCATCTCGGTCAGCGTCTCGCCGTCCAGGCCACGCGTCAGCGCGCCGAGCGGAAACAGGCGGCAACGGCTGAGCTTGCGGGCGCGGAATTTCAGCATCTCCACCAGACCGGGCTCGTCCAGCGCGGGGTCGGTGTCGGGCGGGCAGACCAGGCTGGTCACACCGCCAGCCGCCGCGGCCGCCAGCTCGCTCTCCAGCATGCCGCGCTGCTCCAGCCCCGGCTCACGCAGGCGTGCCGCCAGGTCCACCAGACCGGGGGCCACCACCAGGCCGTGGGCATCGATCACGCGGCTGGCGTCGAAGTCCGCCGACACATCGCCCAGGCCGACGATGCGGCCGGCGGCGATGGCGATGTCACCCACGCGGTCCAGGCCCGATGCCGGGTCGATCAGCCGGCCGTTCTTGATGAGAATCTTCACAGTACCCCCTTGTTGCTGCGCAAGGTCCCCCCGAGGGGGAGCGAGCGGCTTGGGAGCGGCCCGGCGCCGCTCACGCTTCGTTCCCTGCCAGGATGGACATCACCGCCATGCGCACGGCGATGCCGAAGGTCACCTGCGGCAGGATCACGCTCTGGCCGCCGTCGGC
>JACDQM010000135.1 GCA_015657635.1 Roseateles sp.
AAATCGCCGGTGAAGTGCAGACTTGATGTCTTCCATCCGGCACCGACCTGGGCGACGCCCGCCGCCGGCCGCCGCCCCCCTTCATGCCGAAGCTGGGGCCCAGCGAGGCTCGCGCAGGCAGATCATGGCCTTCTTGCCAATGCGCTGCAGCGCATCGCCCAGGCCGACGGTGGTGGTGGTCTTGCCCTCGCCTGGCGGCGTGGGGCTGATCGCAGTGACCAGGACCAGGTGACCATCGGGCCGCGGCTGCAGGGCCTGGATGGCACTCATCGCCAGCTTGGCCTTGTAGTGGCCAAAGGGAATCAGCCACTCGGCTGGCACGCCCAGGCGCTGCTGCGCGAGCGCGGTGATGGGCTGGAGCTGGGCCGCTTGGGCGATCTCGATGTCTGAGCGCATGGCCTTCCTTCGTGAGGGGGGCTGCCGCCGCGTGGGCGGAGGGCATGGGGTGATGCCCATGAGGCCGCATTATGTTGCGGCCGCGCCCTGGCCGGGTCAGGTCTTGCCCGGCAGCGGCGCTGGCTCACTGAACAACTCGGGATGGCGAAGCGCATACCAGTCCTTGACCTGATCGTGATCGAGCTGGAGCAGGGTGCGAAAGTCCGGCACGAACAGGAAGCCGAACGCACTGAGCGCTGCCATCAGGCCGAAGGCCACGTAGACGGTGCTGACGGACCACTGCGTCAGGGCCAGCCCCGCCAGCGCGGGGCCGATGGCGCCGGCCACGGTCATCACCATGATGCCCACCGAGCCGATGCGGGCCCTGAAGGCCTGGGGAATGGCCAGCAGACGGTGCGTCTGCCCGACCAGCACACCGCAGGAATTGGCGAAGCCGACCGCGAACAAGGCCACCACCACCCACTCGCCCCGCGATGCGGCTCCAGCCAGCGCCAGGCCCAGGCCTTGCGCGATCGTTGCGCCAATGCGGGTGGCATGCCGGCCGATGTAGCGCACACTGACAGCCGAGCCGCCCAGGGCGCCCAGCAGCATGCCCAGCGACAGACCCGCCTCGGCGGCACCCAGCCAGACGCCCGACAACCCGAGCTCCTTGATCTTCAGGGGCACCAGCATGCTGAAGGCTGGCACCATGAACACCATGCCAACGAAATTGGTCAGCGTCCAGCCGCGCTCGAGCGGCATGCGCCAGTTGATCCGCAGCCCGCACATCAGGTCAGTCCGCCAGGCGGCCAGGCCGCGCCGGCTCGACGCGCCCTGCGGGACGGCGGTGTCGGGCAGCCGGCTGGCAAACAGCATGGCCAGCAGCAGCAGGCCCAGCTGCGTCCACAGCGCCGCCCCCACTGACCAGGCCAGCACCATGCCTGCCACTGCCGGCCCGAGCACACGACCCATCGACTGAGCGCTGCGCTGCAGGCTCAGCGTTTCTGGCAGGCGCTCTGCAGGCACGATTTCGGCGGCGATGCTGAACACGGCAGGCATCCACAAGGCAGTGCCGAGTGCACCCAGCAAGGCGGCCAGCAGCACCCAGCTCAAGGCATAGCGATCGCTGCTGACCACGCTGGCCAGCAGCAGCGCGGCGAGTGCGTACAGCGCCAGCCCGGTCAAGATCAGCCGACGCTTGGGAAATCGGTCGCCCAGCGGCCCGAGCAGAGGCATGGCCAGCAAGGAGAAGGCCGAGACACACAGACCTTGCAAGGCCAAGTCGGTGGCGCCACCATGGCTGACAATCCACCAGGGCGTGGCCACCGCCCCCACCATCAGCGACAGCATGCCAAACAGGTCGGCCCAAAGAAGGCCGCGCACAGGCAGCGTCAGCGAACGCAGCCGCGATGGCAAATCGATCAGCATGGACTGCCCTCCCCGGGCTCGGAAACTGGCGCTGGAAGTGCGCGCCTTGTCCGGGGCATCTTAGCCGGCGCGGCCGGCGCAAGGGCTCCGTTCAGCGCCTCAGCCAAGCCCCCGTAAGGGGTGGGTCTGCGCGGTCCAGGGGCTGGCGAAGAAGTCCTGCACCATCGCAGGCGTCACGTCCTCGATGCGCGCCGGGTTCCAGCGCGGCTGGTGATCCTTGTCCACCGCCAGCGCGCGGATGCCCTCGACCGTTTCGCTCGCCGCACCCGGACGCAGATGGAAGCAGCGATGCACCATGTCGCGCTCCATGCGCAGGTCTTGCGCCAGCGTCATCGAACGGGCGCGGCGCAGCTGTTCCAGCGTCACGGCCATCATCAGCGGCGAACGCTGGCTGAGCATCTTGTGCGTGTGGCGAGACCACTCATCATCGGCAGCCGCTAGCGAGGCCATGATCTCGGCCACGCTGTCCTTGGCGAAGTGGGCGTCGATGCGGCTGCGCAGTTCCAGATGATCGGGTGACGGCGCCAGTTCGGCCCGCTCCATGACCTCAGCCACCACATGTTCGGCGTTCGGCTGTTTGCCCTGGCGGAAGGCCTCGATCATGGCCGGCAGTTCCTTGCTCGGCACGAACACATCGCCCAGACCCAGCTCGATCGCATCGCCAGCGGCGATGACCTGCCCCGTCAGCGCCAGCCATTCGCCGACGCGCCCCGGGCATTGAGCCAGGAACCAGCCGCCGCCGACATCGGGGAACAGGCCGATATTGGTCTCGGGCATGGCGAGCTTGGAGTGCTCGGTCAGCACGCGCAGCTTGGCACCCTGGCTGATGCCCATGCCACCGCCCATCACCACGCCGTCCATCAAGGCGATATAGGGCTTGGAGTAACTGTGGATCAGGTGGTTGAGCGCATATTCCTCGGTGAAGAAATCCTCCAGCGCCGTGTCATTGGCCAGCGCCGCCTGGTGGAAGAAGCGGATGTCGCCACCGGCACAGAAGGCAGCGGGCTTGCCTTCACGGCCGGCACCGAGCACCACCACCGCCTGGATCGCGGGCGTCGCGGCCCAGTGCTTCAGCAGCGCGGTGATGTCGCGGATCATCGCCAGCGACAAGGCGTTCAGCGCATTGGCGCGGTTCAGCGTGATCAGGCCCAGGCAGCCGTTGACTTCAGCCAGGATCTGGCCCTCGGATTGCAGCGCGGGAATCAATGCGGCGGACATGCCAACTCCAGTTTCGTTCTTGCTCTGTTCTCAGCGGGTCGGCGCGGCCGCGCGGCGGCCGCCCATCCCCAACAACTCATTGCCCAACAAGGCGAGGATGACCATAGCACCGCCCACGAGCGTTGCGGTAGACGGGGCTTCCCCAGCACCGAGCCAGGCCCACAGCACGCCGAAGACGACTTCGAGCAGGCCCAGCAGTGCGATCTCGGGCGCTGGCAGCGCACGGGTCAGGTGCACGGCGAGCAGGCAGGGCAAGGCCAGCTGGAACACGCCCAGGCCGGCCAGCAGGGAGATGTCGTGCCACGAGGCCTGCAGCGGCCAGGCCAGCGGCAGGGTCAGTGCGGCAGAAATCAAGGCGCCCAGCAGCACGGCGGGCAGCATGTCGTCGCCCGTGCCCTGCTCGGCCACAGCGGCTTGCGCCTTGGCGTGGCTGTGCTGCAGCAAGGTCCAGTTGGTCGCTGCAGCCAGCGGCACACCCAGCGCCACGGCCATGCCTGCCAAGCCGCCCAAGCCGGACTGCATTTCATGACCGAACATCCACGCGATGCCGGCGCTGCCGAGCAGGATGGCAGCCCAGGTGCGAGCCGGCAGCCGGTGCTGCAGAAACAGGCGCGCGAACAGCGCAGTCAGCAGCGGGCCGAGCGACATGGTGACCAGCACATTGGCGACACTGGTGAGCGTCAAGGCCAGCATGAAGGCGGTGAACATCACCGCCCAGCACAAGCCCGAGATCCACACATCGCGTCCGGCACGCAAGAGCTGAGCCCAAAGCCCACGGCCGCGGATCAGCGACAGCGCCACCACCAGCCCCAGCGCATTGAAGGCGCTGCGCCAGAAGGTCACCTCAAAGCCCCGCGCCGCCTCCAGATGCCGCGACACCACGCCCGCCGTGCTCCACAGCAGCGTGACCACGATCATCAGCAGGACAGCTTTGCGATGCGTCATCGAAAGAAGAGCGACCCCAGAGGGGTCGCGGGCGTCATTCAAACTGGAGCCCCCTCCCGGAGGGGGGCTAGGGGGAGCCCAAGTCCGGCGCGCAGCGCGCGGCGCCAGGCGGCGTTCAGCCGCCGCGCGCGGCGCGCTTGCGGTCGTGCTCGGACAGATGGCGCTTGCGCAGGCGCACGCTCTTCGGCGTGATCTCGACCAGTTCGTCGTCGTCGATGAAGTCCACGCCGTATTCCAGCGTCAGCTCGATCGGCGGCGTGATCTTGATCGCATCTTCCTTGCCCGAGACGCGGAAGTTGGTCAGCTGCTTGGTACGGGTGGCGTTGACCACCAGATCGTTGTCGCGGCTGTGGATGCCGACGATCATGCCTTCGTACACCGGGTCGTTCGGCTTGACGAACATGCGGCCGCGATCGTCCAGCTTGCCCAGCGCGTAGGTGAAGATTTCGCCGTCGTCCATCGAGATCAGCACGCCGTTCTTGCGGCCGCCGATCTCACCCTTGTGGGCTTCGTAGCCGTCGAAGATCGACGAGATCAGGCCCGAGCCACGGGTCAGGTTCATGAACTCGTTCGAGAAACCGATCAGGCCACGGGCCGGGATGCGGTATTCCAGGCGCACACGGCCATGGCCGTCCGGCTCCATATTGATCATCTCGCCCTTGCGCAGACCCAGGGCTTGCATCACGCCGCCCTGGTGCAGCTCTTCCACGTCGGCGGTCACCAGTTCCATCGGCTCGTGCTTCTCGCCGCCCACGTCCTTGAACATCACGCGCGGCTTGGAGACGGCCAGCTCATAGCCTTCACGGCGCATGTTTTCCAGCAGGATGGTCAGGTGCAGTTCGCCGCGGCCGCAGACTTCGAAGATGCCGTCTTCGTCGGTTTCCTTCACGCGCAGCGCGACGTTGTGCTGCAGTTCTTTCTGCAGACGGTCCCAGATCTGACGGCTGGTGACGTACTTGCCTTCGCGACCGGCCAGCGGGCTGGTGTTGACGCAGAAATTCATCGTCAGCGTCGGCTCGTCGACCTTCAGCATCGGCAGCGGTGCCGGGTTCAGCGGGTCGGTCACGGTCACGCCGATACCGATGTCTTCAATGCCGTTGATCAGCACGATCTCGCCGGGGCCGGCATCGGTGACCTGCACGCGGTCCAGGCCGTGGAAGGTCAGCACCTGGTTGATGCGGCCGTTGACGGCCTTGCCGTCCGGGCCTTCCATCACGGCCACCTGCATGCCGGGCTTGATGGTGCCCTGGCTGATGCGGCCGACGCCGATGCGGCCGACGAAGGTCGAGAAGTCGAGCGCCGAGATCTGCAGCTGCAGCGGCGCGGCCGGGTCACCCGACTGGGCCGGCACATGCTTGAGCACGGTGTTGAACAGGGCCGACATATCGGGGCCCCACTGCTCACCCGGTGCGCCTTCTTCCAGCGAGGTCCAGCCGTTGATGCCGGAGGCATACACCACAGGGAAGTCCAGCTGTTCGTCGGTGGCGCCCAGCTTGTCGAACAGGTCGAAGGCGGCGTTGATGACGGCATCCGGCTTGGCGCCCGGCTTGTCGACCTTGTTGACCACGACGATGGGCTTCAGGCCCAGGGCCAGCGCCTTCTTGGTGACGAAGCGGGTCTGCGGCATCGGGCCTTCCTGCGCGTCGATCAGCAGCACCACGCCGTCGACCATCGACAGTGCGCGCTCCACCTCGCCGCCGAAGTCCGCGTGCCCGGGGGTGTCGACGATGTTGATGTGCGTGCCTTCCCAGCTCACCGCGCAGTTCTTGGCCAGGATGGTGATGCCGCGCTCGCGTTCGATGGCGTTGTTGTCCATCACGGTGTCGACGACCTTCTCGTGGTCGGCGAAGGTGCCGCTCTGGCGCAGCAGCTGGTCCACCATGGTGGTTTTGCCGTGGTCGACGTGGGCAATGATGGCGATGTTGCGGATCTGGGTAGTCATACGACGCTTTCTAAAAATCTGTTCAGGCAGCTTGCAGGCTTTGCACTTCCTGCGGGCTCAGTAATCGATCGGCGATCAACTCGCCGCTGGTGATGTGCGCACTGCCCAGCAGGGCTTGATCGGGGCCATAGACCCGGACCTGAGGCGCATCGGCGGATTTGACGCGACGGCGCAGTCCGGTCAGGAAGCGCGCCGCTTCGTCGGCCGGCAGGCTCAGCGCCGGCCAGTCCGCCAGCAGGCTGTCAGGTGGACGCAGCATGGCTTCGCGCTCGGCTTCGGTCATCGCAGCCAGCGCGTCCAGGCTGATGGCCTCGCCCACGCTCAGCGGGCCACTGGCGGTGCGGCGCAGGGCCGACAAATGAGCGCCGCAGCCCAGACGCTCGCCGATGTCTTCGGCCAGCGTGCGGATGTAGGTGCCTTTGCTGCAGCGCACCGCGATGCGCAGCGACACATCGTGCCAGTCGAGGATGTCAATCGAGTGAATCGTCACACGACGCGCCTTGCGCTCGATCTCGACGCCCTCGCGGGCATATTCGTACAGCGCGCGGCCTTCATGCTTGAGCGCCGAGTGCATCGGCGGCACCTGCTCGATCTCGCCGAGGAACTGCGCGCAGGCCGCCTCGATCATGGCGCGATCCACGGTGACGGCGCGCGTCTGCATCAGTTCGCCCTCGGCATCGCCGGTGCTGGTGCGCTCACCCAGGCGCAGCGTGGCCTCGTAGACCTTGTCAGCGTCCAGGCTGACCTGGCTGAACTTGGTGGCGGCGCCGAAACACAGCGGCAGCAGGCCGGTCGCGAGCGGATCCAGCGTGCCGGTATGGCCCGCCTTCTCGGCGCGCAGCAGCCACTTGGCTTTCTGCAGCGCGTTGTTGCTGGACAGACCCAGCGGCTTGTCGAGCAGCAGCACGCCGTGCAGGGCACGGCGCACTTGCTTGACACGCTGGGGCTTGACCTCAGTCACGGCGTTCAGTCCTCGCGGCTTTCATCATCGTCCAAAGCCCTGCTGGCATTGGCCTTGGAAATCAGAGCGCTCAGCTCTGCAGCGCGCTCGATGCTGCGGTCGTAATGGAAGTGCAGGGTCGGCACGGTATGGATCTGCAGACGCTTGAACAGGCCGTTGCGCAGGAAACCGGCGGCCTCGTTGAGTGCCGCAGCGGTCTCCTCGGCGTCACCCACCAGCACCGAGAAAAAGACCTTGGCGTGGGCGTAGTCCGGCGTGACCTCGACGGCGTTGACCGTGGCCATGCCGATGCGAGGATCCTTGAGTTCGCGGATCAGCTCCGACAGATCGCGCTGGATCTGGTCGGCGACGCGGAAACCGCGGTTGGGGATGACTCTTTTGTGACGCATGGACTGCTCCTAAACACAAACCCCGCCACTCGTCGGAGGGCGGGGTTGCTGGTTGAGGCCAACTCCGCTGTTACAGCGTTCGGGCGACTTCCTTGATCTCGAAGAACTCCAGCTGATCACCTTCCTTGATGTCGTTGTAGTTCTTGAGCTTGATACCGCACTCGAAGCCTTCCTTGACTTCCTTGACGTCGTCCTTTTCGCGGCGCACCGAGTCCACTTCGCCGGTGTAGACCACGATGTTCTCGCGCAGCAGGCGGAACTTGGCGCCACGACGAACCAGGCCGGAAGTGACCATGGAGCCGGCGACGGTACCGATCTTGGAAGCGACAAAGACCACACGGATCTCGGCCGTGCCCAACGCTTCTTCGCGCTGTTCCGGGGCCAGCATGCCGCCCATCGCAGCCTTCACCTCATCGACGGCGTCGTAGATGATGTTGTAGTAGCGCAGGTCGACACCATTGCCCTCGGCCAGCTTGCGCGCATTCGCGTCAGCCCGGGTGTTGAAGCCGATGATGATGGCCTTGGAGGCGATCGCCAGATTGACGTCCGACTCGCTGATGCCACCGACCGCGGCATGCACCACCTGCACCTTGACTTCAGGCGTGGAGAGCTTGAGCAGCGATGCCGCCAGCGCTTCCTGCGAACCTTGCACGTCGGCCTTGATGATCAGCGGCAGGGTCTGCACATCGCCAGAACCCATTTCGCTGAACATGTTCTCCAGCTTGGCGGCCTGTTGCTTGGCCAGCTTGACGTCACGGTACTTGCCCGAACGGAAGGTGGCGATTTCACGGGCACGGCGCTCGTCGCCCAGCACCATGAATTCGTCGCCCGCCTGCGGCACTTCGGTCAGGCCCTGGATCTCCACCGGTATCGAAGGACCGGCCTCGGTACAAGGCTTGCCATCCTCGTCCAGCATGGCGCGCACGCGGCCATAGGTCGATCCCGCCAGCACCACGTCACCGCGCTTGAGCGTGCCGCTCTGCACCAGGATGGTGGCCACCGGGCCGCGGCCCTTGTCCAGCTTGGCTTCGATCACCAGGCCCTTGGCCATGGAATCCTTGGCGGCCTTCAGCTCCAGCACTTCAGCCTGCAGCAGCACCTGCTCCAGCAGCTCGTCGATGCCTTGACCGGTCTTGGACGACACGCCGACGAACGGCGATTCGCCGCCAAACTCTTCAGGCACGACCTGCTCGCCGACCAGCTCGCTCTTCACGCGCTCGGCGTTGGAGTCCGGCTTGTCGATCTTGGTCATCGCCACGACGATGGGCACGCCCGCCGCCTTGGCATGGTGGATGGCTTCCTTGGTCTGAGGCATCACACCGTCGTCCGCCGCCACCACCAGGATGACGATGTCGGTGGCCTTGGCGCCGCGGGCACGCATGGCCGTGAAGGCTGCGTGACCCGGGGTGTCGAGGAAGGTGATCATGCCGCGCGGCGTATCGACGTGATAAGCGCCGATGTGCTGCGTGATGCCGCCGGCTTCGCCCGCGGCCACACGGGCACGGCGGATGTAGTCCAGCAGCGAGGTCTTGCCGTGGTCGACGTGGCCCATCACGGTCACGACCGGTGCGCGCGGCAGCAGCTCGTGCTCCTGCTCGGCGGCAACGCCCTCTTCTTCCAGGAAGGCATCGGGGTCGTCCAGCTTGGCAGCAAAAGCCTTGTGGCCCATTTCCTCGACCACGATCATCGCGGTCTCCTGGTCCAGCTGCTGGTTGATGGTGACCATCTGGCCCAGCTTCATCAACTGCTTGATGACCTCGGAGGCCTTGACCGACATCTTGTGCGCCAGATCCGCGACCGAGATGGTCTCGGGCACATGCACCTCTTGCACCACTGGTTCGGTCGGCGCGACGAAGTTGGACTGTGCGCCGCCACGGTCATTGCGATCACCACGACGGCCGCCAGCGCCACCCTTGGGTGCGCGCCAGCCGGCCGGACGAGCGCCGGTCGGAGCCGCTGCGCCGATGGTCTTCAGGCCACGCTTCTTGGCCGCATCATCAGCCCAGCTGGACGACAGCTTCTCAGACTTGACGGACTTCTTGTCGCCCGGCTTGGCACCAGCGCCAGCGGTGGCTGCAGGTGCGCCAGGCGCGCCCGGCTTCTTGTGGATGGTGCCCTTGATTTCCTTGGCAGGCTCGGCCGGCTTCGGTTCTTCCTTCTTGGCCACCATCACCTTCTTGGGCGCGTTCATCATCGCGCGGATGGCAGCAGCCTCGGCTTCGGCGGCCTTGCGGCGGCGCTCAAGATCGACCTGCTTCTGCTTCTCTTCGGCGCGACATCAACCGCCTTGATCACGCGCAGTGCGGGCTTGGGCGGCTCGACCGGAGCGGCAGGCGCAGCCGGTGCGGGAGCCGGGGCTGGCTCAGGCGCGGCCACCGGAGCGGCGGGCGCCGGCGCAGCGGCGGCGGCCGGTGCGGACTTGCCCTTGCTCATGGCCTTGTTGATGGCTGCGGCTGCATCTGCTGCTGCATCCTTGGCACTGGCCCTGGCTGCGACAGCAGCCTTCTTGGCGGCCTCGGCATCAGCGACGGCCTTGGCTGCGGCTTCTTCAGCAGCGCGGGCTTCGGCGGCCGCCTTTTCCTGGCGACGCAGCTCTTCGGCTTCACGCGCGGCACGCTCGGCGGCCTCGCGTTCACGCATGCGGGCGGCCAGTTCTTCTTCCTGGCGGCGCAGGGCTTCGGCTTGCGCCTGGGCTTCTTCTTCGCGACGCTGCAGTTCGGCTTCCTCGGCAGCGGCGGCGCTGGCCTCGTCGAGGCCACCCGGCACGTCATCGCGCTTGACGAAGGTGCGCTTCTTGCGCACTTCGACCTGGATGGTACGAGCCTTGCCGCTGGCGTCAGCCTGCTTGATCTCGCTGGTTGACTTGCGCGTCAGCGTGATCTTCTTGCGATCAGCGCTTGCCGTGCCGTGCGCGGTGCGCAGGTAGTCAAGCAGACGCTCCTTGTCGGCTTCGTTGAGCGCGTCATCGGCAGACGCCTTTTTGACGCCCGCAGCTTGCAGCTGCTCAAGCAGCGTGCTCGCAGGCCTTTGAAGCTCTGCAGCGAACTGGGCGACGGTAGTCACAGCCATTGTGGAAATCCTTAACTTATGCGTTCTATGCTGGTGCGGCCGGGCTTTCGAGCCTTAGGCGGTGAACCAATGTTCGCGAGCCTTCATGATCATGGCGCGGGCCTCTGCCTCGCCCATACCGGCCAGCTCAACGAGTTCGTCGACGGCCAGATCGGCCAAATCGTCGCGTGTATGGATATTGCCGTCGGCGAGCTTGGCGATCAGTTCAGGCGACATGCCTTCCAGATCACGCAGGTCTTGGGAGACTTCCTCGACCTTCTCTTCACGCGCAATTTCCATGGTCAGCAGCGCGTCCTTTGCACGGGTGCGCAACTCGTTGACCGTATCCTCGTCGAAGGCCTCGATTTCCAGCATTTCCTGCATCGGCACATAGGCCACTTCTTCCAGGCTGGTGAACCCCTCGGCGATCAGGATGTCGGCGACTTCGGCATCAACGTCGAGCTTTTCGACGAAGAGCTTGCGCACCGATTCCGATTCCTGTTCCTGCTTGGCGGCCGATTCCTCGGCCGACATGATATTGATGCGCCAGCCGGTCAGCTCGGAAGCGAGCCGCACGTTCTGGCCACCACGGCCAATGGCGATGGCAAGGTTTTCCTCGTCCACCACGACGTCCATGGCATGGCGCTCTTCATCGACAACGATGGACTGCACATTGGCCGGAGCCAGCGCGCCGATGACGAACTGGGCCGGATCTTCCGACCACAGCACGATGTCCACACGCTCGCCAGCCAACTCATTGGTCACGCCGTTGACACGCGAACCACGCACGCCGACGCAGGTGCCGATCGGATCCACTCGCTTGTCGTGCGAGATCACGGCGATCTTGGCGCGGCTGCCGGCGTCGCGGGCGCAGCTCTTGATCTCGAGCAGGCCCTGCTCGATCTCAGGCACTTCCTGCGCGAACAGTTCCTTCATGAACTCGGGGCTGGAGCGCGACAGCATGATCTGCGGGCCGCGCAGGGTCGGGTCCACACCGAGGATGACCGCACGCACCCGGTCACCGGTGCGCAGGTTTTCCTTGGGGATCATCTCGCTGCGCTTGAGGCGGCCTTCAATGCGGCCGGACTCGGCAATGATGTCGCCCTTGTCCAGGCGCTTGACGGTGCCGATGAAGACCTTTTCGCCACGCGACAGGAAATCGTTCAGCAGCTGCTCGCGCTCGGCGTCACGGATCTTCTGCAGGATCACCTGCTTGGCTGCCTGAGCACCAATGCGGCCAATGGGCAGCGATTCGACGGGCTCTTCGATGTGGTCTTCCACCTCGATGTCCGCGATCTGTTCCTGAGCTTCGAACAAGAGGATCTCAGCGTCCGGGTTCTGCAGACCGGCTTCGTTGGGGACCACATGCCAGCGGCGGAAGGTCTCGTACTCGCCGGAGTCGCGATCGACGGTCACGCGGATGTCGACCTCACCGCCAAAGAGCTTCTTGGTGGCCGAGGCCAACGCCGCTTCCACCGCTCCGAAAACGACATCGCGCTCCACGCTTTTTTCGCGCGAATCGCATCCACCAGCATCAACAGTTCGCGGTTCATTGATCGAGACCTCCGTCAACCTTGTCATCCTTGTCGGCCGCCGGCTCCGCTTCCAGCGGTTGCCGGGCCTTGGCATTGCTCTGCTTGCGCTTCGGCTTCGCAGGCTTGCCAGCCTTGTCCGCGCCAGGCTCTGCAGCCTTGGCACTGCGCCCCTTGAAGCTGATTTGGGGCACCAATTGGCGTCCCGCACCTCTTCAAGGCTGAAATCCAGCGCTTGATCTGTCTTGCCGTCGTTGAACACGACGCGCCATCCGTCACCTTCTGCTGCCAGCAGGCCCCGGTACTTCTTCCGACCCTGGAAGGCCACGCGCAGCGTGATTTCCACTTCCTGGCCAGCGAAACGCTGATAGTCGGCGAGCTTCTTCAGCGGGCGGTCAATACCCGGCGAAGACACCTCAAGCCGCTGGTAATCGCAATTCTCGACCTCGAGAACGTACTGCAGCTGACGCGTCACGCGCTCGCAGTCCTCAACCGTGATCAGCTCGCCGGCCAGCGCCTGCTCAGGCAGCTTGTCGATGTACACGCGCAGCAATCCGCCGGCGCTGCGCTCGCAGTCCACCAGGTCGTAACCGAGCCCGGTCACGGTTTTCTCAACAGCGGCTTGCCAATTCATGCGTGAATATCTCTGGCTTTCTCAGGTCGAATCAAAAAATCGATGAAGCAAAAAAATGGGCTGGATGAATCCGCCCACCTTCGTCGCGAAGTCGCCGCACCCATGATCTAGCATTTCATGGCGCCACAGCCTCTCAGCGAAGCCGGGATTGTACTATGCAAGCACCATGCCCGCAAGCATCGAGCTTGTCAGCCGCTGTTGCCATGCGAAAATCCGCCGCATTCAATAACTAGGAGCATTTATGGGGTTTCTCGCCGGCAAGCGACTTCTGATCACGGGCGTGCTGTCCAACCGCTCGATCGCCTACGGCATTGCCCGCGCCTGCCACCGCGAGGGGGCCGAGTTGGCCTTCAGCTATGTGGGCGAGCGATTCAAGGAGCGCATCACCGAGTTTGCGGCCGAGTTCGGTTCGACTTTGGTGTATGACTGCGACGTTGGAGACGACGCGCAGATTGAAGCCCTGTTCAGCCAGTTGGGCGAAGTCTGGCCTGAGTTCGACGGATTTGTGCATTCCATCGGTTTCGCGCCACGCGAAGCCATTGCAGGCAACTTTCTTGATGGACTCACCCGGGAGAACTTCCGCATCGCCCACGACATCTCGGCCTACAGCTTCCCAGCCATGGCCAAGGCCGCTGCACCGCGCCTGCGGGCCGGCGCTTCGCTGCTCACACTGTCGTATCTGGGCGCGGAGCGCTACGTTCCGAACTACAACACCATGGGCCTTGCCAAAGCCTCGCTGGAGGCGAGTGTGCGCTACCTGGCCTACAACATGGGCGCGCGCAACGTGCGGGTGAACGGCATTTCGGCCGGTCCGATCAAGACGCTGGCAGCCTCTGGCATCAAGGACTTTGGCAAGTTGCTGACGCACTTTGCGGCCAACACGCCGATTCGCCGCAACATCACGATCGACGATGTCGGCAACGCTGCCGCCTTCCTGCTGTCCGATCTGGCGTCGGGCGTCAGCGCCGAAATCATGTATGTCGACGGTGGCTTCAGCCATGTGGCCCTCACCGACGAAGAAGTCTGATTCAGCGCTCGTGTCACCAAAGCAAAACGGGGCTTCATAGCCCCGTTTTTTCATGGTGCCTCGCAGCGCCGATCAGGCGGCCACGCAGTCCACGTAATAGCGCGAGCGCCCATCCTCACCCTTCTCCTCGACAAGGCCATGAACGTCTGTCGCGAAACCCGGGAATGCCGCATTGAACTCGCGCGTGAACTTCAGATAGTCGACGATGCGCTTGTTGAAGCGCTCTCCCGGAATCAGCAGCGGAATGCCTGGCGGGTATGGCGTCAACAGCGCGGTCGTGACGCGCCCTTCAAGCGCATCGATCTCGACCCGCTGAGTCTTGCGATGGGCAATGTGCGCATAGGCATCGCTAGGCGTCATGGCAGGCTCAAGATCAGATAGATAAACCTCGGTCGTGAGGCGCGCAATGTCGCCCTTGGCGTACGCCTCATGGACGCTTTGGCACAGGTCGCGCAGCCCCATGCGCTCGTAGCGCGGCTGCGCCGCGCAGAACTCGGGCAGGATGCGCCACAGAGGCGCATTCTTGTCATAGTCGTCCTTGAACTGTTGCAGCGCCGTCAGCAACGTGTTCCAACGCCCCTTGGTGATGCCAATGGTGAACAGGATGAAGAAGGAATACAGCCCCGTCTTCTCCACCACCACACCATGTTCGGCCAGGAACTTGGTGACGATGCTTGCCGGGATGCCCGTCTTGGCAAACTTGCCGCTCATGTCCAAACCGGGGGTGATGATGGTGGACTTGATCGGGTCCAGCATATTGAAACCGGCGGCGATATTGCCAAAACCGTGCCACTTGGCATTGGCCTTGAGCATCCAGTCGTTGGGCTTGCCGTAGCCCTCTTCCACCAGCTTGTCCGGTCCCCAGACCTTGAACCACCAGTCCTGGCCGTACTCTTCGTCCACCTTGCGCATGGCGCGGCGGAAGTCCAAGGCCTCACTGATGCTTTCCTCCACCAGCGCAGTGCCGCCAGGGGGCTCCATCATGGCCGCAGCCACATCGCAGCTGGCGATGATGGAGTACTGCGGACTGGTGGATGTGTGCATCAGATAGGCTTCGTTGAACAGATGCTTGTCCAGCTTCACGTTCTGCGAGTCCTGCACCAGCACCTGCGAGGCTTGCGAGAGTCCGGCCAGCAGCTTGTGGGTGGACTGCGTCGCATAGACCATCGCCGTCTTGGGGCGCACGCGGTTCTTGCCCATCGCATGGTAGGAACCGTAGAAGTTGTGGAAGGCCGCATGGGGCAACCACGCCTCGTCGAAGTGCAGTGTATCGATCCAGCCGTCGAGCTTGGCCTTGATGGTCTCGGTGTTGTAGAGCACGCCGTCGTAGGTGCTCTGCGTCAACGTCATGATTCGCGGCTTGACCTTCTTGACGTCCACGCCCTTGAGCAAGGGGTTCTTGGCGATCTTCTTGCGGATGTTCTCAGGCGAGAACTCGCTCTCCGGAATCGGGCCGATGATGCCGTAGTGATTGCGCGTGGGCGTCATGAACACCGGCACAGCGCCCGTCATGATGATGCTGTGCAGGATGCTCTTGTGGCAGTTGCGATCCACCACCACCACATCGCCGGGCGCCACCGTGTGGTGCCACACCATCTTGTTCGAGGTGCTGGTGCCGTTGGTGACGAAGAAGCAGTGGTCCGCATTGAAGATGCGCGCAGCATTCTTCTCGGACGCGGCCACAGGCCCGGTATGGTCCAACAGCTGGCCGAGTTCCTCAACGGCGTTGCAGACGTCGGCCCGCAGCATGTTCTCGCCGAAGAACTGGTGGAACATCTGCCCCACCGGGCTCTTCAGGAAGGCCACGCCGCCCGAATGCCCAGGGCAGTGCCAGGAGTAAGAGCCGTCCTGCGCATAGTCCATCAGCGCCTTGAAGAACGGCGGCGCCAAGCCATCCAGATAGCTCTTGGCTTCGCGGATGATGTGACGCGCCACGAACTCGGGCGTGTCCTCGAACATGTGAATGAAGCCATGCAACTCACGGAGCACGTCATTCGGCAGATGCTGAGAGGTGCGGGTCTCGCCGTAGACGTAGATCGGGATGTCTGCGTTCTTGAAGCGGATTTCCTCGATGAACTTGCGCAGGTTGAGCACCGCTGGATCAAGCTCAGGCCCCGGCGTGAACTCTTCGTCGTCGATCGACAGAATGAAGGCACTGGCCCGGCTTTGCTGCTGCGCAAACTGGCTCAGGTCGCCATAGCTGGTGGCACCCAGCACTTCGAATCCTTCCTTCTGGATGGCCTCCGCAAGGGCGCGAATGCCCAGGCCCGAGGTGTTCTCGGAGCGGTAGTCCTCGTCGATGATGACGATGGGAAAGCGAAAACGCAGCATCTGGTGCCTCCGGAGGCGGGACGAAGAAAAACGAAGGCGCGAAGTGTAGGGCCAAGCTCCCGGCCGACCGCATGGGTCGCGCATTCCTGTCGCACAAACAGGACGATGGTGGCACGAAACAGCGCGGCTACACTGCGCCGCATCATGTGATCAGGGAGGTGACATGGACATGAATGCCACGACTTTCTGGTGGGTGGCCTGCGGCGTCCTGGTGGCGGTCGAACTCGCCACCGGCACGTTCTACCTGCTGATGCTGGCCCTTGGCGCTGCAGCCGCGGCGATTGCGGCGCATCTGGGTCTGGGCAGCAGCGCTCAGATCGTTGCAGCGGCTGTTGTTGGAGGGGCCGCCGTCATCGCATGGCATTTGCGGCGCCCAAAATCAAAGCCCGCCTCGCGCAATGCCGATGTCAACCTTGACATCGGGCAGTCGGTGCAAGTCACGCAATGGAACCCGGACGGCTCGACCCAGGTGCGCTATCGGGGCGCTGACTGGCAGGCCCGCTTCATCGGCAACGGAACGCCGGAGGCCGGGCACCATGTGATCCGCGCCGTCGAAGGCAGTTGCCTGCTCTTGGGCCACTGAGTTTCAAACATTCAAAAACAGGGAGTATTCATGGAAATCGCACTCGTGCTGCTGGCCATTGCAGCCATCTTCATCGTCCGCTCAATCAAGGTCGTTCCACAGCAGAACGCCTGGGTGGTCGAACGGCTGGGCAAGTTCCACGCCACGCTGACTCCAGGGCTGAACTTCCTCGTGCCCTTTGTCGACCGCCTGGCCTACAAGCACTCTCTCAAAGAAATCCCGCTGGACGTGCCCAGCCAGGTCTGCATCACCAAGGACAACACCCAGCTCACAGTCGACGGCATCCTGTACTTCCAGGTCACCGATGCCATGCGCGCCAGCTACGGCTCCAGCAACTACATCATCGCGATCACCCAACTGGCCCAGACCACACTGCGCAGCGTGATTGGCCGGATGGAGCTGGATCGAACCTTCGAAGAGCGCGATGTCATCAACAGCTCGGTCGTGCAAGCCCTGGACGAAGCCGCCCTGAACTGGGGCGTCAAGGTGCTGCGCTATGAAATCAAGGACCTGACCCCGCCGCCAGCCATCCTGCACTCCATGCAGGCCCAGATCACTGCCGAGCGGGAGAAGCGTGCGCTGATCGCAGCCTCTGAAGGCCGCCGCCAGGAACAGATCAATATCGCGACCGGCGAGCGCGAGGCGGCCATCGCCCGCTCCGAAGGCGAGAAGCAGGCCGAGATCAACAAGGCCATGGGCGAAGCTGCAGCGATCACGGCCGTCGCAGACGCCACGGCTGACGCCATCCGCAAGATTGCAGCGTCGATCGAGCAACCTGGTGGCCAGTCTGCCGTGCAGTTGAAGGTGGCTGAGAAGGCCGTTGACGCTTATGCCCAGCTGGCCCAGAAGAACAACACGATGATCGTGCCGGGCAATATGAGCGAAGTCAGCGGCCTGATCGGCACCGCCATGGCCTTGATGAAGGGCACAAAGGCCTCGTAGGCCGCCAGTCCGCCAACGGCCTTCGTGAAACGATCTCGCAGATGCAATTTTGCGAGAAAAACTGCGTTATGATGGCGGGCTTCGGAGAGGTGGATGAGCGGTTTAAGTCGCACGCCTGGAAAGCGTGTGTGGGTTAATAGCCCACCGCGGGTTCGAATCCCGCCCTCTCCGCCAATACAAACTTCCCCGGAAGTCCAAAGCCGTCCAAGAGACGGCTTTTTTTCGTCCATTTCATAGGGAAAGAGGCCCCCGCCGCCCAGTGCGGAGCTCCCAGGGCGTCTCGCGAAGTTCCATTGCTTCCCGCACTTTTTTGTGGGTCAATTTGTGGGTAAGCTTTGTGGGTAGACTTTTCGAGATCCTCGAAATTTTGTGGGTAGACTTTTTGGAGAAGTCGCCATGGCCAGAAAGCAGGGACCTCATGTTCTCCATCGGCTGAGCCCTCTGGTCGTCAAGAACACCAGAAAGCCCGGCCGCTACGCCGATGGCGGTAACCTGTACCTACAGGTCTCAGCAGGCGGAGCCAAGAGTTGGCTGTTTCGCTACCGCCTTGACGGCCGCTCACGAGAGATGGGACTCGGCCCGGTGCACTCGGTCGATCTAGACACGGCGCGCAAGCTGGCGACAGAACGTCGCGCACTTCTACAAGCAAGAGCCGATCCGATCGAAAGCAGGAACGCGACGAGAAGCGCCCTACTCGCGCAAGAGGGCGCACGGACCGAACGCAAAACCTGGAAATGGTGCTGCGAGACCTACGTCGCGGACGTCAAGATCCCTGAACTGACCAACGCGAAGCATGCAGCTCAATGGGGAACCACACTCGCCACCTACACCTATCCTTTGCTTGGCAATAAATGGGTGGACGAGATCACGCTGCATGACGTTCTCGCCGTCCTGAAGCCGATCTGGCTTGAGATCAACGAGACCGCCACTCGGGTGCGATCTCGCATGGAAGCCGTTTGGGGCTGGGCCAAGGTGAAGAACTACTGCAGAGGCGACAACCCAACGGTCTGGAAGACGAACCTCCAGCACCTACTTTCATCGCCGGACAAGGTCCAAGACGAAGGCCACCACCCATCCCTGCCTTACGAGCAGATGGGCACCTTCATGAAGAGGCTCCACGAGATCCAAGACGCCAACATCAAGTTTCGCCGTTCGATCTCACCAGCGCTGGCACTGGAGTTCGCCATCCTGACTGCCATGAGGACCAATCCCATCATCTTGGCCCAATGGAGCGAGATCGACGAGGAAAAGCTACTCTGGACAGTGCCTGCAGAACACATGAAGGGCAGGTTTCCCATGCGGGTGCCTTTGTCGCCTCGCGCCTTGGAGATCATTCGGCTGATGAAGGCCCAACGCGAGGACAGTTGCCCACTGGTGTTTCAGTGGCACGGCGTCGGGCTTCACAACACCTCCTTGCTGAACGTCATCGGCAACATGCATGAACGCGAGCCCAACACATGGACCGATCCAAGGATGGACGGGCGACGCGTCACCGTTCATGGTTTCAGGTCAACTCTCACCGATTGGGCTGCGGAGACTACTGAGTACGACTTCAAGGTCTATGACAAAGCCCTGGCCCACAGCGAGTCGAGCCAAACGGTCGCCGCCTACTTACGAGGTGATCTACTGGCCAAACGTCGCCCCCTGATGGACAGCTGGGCAAAATTCTGTGGCTGCTAATGCAGGTCACATCCTGCAAGTCGGCCACCGGATTGCGTCTGCACATCCCCGTGGCGACTCCGCACCGAACAACTATGAGATTGAACACGTTGCATGAACGGGGAGCAGAAATGCCACGCTACACCGATTTCTCGGCGTAGCGGGGCAAGCTTGCGGCGCTCAATCCTGCATAACCCGGCGGCAAATCAAAGTGCTCCACCCATGGCCAGCGTTGATAGATGCGACCGGGAGGCCGCATTGCGCGATTCCTTAGTGGTAATCGCTTTCTCTTTGGTGCCGTACAGCACCGATGTGAACTCGACCCTCGGTCTTGATCTCGTAATACACGACATAGCCGCTCGCCCCAAAGGGAACGATAAGCTCACGCGCAAACGGGCTGTTCTCTGCCTTGCGGCAACTGAACGGACTGATCTCCAGGAACCTACAGGCCTGACGAATCGCTTGAACAGCGTTCGAAGGAATGTCGAGATCACCGGCTGCGCTGTTCAGTTCACGCTCGAATGCGTGTTCAAACAACCTGTCAAGATCCTCCTCGGCCTCGCGGCTGAAGACGACTTGATATTTCATGCAGAGGCAGCCTTCTGACGCGCACGAGCTGCGGCCACCTTGGCGTCAAGCTTGGCTAGCACCTCATCAGCAGGGACCCAGTCCCCGGCTGCTTCGGAGCGAGCAATCGATTCCATGCCTCGACGAACAAATTCAGCATGGTCACGTCGGCGCGCTACCTCGGTGCGAACCGCCTTCTCTACCAGAGCAGCGATCGACTCGCCGTCTTCCAGAGACTGTTCCAGTTCCTCTCGGAACTTGGGTTCAACGCGAACAGGCGGGATGGTGGTGCTCTTCATGGGACCAGTGTATCGCTTTTGTAATACCTGTTGGCCGGGCATTTTCCGGCTCCTTTCAGGCGTGCTCTATTGCGCAAGCAAAGTCGTAGAAACCGCAGGCTTGGCCACGGTGAACCCTATGCTAGGCGTATTGGGACCAGGGCTGCTTCCCACTCAGCGAAGCGGTGGCCACCGTCAGCGCCCACCCGGCCGCCTGTGGCCTGCACGACCGCGGCGCCCTCAAGCTGGACTGGCGCGCCGACCTGATCCGCGTCAAAGAAGTGGGCGGCCTGCCCGTGGTCACCGAGGTCTTCAAGCAGGACGGCGGGTGGCTTGAGGGACGCAGGCGGGGTGGGTCCCCGCCGCGCTCAGGCCTCAAGGCCGGTGAGAATCTCCTGGGCGTGCCCGACAAAGGCACTGACGAGCCGCGAAGCATGCCGGCTCGCCAACCAGACCAGGTGCGCATGGGTGGCCATTTGCGGCTCTTCAAAGGGCAGGCCCACCAGGCCGGGCCCGGGCACAAAGCCCTGGGTTGACACCACGCCCAAACCCAAGCGCTGAATCACCGCCTCGCGCACCGCTTCGCGACTGCTCAAACGCAGCCGTGACTGCACGCGCACACCGGCCTCGTCCAAGCAGCGCTCGAACACCCGCTGGGTGGTCGAGCCCACATCGCGCAGCACAAAGGGCTCGTCGCTGATGTCTTTCAAACGCACCGAGGAGCGGCCGGCCAAGCGGTGACCCTGGGGCACCATCAGGCGCAGCGGCTGACGCTGCAAAGGCAGGCTGGCCAGCCTCGGGTCGCTGGAGGCCTCCACCACCAGGCCCAGGTCGGCCTCATAGTCCAGCACCCGCTGCAAGACCGTGGCGCTGTCACCAGCCACCACATGCACATGAAGCTGCGGATGGCGTTGGCAAAAGCCACGCAGCAACTTCATCAAGTTGTAGGGCCCGACCGCGGCCAGTTGCAATTGGCCCGACAGCCCGCAGGCATTGGCGCCCAGGAGGGACTGGGCCTCCAGTTCCAACTCGGAGAGGCGATGGGTGAGCCCCCGCAACTCCAAGCCCAGCGGCGTGATGAACAGGCGGCGCCCACGGCGAAAGAACAGCTCGACACCGAAGTGCCGCTCCAACTCGCCCAACTGCTCACTCAAGGTGGGCTGACTCAGGCCCAGCCGCCGTGCGGCGGCCGTGACCGAGCCAGTGGCCGCCACGGCATGGAAGGACTGCAACAGTGTCAACAGCTTCATCGGTGGGCCCTATCAGCAACCGAAATTTACCCAGGATTCTTTTCATGGGAGTGACACGCCCGGCGCTGACCATGAAGCCATGGCAAACATTCGCATCCACAACCTTCAGAAGTCCTTTGGCAACACCCCGGTGCTGCGGGGCGTGGGCCTGGACATCGGCGACGGTGAGTTCATTTCCCTGGTGGGGCCCTCGGGCTGCGGCAAGTCCACCCTGCTGCGCATACTGGCGGGCTTGGAGCGACAGGACCAGGGCGAGGTGCATTTGGCGGGGCGCAGCATGGACGCGCTGCCGCCCAGCGCCCGCGACATCGCCATGGTGTTTCAGTCTTATGCGCTCTACCCGCACCTGACCGTGCGCGAGAACATTGCCGTGCCTCTGGCCGTGCGCCGCCTCAACCGCTGGCAACGCCTGCCCGTGGTGGGCCGCTGGTGGCCCGGCAGCAGCGCCACCCGCCACGCCATCGATGGCGAGGTGAGCGCCGCCGCCAAGCAGCTGGACATCGCTCACTTGCTGGACCGCAAGCCGGGCCAGTTGTCGGGCGGCCAACGCCAACGGGCCGCCCTCGGTCGGGCCTTGGTGCGGCGCCCCGCCGCCTTCTTGATGGACGAGCCCCTGTCCAACCTGGACGCCAATTTGCGCGTGCAAATGCGCAGCGAGATCACCGCGCTGCACCGGCAACTGGGCAGCACCTTTGTCTACGTCACCCACGACCAAACCGAGGCCATGACCATGTCCACCCGGGTGGCGGTGATGATGGGCGGCGAGCTGCTGCAAGTGGGCACGCCGGCACAAATCTATTTCGACCCGGTGGAGCTGCGCGTGGCCGAGTTCATCGGCCAGCCTCAGCTCAACACCCTGCCCTGCGAACGGGATGCCCAGGGGCGGCTGCGCCATCACGGCCAGCTCCTGGGACTGGCCCTGCCCAGTGCCGGACCGGTGGGACAAAGGGTCACCCTGGGCCTGCGGCCCGAGGCTTTGCGGCTCGCGCCTGTGGGCCGACTGGGCCTATCGTGCCAAGTGAGCGGACATGAACACCTGGGCAGCGAGGTCTTGGTGTGGTTGACCTTGCAAGGCAGCGAACACCGCCTGGTGCTGCGTTGTGACGCCCTGGCCGCCCTGCCCGCCCGGGGTGAGACCGTGGGCGTTCACGTCGAAGCGGCCCGTGCCCTGGCCTTTGATGCCCAGGGCCAGCGCCTGCCAGTGGAGGCGCAGCCCCATGTCTGATTCCACCGCCCTGCTGGCCCGCGCCCCCGCCGCGGCGCGCACACCCCGCGTCGGCACCGGCGCCATCGCACATCGTTTGGTGGCCCCTGCGGCATTCCTGATGCTGCTGCTCCTGTTTGGGCCGCTGGTGGTGGTGGCGGGCCTGTCCTTGACCGACTACCAACTGGGCGCCGAATCGATGGCCTTCATCGGGCTGGACAACTACCTGGAGCTGGCCGAGGACCGGGTGTTTTGGAAATCGCTGTCCAACACGGCGCTGTACAGCCTGGTGGTGGTGCCCAGCTCGGTGGGCCTGGGCCTGCTGGCGGCCTTGGGCATTCACGGCCTGCAACGCGGCGGTGCCTGGTACCGGGCGGCCTTCTTCCTGCCGGTGATGGCCACCTTGATTGCCATGTCCATCGTCTGGGAGTTCATGCTGCACCCCAACTTCGGCCTGGTGAACCTGACGCTCAAGAGTCTGGGCATGGCGCCGCGCGCTTGGCTGCAAGAGGAGTCCCTGGCGCTGTGGGTGCTCGCCGTGATTGGGGTGTGGCAAAGCTTTGGCTTCAATATGGTGCTTTTCAGTGCCGGCCTGCTGGGCATCCCCCGCGCCCTGTACGAGGCCGCCGAGGTGGACGGCGTGCCCGCCGGCTGGGCCCGCTTTCGCTTGGTGACCTGGCCCATGCTGGCACCCGTGACCCTGTTCGTGCTGGTGATCAGCGCGATCAAGTCCTTTCAGGTGTTCGACACCGTGCACGTGCTCACCAAGGGCGGGCCGAACAAGGCCACCGAGGTGCTGGTCTACACGCTGTACGCCGAGGGCTTTGAGTTCTTCCGCTCGGGCTATGCCTCGGCGGTGACCGTGGTGTTCTTGAGCTTGGTCTTGCTGGTCACCGTGCTCAAGACCCAGTGGCTGGACAAACGGATTCACTACGCATGAACCGCCTCACACAATTCACCGGCCAACTGGCGCGGCATTCCTTCTTGCTGCTGCTGGCGGCCCTCACGCTGGTGCCCTTTGCCTGGATGCTGTCCACGGCCAGCAAGCCCGAGACCGAGGTGTTCAGCGATGTGCTGCACTGGCTGCCACAGCGCTGGGCCCTGCTCGACAACCTGCGCACCGCCTTCGAGCGCGCCCCGCTGCTGCGCCTGCTGGCCAACGGCGTGATCGTCACCTTCAGCATCTTTGTGCTGCAGATGCTGGTGGCACTGCCTGCGGCCTACGCCCTGGCCAAGCTGGAGTTCCGTGGCCGGCAATGGTTGATGGGCGCGGTGTTGCTGGGCCTGCTGGTGCCGCAGCATGCGGTGGCGGTGCCGGTGTTCCTGCTGCTGCACCAGCTGGGCATGCTCGACAGCTATGCGGCCCTGGTGGCACCGTGGACGCTGTCGGTGTTTGGCATTTTCTTGCTGCGCCAGTTCTTCAAGACTGTGCCCGATGACTTGATCGATGCCGCTCGCATGGACGGTTTGAGTGAAGTGGCGATTGTGTGGCGCGTGATGCTGCCCACGGCCTGGCCGGCGGTGACGGCCTTCGGCATCTTCTCGGTGGTGGCGCACTGGAATGACTACTTCTGGCCGCTCATCGTCATCAACAGCCCTGAGTACCTGACCCCGCCCCTGGGCGTGGCTCAGTTCCGCAACCAGGAGGCCGGCACCAACTACGGCGTGCTGATGGCCGCCGCGCTGGTGGTCATCACCCCGCTGGTACTGGCCTTCTTGCTTGCACAGCGTCGCTTCATCGAGGGCATCACCTTCACCGGCATGAAGTGACGCCCTGCGCATTGCAACCCCGCTCTTCTCAACGCACCCTGGAGACCTCTCTCATGAAAACCTTGCACCGCTTTGCCGTTGCGGCAGCGCTCAGCACGATGACGGCCCTGGCCTCGGCCGCCGCCCCCACCGAGATCGTCATGCAGTACCCCTACGGTGAGCTGTTCGACGACACCCACAAGCAAATCGCCGCCGAGTTCGCCAAGCTCTACCCCAACATCAAGGTGAGCTTCCGCGCCCCCTACGACAGCTACGAGGAAGGCACGCAGAAAGTGCTGCGTGAAGCCATCACCAAGCAGGCCCCGGACGTGACCTTCCAAGGCCTGAACCGCATCCGCATCCTGGTGGACCGCAAGATCGCCGTACCGCTGGATGGCTTCATCAAGGCTGAGAAGAACTTCGGCGCCCAGGGCTTCCACCAGGCCATGTTCGACATCGGCACCCAAAACGGCAAGGTCTACGCCCTGCCCTTCGCCATCTCGCTGCCCGTCATCTACTACAACCTCGATCTGCTGAAAAAGGCCGGTGGTGACCCAGCCAAGTTGCCCACCCAATGGGATGAAGTGTTTGCGCTGACGGCCAAGGCCCGCGCCTTGGGCAATGACACCAACGGCATCACCATGGCCTGGGACATCACCGGCAACTGGTTGTGGCAAGCCCCGGTGTTCAGCCAAGGCGGCAGCATGCTCAGCGCCGACGAAAAAACCGTGGCATTCAACGGCCCGGCCGGTCAAGCGGCCATCGACCTCTACGCCCGCCTGGTCAACGAGGGCAAGATGCCCAATCTCTCGCAGGCCGATTCACGCGCCGCCTTCGCCGCAGGTAAGACCGCCGTGCACGTGACCTCCACCTCTGACCTCGCCAAGATCACCGGCATGATCGGCGGCAAGTTCGCACTCAAGACAGGCACCTTCCCCAGCGTGGTGCCCGGCACCGGTCGCCTGCCCGCGGGTGGCAATGTGGGCATGGTGGTCACGCAAGACCCCAAGAAGCGCGAAGCTGCTTGGGAAGTGCTGAAGTTCTGGACCGGCCCCATCGGCGCGGCCATCGTGGCCCGCAGCACCGGCTACATGCCGCCCAACAAGGTGGCCAATGAGATCTACCTCAAGGACTTCTACGTCCAGAACCCCAACAACTACACCGCCGTGCAGCAGCTGCCTTTGCTGACCCGCTGGTACGCCTTCCCCGGCGAGAACGGTTTGAAAATCACCGACGTGATCAAGGACCACCTGCAAACCATCGTCTCGGGCAAGCGCGCCAACGAACCGCGCGCCGTCTTGAAAGACATGACGGCTGACGTGCAAAAGCTGCTGCCACGTTAAGTCTGCGAATGGCCCACCCCGTCGCGGGTGGGCCTGCACTCCCCGAACACTTCCGCTGGAGGCGCCCATGCGCTGGACCAAATTCATCCATCTCACCGACACCCACTTGATCGAGCCCGGGGCCTTGCTCTACGGCAACGACCCGCTGCAGCGGGTGCAAGCCGCCCTCGACAGCATCTGCCGCGAACACGGTGATGCGGACTTCGTGCTCGTCACCGGCGACTTGGCCCACACCGGCCAGCCGGCCGCCTACCAGGCCCTGCAGCAGGCCTTCTCGCGCCTGCCCATGCCGGTGCGTTGGGTGATCGGCAACCATGACGACCGCGAAGCCTTCTGCGCCCAGTTCCCCACTGTGCCACGCGACGCCAACGGCTTCGTGCAACAACGCCTGGCTCTTCCTCTGGGCGAGCTTTTGATCCTGGACACCAACGCACCCGGCGTGCCCTATGGTGTGTTTTGCGCCCAGCGCCAAGCCTGGTTGGCCGAGGCCTTGGCCAGCAGCGCAGAAGCGCCGCTGTACATCGCCATGCACCACCCGCCCTTCGATGTGGGCCTGGCCTCCATGGACGCCATCGGCCTGAAAGACGCCGCCGCCTTTGAAGCCGTGCTGGCCCCTCACCGCCACCGCGTGCGCCACCTCTTCTTCGGACATGTGCATCGCCCCATTTCGGGCAGTTGGTGCGGCGTTCCGTTCTCGACGCTGCGCGCCACCAACCACCAGGTGGCCTTCGATCTGCATGCTGCAGAGATACCCGGCAGCTTCGAGCCGCCGGCCTATGCCGTGGTGTTGGCCCATGCCCAGCAGACCCTGGTCCACAACCACGATTTCCTGGATGCCAGCCCTCGCTTCCCCCTCTGAACTGCGGGGCCTGCGGGCCCTGGTGTTCGACGTTGACGGCACACTGATCGACACCCTGCCAGCGGTGCAAGCGGCCTTGAATGAAGTGCTCCAAGCCCTGGGCGAACCGCCCTTGACGCGGGAGGCCGTTCGCGAGCGCCTGAGCCAGGGCCTGCCGGGATGGCTGCCGCCGCATTTGAGCGCACATCGGCCCCTGCTCTTGCAACGCTACCAGGCCCATGCACTGCGCCTAGCCCAGCCCTATCCGCAGGCGGTGGCGCTGCTCGATGCCGCGCGCGCTGCAGGGCTCCTGCTGGCTGTTTGCAGCAATGGCCCGGGCGAGGTCTTGCTAGCCTTGCTGCAGCGCTTTGCTTGGCAGGCTCACTTCGCACACTTGGTGCATGCCGACAACGCCCAGGCCCTCAAGCCCGAGGCCACGCCGCTCTTGCAAGCCCTACAAGCCCTGGGCTGTGCGCCCGAGCAGGCCTGGTTGGTGGGCGACAGCGACCTGGACGCCGCCTGCGCCCAGGCCGCCGGCTGCGGCTTTGCCTGGTTCAGCCAGGGCTACGGACGGCCCGCCGCACAGCGACCGGTGGCCCTGCAGTTCGATCAACATCAGGCACTGGCCGAACGGCTGTGCCGAGGCGCGTGAGCGTCAGTTGCGGCGCCTGTCAGCTCAACTCAAGGGCACCGGGTCGAGCAAGGCCTGGCCTGCCAAGGCGGCCAGCAGATTGTCCGCAGCGCGGTGCTCGATGGCGCGACGCACTGTTGCCACGGCCGAGCCCAAGTGCGGGGTCAGCACGGTGCGCGGGTGCTCACGCAGCGCCGGGTGCACCTCGCGCGGGCGATCCACCAAACCCCAGTCTTCGCAGGCGAACACATCGGCCGCGAATGCGCCCAGGCGCCCGGCGTTCAGGGCCTCCACCACGGCGGACTCATCAACTACCGAACCCCGCCCCACATTGACCAGCACCTGACCCGTCTTGGCCTGGGCCAACAAAGGGGCGTTCAACAGGTGCAGGGTGTGCGGCAACAGGGGCACGGCCAAAAACACGCAGTCGGCGTCACGCAGGGCCTGCGCCAGGCTCACGGCTTCGGTGCGCGGGTCCTGGGCTTGGGGATCCACACCCAGCACGCGGGCGCAGCCAAAGCCTTGCAGGCGATCCACGATGGCCCGACCCACGCGGCCCAGGCCCACCACGGCCACGGTGGCCCCATGCAAGCCCACGCCGTAGAACTGAGGGCGCCATCCAGCGAATTGCCCTGTGCGAACGGCTGCATCACCGGCCAGCAGGTGGCGGCCGGCTGCAATCGCCAGGCCCAAGGCCAACTCGGCGGTGGGCTCGGTAAGCAGGTCCGGCACAAAGCTCAGCTGAACGCCGGCGCGCGCACAAGCGGCCACGTCGAAGTTGTCATAGCCCTTGAGGGCGCAGGCCAGCACCCGCAGGCGCGGCGCATGGCTCAGCAGCTCGGCATCGACCCGCTCGGTCATGAAGGCCATCAAAGCCTCGGCCTGGGCCAGGTGGGCACGCAGTTCATGCGCGGCCCAGGGCTCGGGGCCAGGGTTCATGTGAACCGTGCCAACCTGTTGCAGGCGCCCCAGCACATCGGCATGGACGGGTTGGGCGACAAGGATGTGGGGACGAGAAGCGCTCATGAATTCATTTCAGTCGTCGACGCAGCGCGGCACCCAAGCTGTCAACCACCAGCACACAGGCCAGCACGGTCAACAAGATGGCGGCCACCTCGTCGTACTTGATCAGGCGCAGGGCCGCCATCAGCTCGAAGCCGATGCCGCCTGCGCCCACGATGCCCAGCACCGCCGAAGCACGAAAGTGGTACTCCCAGCGGTAGATGGTGATGTCGGCCAGCTGCGGCAGCACCTGGGGCATCACCGCATGGAAGATCACTTGCAGGCGGCCCGCACCGGCGGCCTGGGCTGCCTCCAGGGGTTTGAGGTCCACGTGCTCGATGGCCTCCGCATAGAACTTGCCCACCATGCCGGTGGAGTGCAGCGCCAGGGCCAGCACGCCGGGCAGTGCACCAAAGCCCACCGCTGCCACGAACAAGATGCCCAGGATGATTTCAGGCACCGAGCGGCAGGCCGCCAAGACGGTGCGCGCCAGCTGCCCTATCCAAGGGTGCGGCGTGGTGGTGGGTGCGGCCAACAGAGCCAGGGGCAAGGACAGCAGCACGGCCAAGGCCGTGCCCGCCACCGACATGGCCAGGGTGTCGGCCAGCGGGCGCAGCCAATGCGAGAAACGGTCAAAGTTCGGCGGCACCATCTCACGGCCCAGCTGGCCAGGGCCGGCATGCCATCGGCAAAGCGCTGGGCATCAAAGAAGCCGGTGACGGCCAAGGCCACCCCACACACCGCCAGCAGGGCAAGCCAGCCCAAGACCTGGCGACGCAAACGCAGGGCGTCGGCCCGCAACAGG
>JACDQM010000136.1 GCA_015657635.1 Roseateles sp.
ATTCAGGCAGTGCTCGCACAGCCTGGATCCGGCCTGCGTTGCTCATCGTGCCCCTCGGGCTCGATCTACAAGGCGCGAGGAAGACGGCATCGTGCTGATACGACCAGGACAAGTGCCGCGGCTGGCGCATGTGCGTGTCGGGCTGCCCCTACAAGAAGATCTATTACAACTGGCAGAGCGGCAAGGCCGAGAAGTGCATCTTCTGCTATCCACGCATCGAGGCCGGCCAGCCGACCGTGTGCTCGGAGACTTGCGTCGGCCGCATCCGCTATCTGGGCGTGCTGCTGTATGACGCCGACCGCATCGAGCAGGCCGCCAGCGTCAAGGACGACAAGGACCTTTACCAGGCCCAGCTCGATGTCTTCCTCGACCCGAACGACCCGCGCGTGATCGAGCAGGCCCGCAAGGACGGCATTCCCGAAGCCTGGCTGGAGGCGGCGAAGAAGAGCCCGGTCTACAAGATGGCGGTGGACTGGAAGGTGGCCCTGCCGCTGCACCCCGAGTACCGCACGCTGCCCATGGTCTGGTATGTGCCGCCGCTGTCACCGATCAGCTCGGCGGCCAATGCCGGCCACATCGGCGTGAACGGCCAGATCCCTGACGTCAAGCAGCTGCGCATCCCCGTGCAGTACCTGGCGAACATGCTGACCGCTGGCGACGTGAAGCCGGTGGATCGTGCGCTGGAACGCATGCTGGCGATGCGCGCCTACCAGCGCGGCAAGCATGTGGATGGCATCGAGGACAAGACGGTGCTGGACCAGGTGGGCCTGTTGAAGAACGAGGTCGAGGACATGTACCAGACCATGGCCATTGCCAACTACGAAGACCGCTTCGTGATCCCGACCACGCACCGCGAGTACGCCGAGAACGCCTACGACCTGCGCGGCGGCTGCGGCTTCAGCTTCGGCAACGGCTGCTCGGACGGGCAGACCGAGACCAGCCTGTTCGGCGGTGACAAGAAGCGCACCATCCCCATCAAGGCCACGCTGTGAGGGAGAAGAGCATGAACCACAAGAAATCGGCTCCCTCCATCAGCCTGAGCTGCCGGGTGCTCGCCCGGCTGCTGGACTACCCCAGCGATGCAATGCTGGAGGCCCTGCCCGAACTGCTGGACGCACTGAAGAGCGAGCGCGCCTTGAGCGCGGCGCGCCAGGCTGAAGTCGAGGCGCTGGTCGCCGTGCTGCAGCGCGGCGAGCGCTATGCGGTGCAGGCCCGCTATGTCGAGAGCTTCGACCGCGGCCGCGCCACCAGCCTGCACATGTTCGAGCATGTGCACGGCGACTCGCGCGAGCGCGGACCGGCCCTGGTCGATCTGGCCAAGACCTACGAGCAGGCGGGCGTCTTCTTCGATGCGCCGGAACTGCCCGACTACCTGCCCGTGGTGCTGGAGTTCGCCTCCACCCAGCCGCCGGCAGTGGCACGCGAGTTTCTGGCCGAGATGGCGCACATCCTCAACGCCATCCACAGCGGCTTGATCAAGCGCGACAACCTGCCCTATGCCGCCGCCATCGGCGCGGTGCTGGAGCTGGCGGGTGAGAAGCCGCAGGCCGTCAGCATCACCGTCGACGAGCCGCTGGACGAGGCCTGGCTTGAGCCCGCCGCCTTTGACGGCTGCTCTAGCAAGGGCCAGAGCAAGCCCGGTGCGCCGCAGCCCATCCACATCGTCAGGAAGACCGCGTCTTCCGCCGCTTCCCAAGGAGTGCGTCCATGAACTCGCTCGACTTTGCCCTGTTCGGCCTTTATCCCTATATCTGCCTGGCCGTGTTCCTGCTTGGCAGCCTGCTGCGCTTCGACCGCGACCAGTACAGCTGGAAGAGCGACTCTTCGCAGCTGCTGCGCGCCGGCTCGCTGCGCTGGGGTTCCAACCTCTTCCATGTCGGCATTCTGGTGCTGTTCTTCGGGCATACCGTTGGCATGCTGACGCCGCACTTCATGTATGAACCCTTCATGAGCGCGGGCGCCAAGCAGCTGATGGCCATGATCGTCGGCGGCGTGGCCGGTGTGCTGGGCTTCATCGGCGTCAGCATCCTGCTGCATCGCCGGCTGTCGGATGAACGCATCCGTATCAACAGCAAGACCAGCGACATCGTGCTGCTGCTGCTGCTGTGGCTGCAGCTGGCTCTGGGCCTGGCCACCATCCCGCTGTCGGCCCAGCATCTGGACGGCGGCATGATGATGAAGCTGGCCGAGTGGGCGCAGCGCATCGTCACCTTCCGCGGTGG
>JACDQM010000137.1 GCA_015657635.1 Roseateles sp.
AGCCCTGCAGCGGATCCACCAGGGCCATGGCAACCGGCGAGGCGTCGAAGACCCAGGCCATGTGCTCGCGGGCGCCGCGCGCCGCAGGCAAAGCCAGATGGCCGCAGCGACAAGCGCTGCCGCCAGGGCGATCAGCGCCAACAATGCGGACAAGGTCATGAATCAGGTGTGGGTCAGGTGCCGCTGCAATTTAGCAGATGCCTGTCCGGCCGGCCTGATCATGACGCTGGCTGCCGCAGGGCTCAGCCTTTTGCGGCAGGTTTCGGAGCGGCCTTGTCCTTGCCGGCCTTGGGCTCCGGCTTGGGCGGTCGCGGCGGCGGGGCCGGCTTGGCTGTGACCTTGATGATGAAGTTGGCCTCACGCTCGGCCGTCGGCGGGTGCGTCCGTGCATAGCCCTGCTCGTTGCCGCCGCTGGCCGCCATGCTGTCGCGGAACTCGTTCCAGGCCAGCGTCGGGTTCTGCCCGGCCGCCTTCAGCCAATGGGCGGCGCAGGCATCGGCCTCCAGCTCCTGCTCGCTGGAGAAGTTGAGCTGCAGATTGCGCACGAAGGCGATCAGCTGCGGCACCACGGTGACGGCGAAGAGGCCGTCACGGAGCGGGTCGAAGCTGGCGCCGCGGTTGGCGCGCTGCAGCACCTTCTTGGCCAGCTCCCAGCCATCGCGGCTGGACAGCAGCTCGAACTGCATGCGCTTGACCGCATGGCGCTTGTAGACATGCGCCAGCTCATGCGCCAGCAGCAGATCAGCGCCGGCCGGCCGCTCCGACATGGTCTGCAGCATCGTGCGCGAGATCTGGATCAGGCCGCCGAACTTGGCGAAGGCGCCATCGGCCAGCTCGGGGTTCATGCGCAGCTTGGGGTCAGCCGGGAAGTCGGTGGTCAGCGCGCGGAACTTGCCGAGCTGGCCCTGCACGTCCTTGAAGGCATCTTCCTCCACCGGCGTCAGCGCGTCGCCACCGCGGCTGCTGACCAGGTCGAAGGCACTGCCCAGCCGGGCCTCCAGCTCCACCGGAACCCAGACCGTGGTCTGCGCCAGATAACGCAGCAGTTCGCGGTCTTCCTTGGTGATGTCGTCGTACTTGAAGTCGGAGGCGATCAGGCGCTCCAGCCGCAGCGCCGCCTCGCTGCCACCGTAGTCCATCAGCTTCTCGGCGATGTTGAACTTCTCCTGCGGCTTCTTGCACTGGCGATCGGGAGCCAGCTCGATCTCGATCTGCGCCTTGCGCGCTGCTGCCTCGGGAGTTTTCGAGTTTGCCGTGGACAGTGTGTTCAGCGCTGCGCTGGCCGCCGGCTCGGCGGGCTTGGCCGGGATGCCGGCTGCGGTCGGCGCCAGGTTCTTCAGCAGCTCGAGGAGCTGCGCCTGCGCGGGCAGGGCCAGCAACAGGCCGGCGGCCAGCAGGGCAGCGGCGCGGCGGGTCGGGGTGGTCTTCATGGTGCGCGAGTCCTCAGTTCGGATTGCAGGGCGTCCCAGAACAGCTGGTTCTCGGCCAGCGTGTCATACCAGGCGAGCGCCTCGTCCATGCCCTGCTGCTGGACGCGCTGCTGCGCGCGCTGGCGCACGCGTTGGGCCATCGCAGAGGACAGCAGCGAGAACTCGCCACTGGCCAGCGCGCGGCCGTCGCCATCGAGCAGCTGGTACTGGTACAGGCTGCCCGGCTGCAGCGTCCCGCCGCCCAGCACGGCGCGGCCATTCTCGAAGCGCAGGCTCAGCTCGGCACGGTAGCCCGGCAGGGGCGTGCCACGGGCGAGGCGCAGATGCAGGCTGGCGTTGAGCTCGGCCTGGGTCAGCAGCATCAGCTGCTCGGCGTCGTTGGGCAGCACCGAGCCGCAGGGCAGGCCCAGCTCGCAGGGCTTGCCTTCGCCAGCGGGGAGGCTCTCGCGGTTGTCGATGCCATGGCCACCCACGGCCGCCTGCTTGGCGGCCATCGCCGTCTGCAGGCAGGGCGCGCTGAGCACCGAGCAGGGCTGGTCGGCGGGGAACTTGGCGAAGACTTCGGAAAGGTGCTGCGCCGGCTTCAGCGGCGGCGGCGTCAGCCAGCGGCCCTTGTGCAGATAGCGCAACTCGACATCGCCGCTGAGGACGCTGAGCTGTTCGCAATGCTGGGTCAGCCGCCACTGGCTGGGCTTGAGTGGCTCTGCGGTCGCCGGCGCGACGGCGCAGCCGGCGGCACGGCAGGACAGCCTGCAGTCGGCAGCCTGCGCTTGGCCCAATGCGGCGAGTCCCAGCAGCAGGGCGGGTATGAAGGATGGACGCAAGCGCATCGAAGCTCCCGGCGGTTTCAGTGGAAGGTGTTGATGAGCAGCGCGATGGCGCCGCCCAGCATCAGCAGCCAATAGCTGGCCAGGCGCAGCCGCGCGTCCCAGGCCGGTTTCTGCGGTGCGGCGGCGCGCAAAAAGACGTCGGCGAACAACGCGCGCTCTGTGATGGGCTGTGCCGGCTCGGCTTTTTCTTCCGCCTCGGCTGTTGACCAGCCCTCGATGAAAGCGTGCATGGCCATACCCAGCACGACGTACAAGGGGTTGAACCACAAATGGAAGGAGATCATCAGCCACGTGGCTGCGATCACGCCCAGGTAGCTGAAGCCCGCAGCCAGTAGCAGGCTGAAGCCGGCCGCGCAGAGGCGCGTCATGCCCGGCAGGTACTGCTGCAGGCGGTGCAGGACCAGGACATGGACCCCGGTGCCGATCAGCACGCAGCCGATGCCCAACAGCAGATCGACCAGCGCGCCGTGCCAGGTGGCCTCGCGCAAGGGCTGCTGCAGGCTCATCGCCTGCAGCGCGTGCAGTGCGGCGCCGCTGACCTGGGTCGTCAGCGCACCGGGCGTGAGGAAGCGATCATTGCTGCCGCCGCCGTCGACGTTGAGCAGCAGGATGGGGGCCCGCAGCGTCATGCCATGCAGCTGCTTGTAGACCTGCTGCTGCCAGCCGGCGGGATCGTCCTGCCACTTCAGCGGCATGTACAGCATGGCCTCGGCGTGCAGCAGCGGCCAGTTGAAATAGCGCTTCTCGTACTGCTGCTCCAGCAGGCGCACGGCCTTGCCGGGCGTGCCTTCGTCCACCAAGTCGTCTTCGCTGAGCACGCCTGCTGGCTTGCGTGCCTCGCTGCACAGCTTGGTCAGGCTGGCCATCTCGCCAGGGCTCCATTGGCCTGCAGCGTCCGGCGTGGCCGGCCGGCTGGTCGGCTCGGGCAGTTGGTCGACCAGGTAAGTCAGCGCACCCAGGCTCGGGAAGCGCAGCGCATCCTTGCCGGAGTCGCTGGCCTTGTCCAGGAAGTAGAGCGGCCCGCTGCCGCTCTGTTGCACGAGTCGCGATGACGCAAAGAACAGGCCGCCGCGATCGCGCGTATCGCCCGGCATCGTGCAGCCGCTGGCTTTCATGAAGTCATTGCGCAGCTGGCGCTCCTGGCTGCTGCTGCGGTCCAGCGCGATGACCACGACATGTACATGCTGGCGCAGCGCGTCCAGCGCCGTCCTAATCGCCCCCTGCGAGTCTTCGTCCGCGGGTAGCGGTGCTAGGTCCACGTCGATGGCCAGTACCTTGGGGCGCGTATCCGCGGCGACGCAGCCGGGCGTAGCCAGGCAGGTGGCCAGTTGCTGCAGCACGTCTGCCATCGCGCTGCGATCGATGGGGCGCACACCCTGCAGGCGTTGCACGGTCTCGGCACTGACCTTGCCATCGCGGGCTTCCAGCGCCTTCACGCGCAGGTCCGCGCTGATCTCGATTTGCTGTATCGCGCGCAGGTCGCGACCTGCCTCAGGCCGGTCCTCGACCTGCTTGTCCAGCGGCAGTCGGCTGACCACGGCGGTGGTGAAGGCATGGTCGAAGTCACCGAGTGCCTTGAAGTGGCAGGCATGCAGGATCTGCGTGACCGCGGTCAGTACCAGCGCCAGGCGCAGGCCGCGCAGAAATGGCTCAAGCAGCCGATGCGGCGAATGGCCGCTGGCGTGCGGCTTCGCTTTGGAGTTCGCAGTCATGGGCCTCCCTGAAGCCTCGGTATGTTTGACTGCAAATTACCCGTTTCTTGCTGCTCTGCACAACGGGTTTTCCGCGAGAGGGCTTCCCCAGTAAAGGGGACATGGCGGACATCAGGCCGTCAACAAGTGCTGGCAGCCGTTGCGGCAGGCAAGACAAAGCCCCGGCCGCGAGTGGCGACCGGGGCCTGCGGCCCGGGCGGCGTGCCGCCCACCGGTGTCAGGTCTTGCGCGCCAGCGCCGCCGCGTCGATCGGCAGCTTGCGAACCCGCACGCCGGTGGCGGCGAAGAGGGCGTTGCAGACCGCCGGTGCGATCGGTGGCGTGCCGGGCTCGCCGATGCCGCCGGGGGCTTCCTGGCTGGCGATGATCTCCACCTCCACCTTGGGCATCTCGTTGATGCGCAGCACCGGGTAATCATGGAAGTTGCCCTGCTCGACGCGGCCGTCCTTGTGGCTGATGCGCCCATACAGCGCCGCCGTCAGGCCGTAAACGATGCCGCCTTCGATCTGGCGCGCGATGGTCAGCGGGTTGACCGTCTGGCCGCAGTCCACCGCGGCGACCACCTTGTGCACGCGCGGCGTGCCGTCGGCGGCCACCGAGACCTCGGCAACCTCGGCGACGATGCTGCCGAAGCTCTCGGCCAGGGCGATGCCCTGGTGGCGCCCCTTGGGCAGCGGCTTGCCCCAGCCGGCCTTGGCCGCGGCGGCCTGCAGCACGGCGCGGTGGCGCGGCTTGTCGGCCAGCATCTGCAGGCGGAACTGCAGCGGATCGGCCTTGGCGGCATGCGCCATTTCGTCGATGAAGCTCTCGATGAAGAAGCCGTTCTGCGAATGGCCCACCGAGCGCCAGAACCAGACCTGCGGGCCGGGCTCGGCACGGCCGTAGGCGACGCGCTGGTTGGCGATCGCATAGGGGTGGTCGGCAATGCCTTCCACCGCCATCGAGTCCACACCGCTGTCCGGAATCTTCATGAAGCCCGAGCCGGCCATGATGGACGGGCTGGCCACGTCGGCGCGCAGCGCGCTGGCGCGGCCCTGGGCATCGAGCGCGCCTTCGAAGCGCACCAGGGCGGCTGGCCGGTAGTAGCCGGCGGCCATATCGTCCTCGCGGGTGTAGATCAGCTTCACCGGCCGGCCGCTGATCTTGGACAGCAGCGTGGCGTCGATGGTGAAGTCCGGCGCAAAGCGCCGGCCGAAGCCGCCGCCCAGCAGCATGGTGTTGACCTTCACCTTGGCCGGCGCCACCTGCGCCACCTGGCCCAGGATGCCTTGCGAGGGGCCCTGGCTCTGCGTGCCCGCCCAGATCGTCACCTCATCGCCGCGCACCCAGGCCAGGCAGTTCAGCGGTTCCATGCAGGCGTGCGCCAGATACGGCACTTCGTAGACGGCCTCCAGCGTGCGGCTGGAGTTGGCCGCGGCGTCCTTCAGATTGCCGCGGTCGACCGCGATCGCGCCGGCGTTCTGTGCGGCATCGGCCAGCTGCGCCGACACCTTGTCGCTGGACAGGCCGGCATGTGCGCCCATATCCCATTGCACCTGCAGCGCGTCGCGGCCCTTCTTGGCGGACCAGTAGCCTTCGGCCAGCACCGCCACGCCGCTGGGCAGCTTGATCACATCGATCACGCCCTTGACAGCGCGGGCGGCGGCTTCATCCAGCTTGGCCGGCTTGGCGCCGGCGATCGGTGCGCGGGCCATCACCGCGATCACCATGCCGTCGATGCGCGCATCGATGCCGAACATGGCGCTGCCGTTGAGCTTGGCGGCGGTATCGAGCCGGCGCGTCGGCTTGCCGAGGATCTTGAAATCCTTGGAGGCTTTCAGCTTCGGCTCGGCCGGAACGGCCTGCGTTGCGGCCGTCTGCACCAGCGCGCCGTAGGCGATCTTCTTGCCGCCGGGGCCGAGCACATGGCTGCGCTCGGTGCGCAGCTGCGCAGCATCCAGCTTCCATTGCTGCGCGGCGGCGGCCACCAGCATCTGGCGCGCCGCCGCACCGGCCTGGCGCAGCGGTGTCCAGTGCGCGCGCACGGTGGTGCTGCCGCCGGTGGCCTGCATGCCGAAGATTGGGTTCTTGTAGGCCGGATCGGCGGGTGCCTGCTCAACGCTGACCAGCGACCAGTCCGCATCCAGCTCTTCGGCCACCAGCATCGGGATCGCGGTCAGCACGCCCTGGCCCATTTCGGCCGAGGCGCAGACCACGGTGATGCGGTTGTCAGGCGTGATGCGCAGCCAGGCATTGGGCGCAAAGCTGTTGCTGGTCTGGGCCTGTGCGCGGCCGCCGGCCAGGGGCAGTGCGAAGCCTATCGTCAGCGCCGCCGAGCCGGCCAGGAAGCCGCGCCGCGTGCTGCCGGTCTGTGCCGGCGTGGTGATGGGGTGGTGGTGCATGTTCAGGCTCCCTTGCGCAGCGTGGCGGCGGCGTCGTGGATGGCGGCGCGAACCTGGTTGTAGGTGCCGCAGCGGCAGAGGTTGCCGCTCATGGCCTGGTCGATGTCGGCATCGCTGGGCGATTTCTTCTGCGCCAGCAGTGCACAGGCGCTCATGATCTGGCCGCTCTGGCAGTAGCCGCATTGCGGCACGTCGAGCTTGAGCCAGGCCAGCTGCGCGGCGCGGCCGGTCTTGGTGGCGCCCACGCCTTCGATGGTGGTCACCTTCTTGCCTGCGGCAGCGGACAGCGGCGTCGAGCAGCTGCGCACCGGCTGGCCGTCCAGATGCACGGTGCAGGCGCCGCACAGCGCCATGCCGCAGCCGAACTTGGTGCCGGTCAGCTGCAGGTCCTCGCGCAGCGCCCACAGCAAGGGCATGTCGGGGTCGGCATCCAGCGTGGCCGGCCGGCCATTGACGCTCAGCTTGATCATGGGAACTCCTGGTGTTCGGGTCAGTGGGGCCGTCACGGGCAGTGGCCCCTAAGGCGCGAAGCCTACCGCGGCTTGGCGCTTCTTGCAGGAAGTCAGCCCAGAGCCACCAGCACGCGGGCGATCTCCGCCTCCAGCAGCAACTGGGCCTGGCTGCGCGAGTTCGCGTCACCGGACTGCTGCAGTGCGTTGGCGGCCTGCGCCAGCTCATCGGCGCCCAGGCGCACGGCCAGCGCCAGCAGGTCCTGCAGCAGGCGCTGCTGCGCGGCGTCGGCATCCGGCTCGGCGCTGGCCAGGGCCCAGCTCTGGCGCCAGGCGCCGAGGAAGACCCGGGCATGAGCCTGCGCCTGGCTGTCCGGCAGCGGGGCATCGAGTGCCGCGGGCTCGGTGACGGGGGCTTCGGTGGCGGGCCGCTGGGCGACGGGCTGGCCGTGCCGTCCCCAGCGCAGCAGTGCCTGCAGCAGCTCGGCTTGGCTGACCGGCTTGGTCAGATGGTCGTCGCAGCCCGCCTCGAGGCTGCGCCGGGCATCTTCGGCAAAGGCATTGGCGGTCAGCGCGATCACTGGCGTGCGCGGCCAGCC
>JACDQM010000138.1 GCA_015657635.1 Roseateles sp.
CACTGCCCCACATAGCCACAGGCGGTGCAGAAATCGCAGCCGTCCTTGTGGATCATGGTGGCGTTGCCGCACTCGGGGCAGGGCTTGCCGGCCTGCTGTTGCACGGCCAGGCCAACGGCACTCTTGGGTGCGATCGGTGCCTGCAGCAAGCCCATCTCCACCAGCGGCTGGCCTTGCTCGTCCAGCACGCCGAGCATGGCGTAGCGGTGGATCACCAGCCGGGCCACATAGGCCACGGTGGAGGGCCAAATCTACTGGCGGCGCTCGCCTGACAGGCTGGGCACCGGCGCCATGAAGTGGCCGAGCGGCTCACCCACATTCAGCAGCTTGCGCAGCTTCATGCCGATCCAGGCCGGGTCCATCACGCGCATGTCCAGCGACAGCAGGCGCGCCATGCCGTCCAGCGCCTTGGGGTAGTTGCCCGAGAAGCCCATCGCGCAGGGGCGGGTCACCACGCCGCCGTCGGGCGTGGGCAGGCTCACTTCCTTCAGCGTCAGCGTGAACTGCTCGCCAGTGGCCGGGTTGTCCACGTCCACCGCCCAGGCCAGCGTGCCCATGGTGCTGGTGCGCGGCTCTTCGCGGCTGAACATGGCGTCGATCACCGGCGTGGGGCCGCCTTCCTGCAGCGCGCCAAGTTGCTCACAGCGCCAGCGGATCACCGCGGCCGTGGCCGCCACAACGCCGGGGAACAGGCGCGATTCGCCGCCGGGCGGCATGGGCATCTCAAAAGCGCGCTCCTCGGCCACGGTGGCCAGCGCATCCAGTTTCAGGCGCAACCAGGCGGCGTCATTGCTGCGCAGGTCCATCGACAAGGTCTTGGCCACCGCGGCCAGGCCGCGCGGCTGCTCGGCGCCGTTGACCCACACCTCGAAGGGCAGGTTCTTGCCGAACAGGCCGGCGTCCGGCCCCACCGCCGGCAACTCGCCGACGAAGAGCGCGAAGTCGCCATGCGGGTGGCGGATCATGTAGCTCCAGGCCGGGTTGCCGCCAGGCAGCTCGGGCCGGCTGGGCCAGCGCAGCGAGGCCAGAACTTGCTTGGGTAGGCGCTCAACGCGCAGGCGCTGGTTGCTGCCATGCTCGGCCACCGGCTTGAGCGGCTCGGGCACCGCGGTGGGCTCGACGCTCAGCACCGAGCCCAGAACGCTGTTGGGCCGGTAGGTGGCCAGGCCCTTCAGCCCGCTCTTCCAGGCTTGGGTGTAAAGATCCTGGAAATCGATATAGGGATAGTCGGCCGGCACATTGACCGTCTTCGAAATGGAAGTGTCAATGAAGGGCGCAACGGCAGCCACCATGGCCGCATGGTCGGCGGCCGACAACTCCAGCGCGGTGACGAAGGCCTCGGACAGCGGCGCATCGGTGCCGAACATATGGCGATACAGGCGCCAGGCGTGGTCCTCGACCGCGTATTCCTTGAAGCCGCCGTCGGCCATGCGCTTCTTGCGCGTGTAGCTCCAGCTGAAGGCGGGCTCGATGCCGTTGGAGGCGTTGTCGGCAAAGGCCAGGCTGATGGTGCCGGTGGGCGCGATCGACAGCAGGTGCGAGTTGCGCAGCCCTTGCGCGCGGATCTTGTCCTTCAGCGGCTGCGGCAGGCGCGAGGCGAAGTTGCCGCCCGACAGATAGAGGTCGGCATTGAAGAGCGGGAAGGCGCCGCGCTCAACAGCCATGTCGGCGCTGGCTTCATAGGCGGCGTTGCGCATCACCTCGCTGATGCGGCGGGCCATGTCGCGCGCGGCCTCGCTGTCATAGCGCAGGTTCAGCATCACCAACGTGTCGCCCAGGCCGGTGAAACCCAGACCGACGCGGCGCTTGTTGCGCGCCTCCTGCTGCTGCGCGGGCAGCGGCCAGGGGGTCACGTCCAGCACGTTGTCCAGCATCCGCGTGGCCACCTTGCAGACATCAGCAAAAGCCGCTTCGTCAAAGCTGGCGTCGCGCCCGAAGGGGCCGCGCACAAAATGCGTCAGGTCCACCGAGCCCAGGCAGCAGCAACCATAGGGCGGCAGCGGCTGTTCGGCACAGGGGTTGGTGGCCGAGATCGACTCGCAGTAGTAAAGGTTGTTGTCGGTGTTGATGCGATCCAGGAACAGCACGCCGGGCTCGGCGTGGTCGTAGGTGGAGCGCATCACCTGATCCCACAGCTTGCGGGCCTTGAGCTTGCGGTAGACCCACAGGCCATCGCCGCGCTGGTAGGCGCCGCCGCTCTCGCGCAGCGCCGCGCCGGGCTGGGCCTTGTGCACCAGCTCCACCTCGGCATCGGCCTCGACCGCCTGCATGAAGGCATCGGTCACACCCACCGAGATATTGAAGTTGCTGAGGTCGCCCTTGTCCTTCGCGCGGATGAAGTCTTCGATGTCGGGGTGGTCGCAGCGCAGCACGCCCATCTGCGCGCCGCGGCGGCTGCCGGCGCTTTCCACCGTCTCGCAGCTGCGGTCGAACACGCGCATATAGGACACCGGGCCCGAGGCGCTGCTCTGCGTCGATCCGACCCAGGCGCCCTTGGGGCGGATGCGGCTGAAGTCATAGCCCACGCCGCCGCCGCGGCGCATGGTCTCGGCGGCTTCGGTCAGCGCGGTGTAGATGCCTGGCACGCCGTCCTCGGCCGTGGCAATCGAATCGCCCACCGGCTGCACGAAGCAGTTGATCAGCGTGGCGCTGAGTTCGGTGCCGGCCGCGGAGTTGATGCGCCCCGCAGGTACGAAGCCACGGCGCTGCGCGTCAAGAAAACGGGCTTCCCACTGCGCACGCGCTTCAGGCGCCTCAGCCTGCGCCAATGCACGCGCCACACGGCGGCGCAATTCGTCCAGCGTGCGCTCTTCGCCCTTGGCGTATTTCTCCAGCAGCACCTCGGCGCTGATTTCCTGGGCTGGCAGGCTGTCGGCAGAGGCCAGTCGGGTGGTGGGCACGGCGGAATCCTGCACCGGATCTGAGGCGTTCATCGGCTTTTCTCTCCATTCAGAAGCGGGCGATCTTGGCCCGCCTTCGCCGGCCCGAGTTTGAGCCAGCTCATGTTCATGTTTTTGTCGTGCTGCGGCGCACGCTGCAGGATCAAGAATAGCCTCGCTCGACGCCCGGGCGGTGCGATTCCGTCCCCCAGTAAGGCCATATTTTTTTCTTGCGCCGCAAGCCTGGGGTAAGCCCGGAGCGAGTCGGCGGGCCGCACCCAAAGAAGGCGCGTGTGGACGCGCTATCCTCGGCGGCGTGAACGAAAACTCAGTCGAGCAAGTGCCCGCTTCGGCGGCAGATGAGATGGCGCTGAGCCTGCGCCTGAGTGAGCGCTGTGCCGCCGCTGGCGAACATCGCGAAGCCCTGCGCCATTACCAGCGCTATCACCTGCTGTATGCGCAGCAGATGGAGCAGCGTTTATCCGCGCAGGCGGCCAGCCTCGATCCCGCCCTGCTCGACCCGGATACCGGCCTGGCCAGCCGGCTGGCATTGCAGACTCAGCTGCCGCAGATGCTGCAGCGCGCCCAGGCCAGCGCGGCCGGCCTGTGCATGGCGCGCATCGAGCTGGATGCGCTGCAGCCGGCCAAGGGACTGCCGGCCGAAATTCGCACGGCCGTCTTGCGCGAGCTCGGCGGCCTGCTGCGCGCCAACAGCCGCAGCAAGGACCTGGCCGCAGCTGAGCCCGGCGGCCAAATGACGCTGGTGATCAGCGATGTGGAACTGGCGATGGCACGCAGCATCTGCGAACGCCTGCGCCGCGCCGTTCAAAACCACGGCTGGGCCCGCTTGCACGCGCCCCTGCGCGTGAGCCTGAGCATCGGCCTGACGGCCCTGCGCCATGGCGACGATGAGCGCCTGCTGAGCGCACGCGCCGATGGCGGACTGGCGAGTGCCCGCCGGGACGGCGGCAACTGCGTGCGCAGCGGTGCCTAGTCAGACGCCCACTTAAAACGGCAGGTAGGATTTCTCGCGCCGGTAGTGCAGATAGCCGACGCTGGCGCCGCTGCGCAAACCGACGCCCAGGCGGATCGGTGCCAGCGTGATGCCTTCGCTGCGCTGGTAATTGATGCCTGCGCCGCCGATGTAGTACAGGCTGCCTTCAACACCAGGGAAGCGCTGATAGATCGCCGAGACCTTGGGCAGCTTGTAGATCAGCGTGAAGACCTTGGATGCATTGGCGCCCACGTCCAGGCCGATGGACGGACCGGCCCAGTAGACCTTGGCGCTGCCGCCGCTCTTCATCTGCAGCCGCCCTTCACCGTAGCGCACCCCCACGGTGAGCGCCGCCGACGCTTCCTCGCCCTTGATGTAGGCATTCGGGCGACCCTGTTCCTTGAACGCCTTCTCGATCACCTTGGCCAGGCCCTCGGTGGTGGCGCCGAAGAAATCGGTGGCAGCCTTGAGGATGGAGTCTTCGTCGTAAGTGCCTTCATCCTCGGCCGCCAGCGCGGCCTGGATCGGGCAACTCAGCGCGACGCTTGCAGCACCCAGGCGCAGCAGCGCAGCACGGCGGTCGATGCTGGATGTGGGGTGGTCGTTTGTCATCGAGGCTCCTTGTTTGCACTGCACCCTAACTCAAGCCAGGACCGCTCTCCGAGCGGCTTGCCCAAGAATGTAAGCAGGCATTGCCGGCGTGAACTATGTCGCACCTTTCGCTGGCAGCCTGAGCCTACACTGCTCCGGCCACGGCCGGCATATAGATCGGGCTGGGCATGAGGGTTCCATTCAATGACGCATTGTTACAGCCGGCCTCATCGCGATGCTGCCGAACGGTGATCTCGCTCGTCTGAGCCTGGCGCTTGAATATGCCGACCTGGCCTCGGCCCTGTATCTGGCGGGCGGCAGCGACGAGGCAGCCCGGCTGTTGGCCGCCGCCGCCGAGCAGCAGCTGGGCGATCTGTATCGCCTGCTGGGCGACCAGGTGCAAAGCGAAGCGCTGCAGGATCAGCTGCGCCGCATTGCGCTGCGCTACTCAGCACCCAGCTACGAGATGCGCAGCCACGCACAGGCGCGCGGCAGCCAGCAGGCACTGGCACGGCTGGACGGTCTGGCGCTGCCTCAGAAGGCACGCGAGTCCACCGCTTCATTCCTGCGCGCCGCCTGGTTCTTGCTGGAATCCATGGGGCTGGAGGTGGTTGCGCCACAGCGCCTGCATCAGGCCATCGAGCGCAGCACCATTCACGCAGACGAGGCCTGAGCCACATCGGCTGCTTTCGCAGCCGGCCTTCTGCTAGCATGATCCGACGCAGTTGTTGGAGTCCTCGTCGTGAATGAACGCCGCCATTTCTCCCGGGTCGCCTTCGATGCCGACGCGGTGCTGACCACCACCGAGGACAGACTCGCAGTCAAGGTGATTGACCTGTCGCTCAAAGGTGCCTTGCTGCGCCAGTGCGCTGCGCTGCCGGTGAGCGCAGGCGCGCCTTGCCTGGTCGAGGTCAAGCTCGGCGATCTGCGCATCGCGATGGCGGCCGAGGTGGCCCATGTGCACGGCGATCAGATCGGCGTGCTGTGCCGCAGCATCGACATCGAAAGCATCACCCATCTGCGCCGGCTGATCGAGATCAACCTGGGCGACGCGCGCCTGCTCGAACGCGAACTGAAGGCACTGATCTCCAGCGCCTGAGCCGCAGCATCCCTCTGTCTCAGGCCTGCAGGAACTGGCGCAGCAGCGCCATGGCTTCCAAAGGCTTGTCGCGCCAGGTGCCGTGGCCGGCGCCGGGTACCACCTTGAGCTGCGCCAGTGCTGAGGGCAGCGCGGCAGCGATATCCCTCGAATCCTCCAGCGGGCAGACCGGATCATGGTCGCCCGATAACACCAGCACCGGGCACTGCGCCGCGGCCAGGCCGGGCAGCAGATCCAAGGTCTGCATCTCGCCACCGGCGAAGTGCAGCAGGATGTCGTAGTTGGCCAGCACGCGCTCACCCGCCAGCGGATCAGCCGGCGGCTGCGTGTTGTAGAGCTTGCGGCAGCTGGCCCAGTAGTCAGCCCAGGTCTCGGGCGTGGGCCGGCTCCAGAAGGCGACCGCGCGGTCGCGCGCCTCGGTGCCGCCCAGCTTCTCGAACATCACGCGCTTGCGCTCCAGACCCATATGCGGCGAGGTGCTGGACAGCACCACCTTGCGGGCATGGCCGGGATGGCGTGCGATGTAGCGCTGCGCCACGAAGCCGCCAAAGCTCTGGCCCAGCACGATGGGTTTGACGATGCCCAGCGCGTCGCACAGGCGCACCACGTCGTCGGCCCAGGTGTCCAGCGTCCACTCGCTGCGCGGGCGCGGGTCGCTGCGGCCATGGCCGCGGTGGTCGTAGTAGACGATCTGCGCAATGTCGGCAAAGGCGCCGAAGCCAGGCTTGAAGGCACTGTGATCGAAGCCCGGCCCACCGTGCATGCAGATCAGCGTGGGCTTCTCACGCATGCTGGCGCCATCAGGCACCAGGCCCAGGCCCTCGATGTCCACGAACAGCCGCACGCCACCACCGATATCGATACGCATCACCTTGCTCCCGGCCCGCCCTGCAGGCCAACACAGACTGATGCAAGTATCGAGGGCAAAGCCCGCTGCTGGGCCCATAAACTGCGCTGATGAAATCGCTGACCGAACTCTTCAACAGCCACCGATCGATCCGTCAATACAAGCCCGATGCGATCGACCCGGCGCTGATCGAGCAGGCATGCGCCGAAGCGATTGCCGGCGCCTCGTCTTCAGGCAATCTGAACAGCATCTCCATCGTGCTGAGCCGCGATGCCGCGCGGCGCCAGCGCCTGTGGGAGCTGCACCATCAGCAGGACATGGTGCTGCAGGCGCCGCTGACGGTGACGCTGTGCGCCGACTGGTGGCGCACCCGCCAGTGGCTGGCCGCACGCGGCGCGCGCGACAACTTCAACAACCTGATCGGCTATCACGTCGCGGCCTTCGACGCCATCATCGTGGCGCAGAACCTGGCGTTGGCCTTTGAAGCGCGCGGTCTGGGCATCTGCTACATGGGCACGACGCTGAACTCGATGCGCGGCATCGCCGAGTTTCTGGAACTGCCCGACACCTGCCTGCCCGTCACCAGCCTGGTAGTCGGCTACCCCGATGAGGACCCGCCGAAGCGCGACCGCCTGCCGCTGCGGGCCTTCCTTCACGACGAGGTCTACCAGCGGCCAGACGCGGCCGAGCTTGACGCCATCTATGCCGAGCGTGAACGCCTGGGCTGGGAGCGCTATCTGAGCATTCCCCGCCTGCGCGCCCTGATCGAGGAGCACGGCATCCGCTCGTTGGCAGAGTTCTACACCAGCCCGCACAAGTACGACCCCGACCAGCATGCGATCGACTCGGCACTGCTGCGCGAACTGCTGGTGGACAAGCACTTTCTGCCCGAGGATGCGCGCCAATGAGTGGCGCAGATCATCTGACATCGCGCCGCCTGGCACTGGCCCTGCTGATGGCGCCTGCCCTGCTGCTCGGGGCGCCGGCAGCCCTGGCCGCGCCCGCCAACGGCAGCAAGAGCAAGCCCAAGGCCAGCGCCAAGAAGCCGGCCGCCAAGCCGAGCAAACGCAAAGCCGCTGCCGCGGAGCCGCTGCGCGATCCGCCCAATCTGGCCCTGCTGGACGAGCGCTGGAGCACGGCCGGCCAACCCTCGGCCGCCTGGCTGGGTTTGCTCAAGCAGAAGGGCTTCGACGCGGTGCTGTACCTGGCCCCGTCCACAGTTGGCGACGCGGTGGCTGACGAGCCCGAGATCGTGCGCGGCCAGGGCCTGGTCTTCGCCCATGTGCCGGTGGACTTCGCCGGCCGACGCTGGACGATTACCGTGCCTTCGAGGCCCAGCTGCGCGAGTGCGCGCGCAGAACCTCAAGCTGCTGGTGCATTGCCAGCTCAATATGCGCGCCTCGACCTTCAGCTTTCTCTACCGAGTGCGCAACGAAGGCGCCGACCCAGAGACCGCCTGGGCCGCGGTGCAGAAGGTCTGGACACCGCTGGGGCCCTGGAAAGCCCTGGTGCAGCAACTGCTCGCCGAGCAGAACATCGGCTTCGATCCCTTCACCTGAGAGGGCCCTGTCGCGCAGGTGATCGCCAGGCCGCGCGGCAGGCGCCATCGTGCGCGCCAGCACTTCACAAAAAGCCGGAGACAAGCCCCATGAGCACCGCCACCGACAGCCAACAGCCAAGCCAGACCCACTACCGCATCTGCCCGCTGTGCGAAGCCTGTTGCGGGCTGGAGGTGCAGACGCGCAGCGGCCAGGTGATCGCGATCCGCGGCGCCGAGCAGGACGTGTTCAGCCAGGGCTATCTCTGCCCCAAGGGCGTGTCGCTGAAGGACCTGCACGAGGACCCGGATCGCCTGCGCCAGCCCTTGATCAAGCGTGACGGCCAGTTCGTCGAGGCCAGCTGGGACGAGGCGCTGGCCGAGGTGGAGCGCCGCCTGCTGCCCATCATCCAGGCCCAGGGCGGAGACGCGGTGGCGGCCGTGGTCGGCAACCCGAGCGCGCACAAGGTCTCGCTGCTGAGCTACTTCCCCCGCGTGGTCAAGGCGCTGGGCACGCGCAATGTGTTCTCGGCCTCGACGCTGGACCAGATGCCCAAGCAGCTGTCCAGCGGCCTGATGTATGGCCACTGGCTGTCCATTCCGGTGCCCGACATCGAACGCTGCGACTGGCTGCTGATGCTGGGCGCCAACCCCGCCGTCAGCAACGGCAGCCTCTGGACCGTGCCCGACTACCGCGGCAAGGCCAAGGCCATGCGCGCGCGCGGCGGCCGCATCGTCGTCGTCGACCCCCGCCGCAGCGAGACCGCGCAGGCGGCTGACGAGCATCTGCCGATCAAGCCCGGCGGCGACGTCTTCCTGCTGCTGGGGCTGGTGCACACCTTGTTTGATGAAGCGCTCGTCAAGCCCGGCCGCCTGGCCGAACATCTGAACGGCTTGGAGGCGCTGCGAGAGGCCGTCAAGCCCTATGCGCCCGAGCGCATGGCGGCCGGCTGCGGCATCGGCGCCGAGACGATGCGCCGCCTCGCACGCGAACTCGCCGCGGCCGAACACGCTGCGGTCTATGGCCGTATCGGCACCTGCACGCAGCGCTTCGGCACGCTCAACAGCTGGCTGATCGACGTGCTGAACATCCTCACCGGCCATATGGACGCGCCCGGCGGCATGATGTTTCCCAAGGCCGCCGCCTTCGCCGCCAACACGCTGGGTAAACCCGGCAGCGGCCGCGGCATCGTGACTGGCCGGCGCAAGAGCCGGGTCAGCGGCGCACCCGAGGTGTTCGGCGAACTGCCGATCACGCTGCTGGCCGAGGAGATCGAGACCGCCGGCCCCGGTCAGGTCAAGGCGCTGATCTGCCTGGCCGCCAACCCGGTGCTGTCCGCCCCAAACGGCCCGCGCATTGCCCGCGCGCTGGACAGCCTGGAGTTCATGCTCAGCATGGACATCTACCTGAACGAAACCAGCCGCCATGCGGACGTGATCCTGCCGGGGCTTTCGCCGCTGGAGGACCTGCACTACGACGTGGCCTTTCCGCAGCTGTCCTTCCGCAACCATGCGCGCTTCTCGCCGCCGGTGTTCGAGCGTGCCGCCGATCAGCCCGAGGAATGGGAGACGCTGCTGCGCCTGGCCGCGATGATCGAAGGCCGTGATTGGCGCGGCGACATGAACGTGCTGGACGATGCCGCCATCGCCGTAGACGTGGCGCGCCTGGCTGGCGAGCATGCGGCTGCGGTGCTGCAGGCACTGAAGCCCCTGCGCGGGCCTGAGCGCCTGGTCGACCTGGCACTGCGCAGCGGCCCTTACGGCGACCGCTTCGGCCTGAACCCGCAAGGCCTGACCTTGGCCAAGGTGCGCGCCGCGCCGGGCGGCATTGATCTGGGCGCGCTGCAGCCCCGCATCCCCGAGCTGCTGCGCACGCCCTCGGGTCGCATCGAGCTCGCACCCGAACTGCTGCTGGCCGATCTGGCCGCCGTCGACGGCGCACTGCAGCGGCCGGCGGATGAGCTGCTCGTGATCGGCCGGCGCGATGTGCGTTCAGGCAATAGCTGGATGCACAACCTGCCAATCCTCGCCAAAGGCCCGGAACGCTGCACGCTGCTGCTCCACCCGGCCGACGCGGCCGCTAGAGGCCTGAGCGACGGTGCGCAGGCAAGCCTGCGCAACAGCTTCGGCGAGCTGACCGTTTCAGTGCGCGTCAGCGACGAGATGATGCCGGGCGTCGTCAGTCTTCCGCACGGCTGGGGCCATAACCTAAAAGGTGCACGTCTCTCGCTGGCTGCTGAGCGTCCCGGCGCGAATCTGAATGCGCTGCTCGATGACGCCACGCGCGATCCCCTGTCGGGCAATGCGGTGCTCAGCGGCGTGGCGGTTGAACTGTGTGCGATTTAATACCGGCGCTGCGGACGCATCTGTGCTACATTCGAGCCATAGATACGCACAAGACCGTTTCTTCAAGGTCTTCAATCTGCAGCCCCGCATGATCGTTCGCGAGCGGCTCGCTTCAGTTTCAACTCCCCGTTTGACTGTTCTTGAGTGTTTCTGTCCTCGCTGGCCATGTGGCTGCGAGGTTGTCTTCAATCGTTTCCAAAGGAACACATCATGAGCACCATCCAAACTGGCACCGTTAAGTGGTTTGACGACGGCAAGGGCTTCGGTTTCATCACCCCCGCCGACGGCAGCAAGGACCTGTTCGCCCACCACAGCGAAATCAAGAACGGCGGCGGTTTCCGCACGCTGGCCGAGAACCAGCAGGTTGAGTTTGAAGTCAAGCAAGGCCCCAAGGGTCTGCAGGCTGCAAACATCAAGCCCCTGTAATCGTTCAGCCCGTCTGATCTGATTGCCACGGCGGCGCGGGAGCGCTGCCGGTCCGAAGCGCTGCAAAGCGACTCGGGCAAACATTCCAAGCGGCAGCTGCTCGGTAGCGCTGCCGCTTCCCCGGCCTCTCACGCCGGGCCTGCTGCGGCCACACCGAAGATGCCGCAGACCTCCGAAGTTTCACAAAGACCGCGCCAAGACGGATTCGCCTGACTCCTGTTCAAGGCGCACACCTCAAGGAAAAACAATGCACAACTACAAAGGCATTGAGGTGGGGCGTTACCTTGTCTCACCCATGACCAAACCCCATGCCGACGGTGGCTTTGCCGCCTCGGTGTCCATCCGTTCCGGCCGCGGCCAGGCCAGCCATGACCGCGTGATGCGATTCACGCCGCGCTTCATGTGCTCGCAGTCCGCGCTGCACTACGCCACCCGCGAGGGATTGGCCTGGGTGCACGCCCACTGAACGATCCAAGGCACTGACCTGCCAACAAGACGAAGGGCGCCATTGGCGCCCTTTCTCTTTGCACAATCGCGCCGGTGGCGCGGGGTCCTCAGCGCGCTGGCACCTCGCTAACGCCGCCGCCCAGCGCCTTGTAGGCCTGGACTCGGTTCAGCGCCTGCGCCAGCTGCACCTGCACCAGCGCCTGCTCGGCGGCGAAGGAGGCACGCTGCGCGTCAAGCAGTTCGAGGCTGCCAGCTGCACCTTGCCGATGGCGCAATTCCACCAGCGCCAGCCGGTCGCGTTCGGCCTGGGTCTGCACAGCCTGGGCCTGCAGCTGCTGGCCCAGCGTGGCGTTACCGGCCAGCGCGTCCGCGACCTCGCGGAACGCCAGCTGGATGGCCTTTTCGTACTGTGCCTGCGCAATCTCACGCCCGGCCTTCACCGAGGCCAGATTGGCATCCAGCCGGCCGGCATCGAAGATCGGCATCAGCAGCTGCGAGGCAAAGCTCCAGGCCCCGTTCTTGAACAGATCCGACAGCTGGCCGCTGGCACTGCCGGCACTGGCGGTCAGTGTGATGGCCGGGAAGAACGCCGCCCGTGCCGCACCGATGCTGGCGTTGGCTGCGATCAGCTGCTGCTCGGCTTGCAGCACATCGGGCCGCTGCACCAGCACTTCGGACGGCAGGCCCGCAGGCACTTCGGCCAGGGCCAGCCGTTCCAGCGGCGTCGCTGCCGGCAGTGCGGCAGGCAGGGCCTGGCCCACCAACAGCACCAGGGCGTTCTCGTCCTGCGCGCGCTGACGTTGCAGCTGCGCCAGGCTGGCGCGAGCAGCGGCTTCGGCCGATTCGGCCGAGCGCAGATCCAGCACCGAAGCCACGCCGGCATCGAAGCGCAGGCGGATCAGGCGCAGGCTATCGCTGCGACTGGCCTGCGTGCGCTCCGCCAGGGCGAGCAGCGCTTCGTCGGCTTGCAGCGCCAGATGCGCAGCGGCCACGCTGGCCACCAGGCTGATCTGCGCCGCCCTTTGGCCTTCGACACTGGCCAGGTAGCGGGCCGCCGCCGCATCGCTGTTGTTCTTCAGCTTGCCCAGCAGATCGATCTCATAGGCGCTGACCTGAAGGCCAGCGCTGTAGCTGCTGCTGATGCTGTCATTGGCGGCCGTTGCGCGGTTGCTGATCAAGCCGGCGCTGACGGTGGGCCAGCGGCTCGCATCACTGACGCGGGCCTGTGCCCGCGCCTGTTCGGCATTCAGCGCGGCCACGCGCAGATCGCGGTTGTTCTGCAGGGCCAGTTCGATCAGGGCGCGCAACCGCGCATCGCCGGCGTAGAACTGCTGCCAGGCCAGGGCTTGCGCAGCAGTGCCCTGCACCGGGGCAGTGGCCTGCGGCCAGTTCGGGGCCACCGGCGCAGCCGGGCGCTGATGCGTGGGCGCCAGGTTGGCGCAACCAGCCAGCGCCAGCGCGGCGGCCATCAGTGACAGCCTCACACGCAAGGTCGAAACTCTCTTCATCATCATCGTCTTGTCGGCGCTCATTGCAGCTTGCCTCCCTGTACCTCGGCCACAGCCGGGGCTTCGATTTCATGCGCGTCCAAACGGCGTTGGCGCTCGCTGCCCTTGAAGATGCGCCGCACCACCAGGAAGAACACCGGCACGAACAGCACCGCCAGGAAGGTGGCCGTCAACATGCCCGAGAGCACGCCGGTGCCGATGGCGCGCTGGCTGGCGGAGCCGGCACCGCTGGCAAAGAACAGTGGCGTCACGCCCAGGATGAAGGCCATCGAGGTCATGATGATCGGGCGGAAGCGCAGGTGGCAGGCCTCGAGGATGGCCTCGATCAGACCCTTGCCCTGGGCTTGCAAGTCCTTGGCGAACTCGATGATCAGGATCGCGTTCTTCGCCGACAGGCCGATGATGGTGATCAGGCCGACCTTGAAGTACACGTCATTGGGCATGCCGCGCAGCGTGGCGCCCAGCACCGCACCCAGGATGCCGAGCGGCACCACCAGCAGCACGGCAACCGGGATGGACCAGCTCTCATACAGCGCGGCCAGGCACAGGAACACCGCCAGCAGCGAGAACACCAGCAGCACGGTGGCCTGAGCGCCGGAGAGCTTCTCCTCGCGCGACAGCCCCGTCCACTCATAGCCGATGCCGGCCGGCAGCTGCGCCACCATCTTCTCCAGCTCGGCCATGGCCGCGCCGGTGGAAGCCCCCGGTGCCGCATCGCCGGCCAGGCGCATCGCCGGATAGCCGTTGTAGCGGGTGGCCTGCATCTGGCCGCTGATCCAGCGGGTCGTCGCAAAGGCCGACAGCGGCACCGACTTGCCCTGCGCATTGCTGACGTTCAGGCGCAGCAGGTCGTCGGGCTGCATGCGGTCCTTGGCATCGGCTTGCACCACCACGCGTTGCAGACGGCCCTGGTTGGGGAAGTCGTTCACATAGGCGGAACCGAGCTGCGTGCCCAGCACGGCGGCGATCGCGTCGTAACCCACACCCAGCGCATTGGCCTTGTTGCGGTCGATGTCGATCTGCAGCTGCGGCGCATCCTCCAGGCCGTCAGGGCGCATGCCGGTGATGAGCTTGCTCTGGCTGGCCATGCCCATCAGCTGGTTGCGCGCGGCCAGCAGGGCCTCGTGGCCGAGGCCGCCGCGGTCCTGCAGGCGCAGCGCAAAGCCGGTGGCCGTGCCCAGCTCGGGGATGGGTGGCGGCGACAGCGGGTAGATGAAGGCATCACGCACCGTCATCATCATGGCGCCGAAGGCGCGCTGGGCCAGCGCGCTGGCGCTGTTCTCGGGCTTCTTGCGCTCGCTCCAGGGCTTGAGAGGCACGAACACCAGCGCCGCGTTCTGGCCCTGGCCCGAGAAGGAGAAACCGATCACGCCGATGGTGGATTGCACCTCGGGCTGCTTCAGCATGAAGTCCTCAACCGCCTTGACGGCCTGCTCGGTGCGGTTGGCCGTGGCGCCCGGGGGCAGCTGCACGTTGACGATCAGGTAGCCCTGGTCTTCATTGGGCAGGAAGGAGGTCGGCAGGCGCATATAGAGCCAGCCCACCACCGCGACGATGGCGACAAAAGCCACCAGCATGCTGGAGCTGCGCTTGAGCAACTTGGCCACCCAGCCTTCGTAGCCCTTGGCGGTGCGGGCAAAGCCGCGGTTGAACCAGCCGAAGAAGCCGCGCTTGGCATGGTGATGGCCCGCCTCCACCGGCTTGAGCAGCGTGGCGCACAGTGCGGGCGTCAGCGTCAGCGCCATCAGCGCGGACAGGCCCATCGAGGCCACCATCGCCAGCGAGAACTGGCGGTAGATATTGCCCACCGAACCGGCAAAGAAGGCCATCGGCACGAACACCGCGATAAGCACCACGGTGATGCCGATGATGGCGCCCGAGATCTGGCTCATGGCCTTGCGCGTGGCTTCGCGCGGCGACAAGCCCTCCTCGCTCATGATGCGCTCGACGTTCTCGACCACGACGATGGCATCGTCCACCAGGATGCCGATCGCCAGCACCATGCCGAACAGCGTCAGCACGTTGATCGAGTAGCCCATGCCCAGCATCACCGCGAAGGTGCCGAGCAGCGCCACCGGCACCACCAGCGTCGGAATCAGCGTGTAGCGCCAGTTCTGCAGGAACAGGTACATCACCAGGAACACCAGGATGATGGCCTCCACCAGCGTCTGCACCACCTGGCTGATCGAGATGTCGACGAACTTGGACGAGTCGTAGGGTATCTCGTAGATCACGCCCTGCGGGAAGAAGCGCTTGAGCTCGAGCATGCGCTCCTTGACGGCGGTGGCGGCGGCCAGCGCATTGCCGCTGTTGGAGAGCTGCACGCCGATGCCGGTGGACGGCTTGCCGTTCAGGCGGGCATAGGTGCTGTAGCCCTGGCCGCCCAGCTCGATGCGGGCCACGTCCTTCAGGCGCACGGTCGAGCCGTCCGTATTGGCGCGCAGCACGATGGCGCCGAACTGCTCGACGTTCTCCAGCTGCCCTTGACCACCACGGTGGCCGACATGGACTGGCTGCTCAGATTGGGCAGATCGCCCATGGTGCCGGCCGGCACCAGCGCGTTCTGCGCGCGGATCGCGGCATTGACCTCGGCCGGGCTGATGTTGAAGGACAGCATCTTGGCCGGTTCCAGCCAGATGCGCATTGCGCGTTCGGTGCCGAACAGCTGAGCCTGGCCGATGCCGGGCAGGCGCTGGATCTCGGGAATGATGTTGCGCGCGGCATAGTCGCCCAGCGCCACCGGATCCATCTTGCCGTCCTCGCTGGACAGGGTCACGAACAGCAGGAAGTTGTTGCGTGCCTTGTCGACACGCACACCCTGCTGCGTCACCGCAGCCGGCAGGCGCGGGCTGGCGCGCGACAGGCGGTTCTGCACCTCGACCTGGGCCAGGTCGATATTGGTGCCCGGCTCGAACGTGACGGTGATCGCGCCCGTGCCATTGGCCTGGCTGACCGATTCCATATAGGCCAGGCCAGGGGCGCCGTTGAGCTCCTGCTCGATCACGGAGACCACGCTCTCGTCCAGGGTCTTGGCCGACGCGCCGGGATAGGCGACGTTGACCGACAGCGACGGGGGCGCGACGGTGGGGTACTGCGCAACCGGCAGCTTGGTGATCGCAACCCCGCCGAAGACGAGAATGAAGAGCGCGATCACCCAGGCAAATACCGGGCGGTCAATGAAGAAACGTGCCATGAGGGTCCTCGCTTCCTGCGTGCTTTAGCGGCTGGCCGCAGCCGAAGCTGCTGCAGGCGCAGAGGCACCAGGCGTCCATGGCACCGGCTTGACCGGCGCACCGGGCACGAACATCTTCTGGAAGCCGTCGGCGATCACCTGCTCACCCGGCTTCAGGCCATCCAGCACGACCCAGAAGGCGCCGTCCTTGTTGACCTGTGCCGAGCCCAGGCGCACCTGGCGCGGCTGCGGCTTGCCATCCTGGCCGACCACCAGCACGGTGTCGGCCGTGTTGCTGCGGGTGACCGCCTGCTGCGGCAGCAGCATGGCCGACGGCAGCTCGGCCTGCACCAGGCGCACACGCACATACTGGCCGGGCAACAACTGACCCTGCTCGTTCGGCACCTCGGCGCGCAAGGTCACCTGGCCCGAGCTGGCGTCCACGCTCAGATCGGTGAACAGCAAGCGGCCGGGCTTGGCCAGCTCGCTGCCGTCGTCCAGAACGACGCGCACCTGTGCCGCCTGACTGGCGCCATTGCCACCAGACGCCCGCAGCTGGCCTTGGCTCAAGGCGCGGCGCAGCTGCTGCACCTCATTGGCCGACTGGGTGAAGTTCACGTAGACCGAGTTGGTCTGCTGGATCAGCGCCAGCTGCGTGGCCTCGGCAGCGCTGACCAGCGCACCTTCGGTCACCAGCGCGCGACCGATGCGTCCGCTGATCGGCGCACGCACGGCAGCGTAGTCCAGATTCAGCCGCGCGCTGGTCACGGCCGCCTTGGCCGCAGCGACATCGGCCTCGGCCTGCTTGGCAGCCGCCAGCGAAACCAGGTAGTCCTGCTGGCTGATGGCCTTGGCCTCGGCCAGCGGCTTGTTGCGCTCAGCCAGCGGTGCGGCCTGGCTCAGGTTCGCCTGCGCCCGGGCCAGCTGGGCCAAGGCACTGTCCAGGCTGGCCTGGTAGGGCGCGGGGTCGATCTGGAACAGGGCCTGGCCCGCCTTGACCTCGCTGCCTTCGGTGAACAGGCGCTTGAGCACCACGCCATTGACGCGCGCCCGCACCTGAGCACTGCGCACAGCCTCGACGCGGCCCGGCAGCTCAGTCTGCAGCGGCACAGCCTGCTGCGCGACGGTGACCACGCCGACCGCGGGCGGCGGCATGCCACCAGGCGCACCAGCGGGCGGCGCCCCCTCCTTGGAGCACGCCACCAGCAAGGACGCGATTGCGACGCTCAGCGGCGCCAGATACAGCAGGCGGGCCTGCCAGCGTTGAGCGGGCCGCTGCGCCGCCATCGATGAGGGTTGAGAAGAAGTCTTCACAGAGCAGGCTTTCATCATCGGTGCGTGCGCAGCCCGGATGGGAAGCGACGCGTTTGCAAATTCGGAGCCGCCGCAAGCTGCACCCACGGGCGCAGCGAGCAGCAGTTCAGCACAGGCTCGCAGTATATACATACATTCGCGTATGTATGTTAATTGGCGTAGAATAGCCCCCCATCATGGCCAGGAAAACCAAACAGGAAGCCCAGGAGACCCGCGAGCGCATCCTCGATGCCGCGGAGCGACTGTTCCACAGTCAAGGCGTGTCGCAAACCTCGCTGCAGGACATTGCGGCTGCGGCCGAGGTGACGCGCGGCGCGATCTACTGGCACTTCAAGGACAAGGTCGAGGTCTTCAACGCCATGATGGATCGCGCCACCATGCCGCTTGAAGAGGGCATGAGCCCCCCCGCAGCGGACGGCCAAGCCCCTGCCCAGGCCTTGTCCCTGGTGGATTTGCGCTGGGGGCTGGTCAATGTCTTCCACTCGACGATGCACAACGCCCGCACCCGCCGTGCCTTCGAGATCGTCAGTCAGAAGGTGGAGTTCGCCGGCGAGTTGATCAGCCTGCAGCAACGCCAGCTGGATGCGCATCTGCGCTGGCGCGGCGAGAACCGGGCCTGCTTCGAGCAGGCGGTCAAGCTGGGACAGCTGCCGCCAGACCTGGACACCGAACGCGCGGCCATCACCCTGGTCGCGCTGGTCGGTGGCCTGATCGACGAATGGATCATGGCGCCTGAGAGTTTCAACCTGCTGGAGGTGGGCCAGACAGCCGTCGAGGCCTACCTGGCATGTCTGGCCGGCAAGCAGCCAGCGGCATTGCCCCCGCTCAGCGACGACGAACGGGCCCGACTGGGACAGGTGCCGGTCTGCCCGATCCGCCCCAGAACGACGCAGGACTGAGCGCAGCCGGCGCCAACTCAGCCACACGGAAGGCCCTGCGATTCGCCGGGCGATGAGCAGGATCGATGAAGGCCGCGGACAATACGCGATTGTCCGCAGCGCGGGCCCATCGAAAAGCATTGCCGTGTCCAGCCATACCGCCATCAGCCCCCCCAAAGCCAGCAAGGCCCTGACGGCATACCGCCCGTTCTGGGCCAAGCGCTTCGGGCCGGCGCCCTTCCTGCCCATGAGCCGCGCCGAGATGGACCAGCTCGGCTGGGACAGCTGCGACATCATCATCGTCACCGGCGATGCCTATGTGGACCACCCCAGCTTCGGCATGGCGGTGATCGGCCGCACGCTGGAGGCCCAGGGCTTTCGCGTCGGCATCATCGCGCAGCCGGACTGGCAGAGCGCCGAGCCCTTCAAGGCGCTGGGCAAGCCGAATCTGTTCTTCGGCGTGGCCGCCGGCAATATGGATTCGATGATCAATCGCTACACGGCGGACCGCAAGATCCGCAGCGATGACGCCTACACGCCAGGCGGCGAGGCCGGCAAGCGGCCGGACCGCGCCACGCTGGTCTACACCCAGCGCTGCAAGGAAGCCTGGAATGATGTGCCGGTGGTCATCGGCGGCATCGAGGCATCGCTGCGCCGCATCGCGCACTACGACTACTGGAGCGACAAGGTACGCCGCTCGGTGCTGGTCGATGCCAAGGCCGATCTGCTGGTCTACGGCAATGCGGAGCGCGCCATCGTCGAGATCGCGCACCGCATCGCGCAGAAAAAGCCGGTCGAGAGCATCACCGACATCCGCGGCACCGCCTTCATGCGCCGCACCAATGACCCGACGGCCGAGGGCTGGTTCGAGCTCGATTCCACCTCGGTCGACACGCCGGCGCATCGACGAGCTGATCAGCCCCTACCAGACCATCGAGGAAACCGCCGCGGACAAGGGCGCCTCCTGCGCCACCGGCCAGACCGGCGCCGACAGCGATGGCGCCAAGCCCATCACCATCCACCGCAGCGGCAAGCTGGCCCTGCCGCCGCGCGACAAGACCGTGATCCGGCTGCCCGCCTACGAGCAGGTCAAGAGCGATGCGGTGCTGTATGCCCACGCCAACCGCGTGCTGCACCTGGAGACCAATCCGGGCAATGCGCGCGCGCTGGTGCAGCGCCACGGCGAGCGCGATCTGTGGATCAACCCACCGCCCATCCCGCTCAGCACGGCCGAGATGGACCATGTGTTCGACCTGCCCTACGCGCGCTCGCCCCACCCCAGCTATGCGGACGAGCAAGGCGGCCATGACGGCGCCACCAAGATCCCCGGCCTGGGAGATGATCCGCTTCAGCGTCAACATCATGCGCGGCTGCTTCGGCGGCTGCACCTTCTGCTCGATCACCGAGCACGAGGGCCGCATCATCCAGAGCCGCTCGGAAGACAGCGTGATCCGCGAGATCGAGGAGATCCGCGACAAGGTCAAGGGCTTCACCGGCGTGATCTCCGACCTGGGCGGGCCGACCGCGAATATGTACCGCATCGGCTGCAAGTCGCCCGAGATAGAGGCCGCCTGCCGCAAGCCCAGCTGCGTCTACCCCGGCATCTGCCAGAACCTGCACACCGACCACGGCCCGCTGATCCATATGTACCGGCGCGCCCGCGCGCTCAAGGGCATCAAGAAGATCCTGATCGGCTCAGGGCTGCGTTACGACCTGGCGATCGAGTCGCCGGAGTACATCAAGGAACTGGTGACCCACCATGTTGGCGGCTACCTGAAGATCGCCCCCGAGCACACCGAGGGCGGCCCGCTGTCCAAGATGATGAAGCCGGGCATCGGCACCTACGACAAGTTCAAGAAGCTGTTCGAGCAGGCCAGCGAGGAAGCCGGCAAGAAGCAATACCTGATTCCCTACTTCATCGCGGCCCACCCCGGCACCGCCGATGAGGACATGATGAATCTGGCGGTCTGGCTGAAGAAGAACGGCTTCCGCGCCGACCAGGTGCAGACCTTCTATCCCAGCCCCATGCCACCGCGACGGCCATGTACCACTCGAACAAGAACCCGCTGAAGAAGGTCACGCGCGACAGCGAAACGGTGGACATCGTGCGCGGCGAGCGCCGCCGCCGCCTGCACAAGGCCTTCCTGCGCTACCACGACCCCAACAACTGGCCGCTGCTGCGCGAAGCGCTGAAGGCGATGGGCCATGAGGAGTTGATCGGCAATGGCAAGCACCATCTGATCCCGACCTTCCAGCCCATCACCGATGGCGCTTATGAGAGTGCACGCCGCAAGAATTCGACGCCGACCGGCGTCAAGACCTCGGTGGCCAAGCCCTTGGCCAAGGCACGGGCTGCAGCCAACTCAACAACGACGGCCCCCAAGGCCGTCGGCAAGCCGCGCCCGGGACAGCTGCTGACCCAGCACACCGGCCTGCCCCCGCGCGAGACTGGCGCTCGTGCCCCGGCCAAGCCAGCGGGCAAGACGACGGCAACCAAGCCGCGACGCCCGCGCTGATCCTCGGCCGCGCGCTCAGCGCAGCGCTTGCCGGATCAAGCGGGCCCAGCGCAGCGCGCTGAGCGCCAGGCCGGTCCAGCGCAAGGCACGCGCCGGGCGGCGCAGCAGCAATGCCAGCGCCACGGCCGGCAGCAGCCGCAGCGGCACCGGCATGGCCTGCATCCAGGCCCAGGCGCTCAGGCCGCGCTCGCCCCAGCGCAGCACCGGGCGGAAGGCCTGCACATCGTCGACGATGGCGGCGCGCAACTCTGCGCTGCGCAAACGCAGCGCCAGCTGGCGCTCCCGCACACGGGCTTGCTGGGCACTGAACATCAGCGCTGCTCCATCGCGTCGCGATCCCGCTGCAACTCAGCCAGGCTGGTTGCGAACAAGCCACCCGGCGCGCTCAGCTCTGCCTGCACCTGACGCCACAGCAGCCAGGCACCCAGGCCGAAGCCAGCGGCCAGCAGCAAGGCGGCCAACCATCGCCAGGCTTCCGGGCAGAGCAGCAGCACGGTGACGCTGATCATCACCAAGCAGACGCCCAGCATCAGCACCACCACCAGCATGCGCAACAGCGCCTGCGTGAGTCGCAGCTTCTCGGCCTCCAGCTCGGTGCCCAGCAGACTCAGCCGCAGCTGCAGCAACTCAAGCCCGTGCGTCCCCAGCCGCTGCAACGCGGCCAGCAGACCGGCAGGCGCCGCCTCTTGATCACTCATAGTGCCCTTCTCCATGGCTTGCAGCTTACTCCCGGCAACGCCCCGGCGTGAACACGACACGGTCAAGCCACCGTGTCAATGCTTGCATGTCAGGGTTTTCTGTCGCTTTTTTATAGCGAGTGCTGGGGCAAACTTGATGCATATTGCGCAAGATGCAGGCTCCCCATCCCGGAATGTCCGCCAAGACGCCCACACAACCATCCAAAGTCGCCGCGGCAAGCATGTCTTCACGCGCGTCATCGGCAGGACTGGATCGATTCATGCAAAAGATCAGCGAACAAGCTGCCGGGCAGGACCATGACGCCGACTTGATCGAGTTCCTGGAAGGCTCGGACGAGGTCGAGACCGATGCCCTGAGCACCGAGCCGCCCTGGCGCATCCTGATCGTCGATGACGACGCCGATGTGCACAAGGCCACCGAGCTGGCCATGCAGGGGCTGCGCGTCGAAGGCCGGCCGCTGGCCTTCCTGCACGCCAGCTCCGCCGCCGAGGCCCGCGTCCTGCTGCGCACCGAGCCCGATCTGGCCGTGGCGCTGCTGGATGTAGTGATGGAATCGGAAGACGCCGGCCTGCGCCTGGTGCGCTACATCCGCGAGAACCTGCAGCAGCACGCGATACGCATCGTGCTGCGCACCGGCCAACCCGGCTATGCCCCCGAGATCGAGACGGTGCAGGCCTATGACATCAACGACTACAAGACCAAGTCCGAGCTGACCCGCACCCGGCTCTACACGGTGCTCACTGCCGCCATCCGCTCCTACAAGCAGATCTGTGCGCTGGAGTCCAACCGCCAGGGCCTGGAACTGATCGTCGAGGGCAGCGCCGAGCTGAGCCAGCTGCGCGGCCTGCAACGCTTCGCCGAGGGCGTGGTGACCCAGCTCTGCGCACTGCTGGGCATGCTGCCGGAAGGCCTGGTCTGCGCTCAAGGTGCGCATGGCGACGGCACCGGCACGGCGGACGCACGCATCGTGGCGGCCGCCGGCCAGTTCAGCAGCCTGATCGACACGCCGCTGTCCGCCGTACAACTGCCGCATGTGCGCGAGCGCCTGCAACGCTGCCTCGAACTCAAGCAGCATGTGCTGGATGATGGCAACTGCCTGTACTTCGGCCTGTCCAACGGCCGCGCGATCGCCGCGCTGGTCGATGCCGGGCGTCCGCTGAGCCCCGTCGACCTGCAGCTCTTGCGCGCCTTCTGCTCCAACATCGCCGTCGGTTTCGAGAACGTGCTGCTCTACAGCCAGCTGCTCGACCAGGCCTACAACGACCAGCTGCTGCGCCTGCCCAACCGGCTGCGCTTCATCGAGCTGCTGGATCAGAACCTGCAGGATCCGGAAGGGGTCACGCTGGCGCTGATCGATCTGGACGACTTCTCCGACATCAACGACGCCTTCGGTCATAGCTTCGGTGACCAGGTGCTGCAAGCGGTCGTGCAGCGCCTGGGCAGCGAGCTGGGTTTCCACACCTCGATGGCCCGCGTGGCGGCCGATGTGTTCGGCCTCATCGGACCTGATGCGCTGGTCAATGCCAGCACCATTCCCGCCGTGTTCGTCGAGCCCTTCGACGTGGCGGGCGAGCGGCTGCAGCTCTCGGCCACCACCGGGCTGGTGCGCTTGGCCGACTCCTCATCGATCGGCTCCGAGCTGCTGCTGGATGCACAGATCGCGCTGAAGCGCGCCAAGCAAAAGCATCGCGGCGCGTCCGAGTACTTCTCGCCAGCGATGGGAACGGACGCGCGCGAGCGTTTCAAGCTGCTCAAGGGCCTGCGCGCCGGCTTCGAGGAACAGCGGCTGTTCGTCGTCTATCAGCCGCAGGTGGATCTGGCCAGCGGACAGGCCATCGGCGCAGAAGCCCTGCTGCGCTGGCGCCGCGAAGATGGCAGCTTCGTGCCGCCCGACCAGTTCATTCCCTTGGCCGAGCAGTCGGGTCTGATCATCAGCATCGGCGAATTCGTGCTGCGCACCGCCTGCCATCAGCTCAAGCGCATGGAGCAGTCGGGCCTGCATGACTTCCGCATGTGCGTGAACATCTCGCTGGCCCAGTTCCGCCATATCGGCTTCATCGACAGCCTGAACGCCGCCCTGCGCGACACCGAGGTGAACCCGGCCAATCTGGAGCTGGAGATCACCGAATCGATGGCGATGGACGACACCGAGCTGGTGCTGCACCTGCTGGCAGATATCAAGCGCACCGGCGCGACCGTTGCCATCGACGATTTCGGCACCGGCTTCTCAAGCCTGAGCCATCTGCGCCAACTCGAAGTGGAACGCCTCAAGATCGACCGCGCCTTCGTGCATGAGGCGCAGACCTCCAGCGCCGGCCTGACCATCGCGCAGATGGTCATCAACCTGGGCCGAGGCCTCGGCTTGCGCGTGATCGCCGAAGGCGTGGAGACCGAAGAACAACGCCAGCAACTGCTGGCGCTGGGCTGCCACGAGGGCCAGGGCTGGCTGTTCGCCAAGCCCATGCAGGCCGAGCAGCTGGAGCGCTGGATGGAAGAGAAGCGCGGCTGAGCGCGGGCGGGGCGCTTGCGCCCCCCTGCCCTATTTCTTCAGCGCCGCCCGATCAGCAGACCCAGCAGCAGGCCGACGCCAGCGGCCACACCGATCGACTGCCAGGGGTTCTCATGCACATAGGCATCGGTGGCGCGACCGGCGGCCTTGGCCTTCTCCAGCGCTGCCTCCTCGATGTCGACCAGATTGCGCCGGGCCCGCTCCAGGCTGGCCTTGATGCGATGGCGCACCTCGTCAGCCCCTTCGCCGGCCTGGCCTGCCGTGGCCTTCAACAAAGCCTCAGCCTCGGCTACCACCGCCTGCAAATCACTGACCAGGCGCTGCTTGTGAACTTCCGGATTGGACATGGCAAACCTCCTTGTTGTTCCAGTCTTCACCATACTGCGTTTTCCAGCCGATTGCCTGCCTCAGGTCAATCGCAGCTTCACAGCAGCTGCTCGGCGGGCACATAGGCATAGCCCAGCGACTGGGCCACCGCCTCGTAGCAGACCTTGCCCAGCGCCACATTGAGTCCGGCTCTCAGATGCGTGTTGTCCTTCAGCGCCTGCTGCCAGCCCTTGTCAGCCAGCGCCAGCGCGTGGCCGATGGTGGCGTTGTTGAGCGCAAAGGTCGAGGTGCGAGCCACAGCACCCGGCATATTGGCCACGCAGTAATGCACCACGCCATCGACGACGAAGGTCGGATCGGCATGCGTGGTGGCGTGCGAGGTGTCGAAGCAGCCGCCCTGGTCGATGGCGACGTCCACCACCACCGCGCCCTTGCGCATGCGTGACACCATCTGGCGCGTCACCAGCTTGGGCGCCGCGGCGCCGGGAATCAGCACCCCGCCAATCACCAGATCGGCCGCCAACACTGCCTCCTCCAGCGCATGGGCGCTGGAATACAAGGTGCTGATGCGGTTGCCGTAGACCAGATCCAGCTGCCGCAGACGATCGACGTTCTTGTCCAGCACCGTCACCCGGGCGCCCATGCCCACCGCCATCTGCAAGGCATGCGTGCCGACCACGCCAGCGCCGATGACCACCACATGTGCCGGTGCCACGCCGGGCACACCCCCCAGCAGCACGCCCATGCCGCCCTTGCTCTTCTCCAGATGCGCCGCACCGGCCTGGATGGACATGCGGCCGGCCACCTCGCTCATCGGCGCCAGCAGCGGCAGACCACCACCGGGGCCGGTGATGGTTTCGTAGGCGATGCAGACCGCGCCGCTCTTGACCAGTGCAGCGGTCTGTTCCGGGTCCGGCGCCAGATGCAGATAGGTGTAGAGGATCTGGCCCTCGCGCAGCATCGCGCATTCCTGCGGCTGCGGTTCCTTGACCTTGACGATCATCTCGCTGCGGGCAAAGACCGAGGCCGCGTCCGGCGCGATCTCCGCGCCTGCCGCCACATACTGCTCATCGCTCAGGCCGATGGCAGCACCGGCACCGCTCTGCACCAGCAGTTGATGGCCGTGCTGCACCAGTTCGTGCACGCTGGCCGGCGTCAGGCCGACGCGGTACTCGTGGTTCTTGATCTCCTTGGGGCATCCGATGCGCATGCTTGTCTCCAGCTGTTGTTGTGCGTGGCTGGGTTGTACTGCCGGCCCTGCCCGCTTGTGAAGCAAGATTCAAATCATTTCAGCCGCATAAGCCGCGCTAATCGGATGGCGACCGGTCCACAATCCCAGGCAGGCCTTGCAACAGGAGCCCCGATCGTGAACCCAGCCAAAATCCTCATCGCCCAGGGCGGCGGCCCCACGGCGGTGATCAACCAGTCCCTGGTCGGCGTGGTGCTGGAAGCGCGCCGGCACCGCCAGGTGCACAGCGTCTACGGCGCGCGCCACGGCATGCGCGGCATCGTCGGCGAGGACTTCGTTGACCTGACGCAGGAAACCAGCCACAACCTGGAGCTGGTGGCACAGACGCCCTCCTCCGCGCTGGGTTCCACCCGCGACAAGCCCGACACCGCCTACTGCCATCAGATCTTCAGCGTGCTCAAGGCGCATGGCATCACGCACTTCTTCAATATCGGCGGCAACGACAGCTCAGATGCATTGCGCATCGTGGCCGACGAGGCCCATGCAGCGGGCTATCCGCTGCGCTGCATCCACATCCCCAAGACCATTGACAACGACCTGGTCTGCAATGACCACACGCCCGGCTTCCCCTCGGCCGCACGTTTTGTGGCCCAGGCCTTTGCCGGCGCCAACCTCGACAACGCCGCGCTACCCGGCGTCTATCTGGGTGTGGTGATGGGCCGCCACGCCGGCTTCCTGACGGCCGCATCGGCACTGGGCAAGAAGTTCGCCGACGACGGCCCGCACCTGATCTACCTGCCCGAGCGCGTGTTCGAGCTTGAGCGCTTTCTGGCTGACGTGAAGACCATGTACGAGCGTTACGGCCGCTGCGTGATCGCGGTGTCCGAAGGCATCCACGATGCGTCAGGCCAGGCCATCGCGGCGCAGCTGGCCAAGGACCTGGAGCGTGATGCGCATGGCAATGTGCAGCTCTCCGGCAATGGTGCTCTGGCCGATCTGCTGTGCGAGGAGATCAAGACCCGGCTCAAGATCAAGCGCGTGCGCGGCGACACCTTCGGCTATCTGCAGCGCAGCTTCATCGGCTGCGTGTCCGATGTCGACCAGCGCGAAGCGCGCGAGGTCGGCGAGAAAGCCGTGCAGTTCGCCTTCCATGGTGACCGAGATGGCTCGGTGGCGATCAAGCGCACGGGCTTCTACTCGGTTGACTATGAGCTGATGCCGCTGGCAGCAGTGGCCGGCAAGACGCGGGTGATGGAAGACGAGTTCATCGCCGCCAGCGGCACCGATGTGACCGACGCCTTCCGCCTCTACCTGCGCCCGCTGCTCGGCTCGGGCATGCCGGACGCCTTCCGCCTGCGCCCCAACCCAGTGGCCAAGGTGCTGAACAACGCTTGATCAAGTGCCGCGCATCAAAAGCTTCGGCTGGCTGCGAGGGCCAAGGTCGGCTGATGCTTCTTCTGCACCAGCGGACTGTCAGCCGCGTCACCGCGCAAGCTGCTGAGGCCCAACTTGCCGAACAGCTGCCATTCGGCCCCGAGCTGGTAGTTGACCTGGCCGAACAGGCCGAGGCTGTGCAAGCCGGCGCCGACCCGGTGCGGTCGCAGACCTGAGGCTGCGGCCTGCCTGCCGTCGACGCCGAGCAAGGCCTGGCCCAGCCGGGCATCCATCAGCGTGAGCGATCCGCCAAACGCCAGCATCACACCGGGTGCGGGCAGCAGGCCGTAGCCAGCCTCCAACTCCACACTGCTGCCGCGCCCACCGTATGTGCTGCGCTTGCCCAGGCGGGTACTGCTGATCGCATTGACGAACACCGGGCCGAGCGCCAGCTCCGCTCCCAGCCGCAAAGCCGGCGCCAGCTTGACCTCGTCCAGTGCCTGCACACGCGGCCCATCCTTGCAGCGCCGCTGATGCGTGTCCAGGGTCAGCGCTGCGCTGACGCCGACGCCCTCGATCAGCTCAGTCTCGTAGCCCACACCTCGAAGGCTGCTGAGAAAAGCATGCTTGCGCCAGCGCGCCTCGATCAATGGCGCCAGCAGCAGGCGCTGCTTGTCGGACCCCGGGTAGCGCGCTTGTGCAAGCAAGGCCAAACCGCCTCGCAAATCCAGCTCACCGCTGTCCGCAACAGCCGGACCGCAGGCGGACAGCAGGAGCAGAAGAATGGCCGACAAAGAAGGAGCGACTCGCTTGGATTTCATGGCAATCAGGCACGCTGTGGATGATGCCTGCCAGTGTGCGAAGTCGGCCATGAAGCCCGGATGAAGCCGCGCCGCGCCGCATGAAGACTTGATGAAGACCGCCCTCGCAGCGAGCCGCGTCGTGCCTTGCCGCGCTCCTAGAATCCGCTGCCACCATTGCCGACGCCACCCGCAAAGAGGGGCAAGAGAGTCCTCATGTCAAGCATTCTTCTGGTCGAAGACGACCTGCCCTTGGGGCAATCGCTGCAACGCGTGCTGACCATGGCCGGCCACCAGGTCGTGTGGCTGCGTGGCGCCGGCGATGCACGGCGCTTCCTTGCGGAATTCCCGTTCGAGTTGCTGCTGCTGGACATCGGCCTGCCGGACGAAAGCGGGCTGGCGCTGCTGGCCTGGTGGCGCCAGCAGGGTCGCAAGACGCCGGTGATGATGATCACCGCTCGTGACAGCATCGAGGAGCGTGTCGAAGGGCTGGATGCCGGTGCCGACGACTACCTCGGCAAACCGTTCGCGATGGAAGAGCTGCTGTCGCGGGTGCGCGCCTTGCTGCGCCGCCACAGCGGTCAGGCCAGCAATGTCTGGCAACTGGGCGCCCTGAGCATAGACACGGCACGCCGGCGCGTGCTGCTGGCCGATGCCGAGGTGGCGCTGTCGGCGCGTGAGTACGGCATCTTGCTGGCTCTGGCGGCCGAGCCGGGCCGAGTGCTCACGCGTGAACAGATTGAGCACGCACTGGGCACAGCCGACGCGCTGGACAGCAACGCGATCGATGTCCATGTCTACAAACTGCGCAAGAAGCTTGGAAACGACTGGATCGCCACGGTGCGCGGCGTGGGCTACGTTCTTGAGGCGCCCGTCGGCGCACTCAGCACGTGAGCCAGCGCTCTGCCTCGCTGCGGGCGCTTCGCTGGGTGCCTGCTTCACTGAGCAGCCGCCTGATCGCCTGGCAAGCACTGGCCCTGCTGCTGGCCTGGCTGACCCTGGCTGCGCTGCTCACCTGGCGTGTCGTTGCCTGGGGCACCGAGGAAGCCAATGCACGGCTGCAACAGATGGGGACGATCCTGGTGAGCGCCGCCGCCAGCCCGGAGGCAGAACTGGCTGAACGCCTGGCAGCGGCGGACACCGCCATCATGGCCCTGCTGGGCCTTGACGAAACGGTCGGCAGCGGACTGCACCCGGTCTACCAGGTCTGGGATGCCGAGGGGCGCCTTTTGGCCCGCAGCCCGCGCGCCCCGCAAACTCGCGTGGACGACCCAGCGTCAGGCCAGGCCTCGCCTTGGGTCGTGCAAAGCCTGGATCCCGGCCAGGGCAGGCAGCTGCTGATTGCGGAGCCCCGAGATGTCCCGCTGAGTGCGGCGATGCCGGTGCTGCTGCTGATCCTCAAGAGCCAGCTGGGCGTCTTTCTCTGGCATGGCTTGGTGATCTGGTTCAGCGTCCGTCTGGGCCTGCGTCCGCTGGCGCAGCTGGCGCAGCGCATCGCGCGCCGGCCGGCTGGCGACTTGGCTCCCGTGCAGGTGGATCGCCTCTACACCGAGACTGCGCCGCTGGTCAGCGCGCTCAACGGGCTGCTGGCGCGCGAGGGCCAGCGCCTGGACGCCGAGCGGCGCTTCCTGGCCGACGCAGCGCACGAGCTGCGCACGCCGCTGGCCGCCGTCAACGCGCAGGCTCACCTGCTGCTCAGCGAACAGGAGCCGCAGGCGCGCCGCGAGGCCGCTGGCGCGCTGCGCGCCGGTATCGCGCGCGTCTCGCATCTGCTGGCCCAGTTGTTGACGCTGGCGCGAGCGGAGACTGCCGTGCAAACGCTCAAGCCCGAACGCCTCGACGCCGCCGCGCTGCTGCGCGAACGCATCGCGCTGCTGGCCCCACTGGCACGCCAGCGCGGCATCCAGCTGGCGCTGCTGGCCCCCGACCATCACGAGACACTGCTGGAGCGCAGCGGCTTGTGCTCGGTGGTCGACAACCTGGTGGACAACGCGATCCGCTACAGCCCGAACGGCGCGCGAGTCGAGGTCAGCCTGGAAGCACTCGGCACCGGCATGGCGCTGGCCGTTCGTGACAACGGCCCGGGGTTGGCAGCAGCCCAGCGCGACCGCGTGTTCGAGCGCTTCTACCGCGTTCCCGGTAGCGCCGAACAGGGCACTGGCCTGGGCCTGGCCATCGTCAAACGCATCGCCGAACGCGAAGGCGCAACGCTGCGCTTTGTCGACGGGCTGGATGGCTGCGGTCTGGGGCTCAGGATCAGCTACCCGCCGTCCTGAGCGTCAGGCACAGCGCCCGTTCTGCAGCTCGACCAAGCGTGCCTGGCTAAAGCTGTCCTCGGGTCGGTCGCTACGCGCCAGGGCTTGGCGCAGCACCGGCAGCAGCGCGCAGTCCAGCGCTGGCAGGCCAAGCAGGCCCTGAACGACATGCACATCGCGGGTCTGCGCCAGCAGCTCGCGCCGCAGCTCGGCCGGCAGGGCCGGGTTGGCGGCGAACTGGCGATCCAGGTTCATGATGCTGCGCGGCCGATGGTAGAGCTCGCGCAGCAGTTCGGGCGGGGTGTTCGGATGGCGGGCCAGGTCGCTGAAGAAGTAGTCTGGATTGGCCGGCCGGCGGTAGATGCGGGCTAGGGTTTCGGGTCGGGCATGGGGATGGCGTGCCACGCTCAGCACGATGCCGAAGTCCGCCGAATCGGCCAGCCGGTCCAGCGTCTCGGACGGAACCTGGGGCTGCTCCAGCAGCGGCAGCAGCCAGGCCCGGTCCTGTGCATGGCCTGCGATCAGGGCCTCGATCTGCGCGCCCTCCGCACCCGGGTGCTGCGCCAGCAGCGCAGAGATGGTGGCCTTGTTGCGCTCGATCTCCGCGCGATGGGCGCTCTGCTGGGCCGCACGCTGCTGGTTCAAGGCCCGCGTCTGAAAACCCTGAACGAGCAAGCCCAGCGGCAAGGCCAGCGCGGCCAGCAGCATCAACCACCCCAGCACCGCGCGCCAGCGCTGCGGGCTGCGACGCACATTCGCGCCCGCCCAGCCCAGCAGACCGGCAGCCGCCGCATAAAAAGGCAGAGGCAGCAGGCCCAGGGCACCGGTGGAAGACTGAGACTGGAACACCGCCCAGACGCCGCACACCCCCACCGCCAGGACAAAACCCGCCCCCTCGGGCAGGCCTCGCCAACGGCGCTTCCAGAGCAGCCAGGCCAGGCCCAACAGGACCAGCAACAAGGGCGATAGCGGCAGCGCTAGAAATCCCAGCATCCAAGCTCCCGGTGCGTGGTGGGTACTGGCTCAGGGGCGGCCTTTGGCGCGCCCCATGCACTGGACAAAGACCTGCCGGTGTACCAGATGCTCGCTCGCCAGACGGTCCCTGGCATAGACCGCAGCGACCAGCTGCTGCAGATACGCCGCAGGCTGGCCGGCGCCCCGGCCTTGCTGCAAGGCCGCCTGCGCCCTCGGCGCCGACGAGCCTGCGGACTTGTACAGCTCCGCTTCCGCAGCCAAGCCGGCCTGGCCGAAGCAGCGCAGCGCCGGCTCGCCCACCGCGAAGCTCAGGCCATCGGACTGCAGGCAGTCTTGCAGATCCATCTGCGCCAGCTTCGCGGGGCTCCGGCTGCGCGCCCATTCCTCGGCCTTGGCCGTGCGACGCTGCAGGGCGGCGGCGTCCGCCGCGCCCTCCAACAGGCTGTCGCGTACCTCCGCATCACTGGCCCGGCCCAGCTTCATGAAGGTCAGGCCCACATTCAGCTCCAGCGCGAAGTTCATGCAGGTCTTGACGGGATTGGGCTTGGGCCCGAGCACCAGCTGGGTCAGTGCATCGGCCTCCAGTTCGGTCAGCGCGGCCTTGGCACTGCCCTGCCAGCACGCCAAGGCGCAGAGCAAGAGCGCATAGCGCTTCAAGCGATTCCTCATTTGCAAGCACTCCAGTTCACACCATCCCGGCTGCACTCCTTCAACCGTGTCTGGTCGGCACGCGTGCTTTCGCGCGTCCACTCGCAAGCATAGCGGTCGGTCTGCACGCGCAAGGGCCCGCTGTCGTCGGTCTTGCGCTTGTGCCAGTAGATGAAACGCTCCTCGCCCACCACGGGGGCCTCGATGCGGTAGTCCAGCGGTGCCAGATGCTCGACCAGTCGCGCCGGGTTCAGCGTGGCGGCCTTGTCCTTCAGGTTCAGCCAGTCGGCCAGCGGTCCGCTGCTGGCGGCATCGGGGCTCAGCGAGAACCGGACCTCGTGGTGGATGCGCCCATCGCGGAAGGCGACGCGGTAGCTGCGCGCCACCGGCGTATCGAGCCCGCTGGGCGCGCGGTTCAGGCACTCAGCGGGCGCCGATGCGTCGGCAGCCGAGGCCGCATTCGCCAGGCTGTATTCGACGCCCTGGCTTGTCAGCGTCACGTTCTCCTCGAAACTGCAGTAGGCGGCCTTGCCGGCTTCCCAGTGCTGGGCGCCGGCCTTGCGCAGCGTGTAGCGCCCCTGGCCCCAGGCCGTGCTGCTTGCTTCACGCAGGTGGTAGACGCTGCGGACCTGGCTCAGGTCCTCGCTCAGGCCCACCAGTTCCTCCTGGTAGCGATCGCCCGGCAGCCAGACCTGGCTGCTGCGCAACCATCCCTCGGTCTTCATGTGCCCCGCCTTGCCGAAATAGACCTCGGCGCGCACGAAGCTGGCGTCCGGGTGGCGCGCCGGAGGACACTGGATCAATAGCCCGGCAAGTCCTTGAACTCCACCGCCTTGTCGCTGAACTGCACCCGCTCGATGCTGCGCACGATGATGACGGCGCCATCGGGGCTGCCGCTGAGTGCGTGCGCATCCGGCTGGCTGCCCTGCGGTGCCAGGTGGCGGTAGGGCCCGTAGGCATTGAGGCGGCTGAGCTGCGCGGCCGTGCTGGGGAAGCCGACGATCAAGGTGTCGCGCGCCAGCCCGCCGTCGACGCGAGAGAGCGTCTTGGCCTGGGTCTTGAGCTCGATCACATCGTCGCCGGTACCGCCAAAAAGAGTGTTGGGCGCGCGCGGCTTGCCGACGACGCGGTCAGCGCCCGCGCCGCCAAAGAAGGCCGCATGGGCCTGTGCCGCGCCCGGCCCCTGGCCCATGCTGGACAGGTCGATCTGCCGCGGCGCATCGCCGCCCAGGCTGGCGCCCGTGGTCTCGACCAGCAGATCCACCTGAGTCGAGGTGGCGCCGCCACTCGCCTCCACCTTGATGAACACCGCACCGTCGCGCAAGGCGAGCAGTTCATGGGCCAGCGGATCGTCAAGCGGGCGCAGCCGGTCCAATTCGCCCAGACCGGCATAGAGCTGGTAGCCCGCCGCGTCATAGACCGTCAGGTTGCCAGCCCACTCGTTGCTGCTGGAGAAGCGGTAGAAATGCCCTTGCGTCAACTCGATCCGGTACAGCCCCGAACCCAGCAGCTTGGCCTGCTGGGTCCAGCCATGGGCATTGCCAGCAGGCGCTGCCACATAAGCCTTGTTGTCCATCAGCCTGGCCTTGGCGGCATCCGTCTCCTGCAATCGCCACACGATGTCGTAGCCATTGGGCTTGGCGATATAGGGTGAATGAACGGCCAGCGCCGGTGCCGGTGCCGGTGCCGGTGCCGGTGCGGGCGCGGGCGCGGGTGCAGGTGCAGGTGCAGGTGCAGGTGCAGGTGCAGGTGCAGGTGCGGGGGCGGGGGCAGGTGCGGGGGCATCCCCGCCCCCGCCGCCACAAGCCGTCAACAACATGGCAAGCGCGATCACTGGCCAACCTCCCTCTTGCGCACGATGCCGCGCCACGTTTGTCTTCTCTTGCATTGAACGAATCTTGCAGTTGTGTTTCATGTAGACGCCTTGCCCCGCGATCTGACGGATGCTCTGGCAACGCCTGCGACGCCACCCGGTTGACCGGCTTTAACCACATTTTTACGCGGCCTCGCAAGTTCGCCGGAAGTCGCCGTCAAGCTCAGCGCCACGGTCAGCACATGACTTTTTTCACTGGCGGGAAAGTCGCGCGGACACGCGCGCTTTACAAAAATCGCTGATGCGTCATATACGCGCTCATCCGTGGTGCTAGCAAGGTCTTGAGCCGATGCGCAGTCTAAGTTCGATCCACCCAACATAACGGCGACTCCTGCGCCCCTGAGGGACGCCAGCCGCACAACTTTCGGGGGGGGGGGGATGAGCAAAGACATTCCCAGGGCAGAACCGCGGCGCCGCGCGGCAGTTTGTGCTTTCG
>JACDQM010000139.1 GCA_015657635.1 Roseateles sp.
CGAGATGGGCCACTGGGTGATCATGTTCCCGGAAGGCACGCGCATCGCGCGCGGCCAGAAGGGCGAGTACAAGACCGGCGGCACGCGGCTGGCGATTGCCACCGGAACGCCGGTGGTGCCGATCGCCGTCAACTCGGCGCGCTGCTGGCCGCGCAAGAGCTTCCTGCTGCGCCCGGGCGTGGTCGACATCTCGATCGCGCGCCGATCGCTTCGGTCGACCGCAAGCCGGGCGAGCTGATGGAAGAGGTGGAGGCCTGGATCGAGGCGAGATGCGCCGCATCGACCCTGAGGCGTATGGGGAGCAGCGCTGCCCATCCCTGGCCGAGACAGCCAGCGCCTGATCGCCGCCTCCCGGCCATGTTCAAGCATCTGACCAGCCTGCTGCACAACGTGCAGCTGTCGCTGTTTGATGCAGAGGCCAGCCCGCCCGCTGCGGCAACGCCGCTCGTGCCAGGCGCGACCGCCCGGCCGCAACCGAGCGCTGCGTTGCGCGAGCTGTCGCTGGAGGGCCAGCCTGTCCCGTATGAGCTGCGGCGTGCGCGCCGACGCAGCATCGGTTTCAGCGTCAGTGCCGAAGGCCTGCGGGTCAGTGCGCCGCGCTGGGTGACGCTGGGCGAGATCGAGCGGGTGCTGCACAGCAAGTCCGGCTGGATCCTGCGCAAGCTGGCCGAGCAGCGCGAGCGCGCGCAGCGCCTGCATGCGGCGCGCATCGCCTGGGCCGATGGCTGCAGCCTGCCTTATCTCGGCGCGCCGCTGACCGTGCGGCTGGACCCCTCGCTGAAGGGCCGGCCGCTGCTGCATGACGACGAGCCGCGGCATCTGCGCCTGGCGCTGCCGCAGGACGCCGGCGCCGAGCAGATGCGCGATGCGGTGCAGGGCTGGCTGCAGCGCGAGGCGCGCAGCCTGTTTGAGCAGCGCTGCCAGCATTTCGCTGCGGCGCTGGATGTGCGCTACACCCGGCTGTCGCTGAGCTCCGCGCAGACCCGCTGGGGCAGCGCCAGCGCCAGCGGCGCCATCCGGCTGAACTGGCGCCTGATCCACTTCACGCCGCCGGTGATCGACTATGTGGTGGCGCATGAGCTGGCGCATCTGCGCGAGATGAATCACAGCGAGCGCTTCTGGGCCGTGGTGGCCTCGGTCGTGCCCGACTACGAGCAGGCACGTCGTCGGCTGCGCGACGAGGTGCTGCCGCGCTTCGAGCCCTGAGCACGGCGCCAGTCCAAGCGGCCTGTACTTACCCGCCCCCCTTCAGGGGGGCTTGTGAAGAAATGCATAGGCCGTGGACACTCCAGCCACTGTCATCACGACGCATCCGGCCGGCTCACAAGTCATAGAACTACGGCCTTCGGCGCGCAAGCGGGCCCTCCGGGTTGACCGCCGCTGCCGAGACAGCGATGCATTCAGGGAAAACGAAGCCCGCCGCCGTCAGCGCTCTCGCTGACGGCGGCGTCCCCTTCAGCCGGGCCGCCGGTTTATGTGCTGAAACGATACACCCCGTCGCTGCCGCGCTCGCGACGCAAGCGACCTTGCAGCCACAGCGCATTCAGGTGGGCCACGGCTTCGCCCATCGCGAAGGTGGTCTGGTGCAGATCCAGCTTGCGCTTGAACATCATTTCCAGCAATTCGGCCGCATGGCAGGGCTTGGCCTGGCAGGCTGCCATCACCTCGGCCAGGCGATCCTGATGGTGCTCCAGCAACTGGTCGACGCGTGCGGGCAGGCCGCGGAAGGGGCGGCCATGCGAGGGCAGCACCAGGGTCTCGGGCGCCAGTTCCAGCAGCCGCCGGGTCGATGCGAGATACAGGCTCAGCGGATCGGCTTCCGGCTCGACATCGACCACCGACACATTGGTGGAGATTCGCGGCAGCAGCATGTCACCGGAGATCAGCACCGGCAGGGCTTCGCCAGCCGCACGGCCACCGCCGAAGTCCTCGCAATACAGGCTGATGTGCTCAGGCGCATGGCCGTAGCCGGCAATGCAGCGCCAGCTGCGCCCGCCGATCTGCAAGACCTGACCCTCCATCAGCCGCCGATAGGCTGCAGGCACGGCCGGCACCATGCTGGGGTAGTAGCTGGAGCGCGCGCGGATCTTGGCCAGCGAGTCCTCGTCCGTCAGGCCGTGGCTGCCGAAGAAGGCCGCGGCCGTCTCGCCGCCCATGCCCACTGTCGAGCCGCTGGCCACGCGGGCCAGGTTGTAGTCGGAGCAGCTCATCCACAGCCGAACCTGCCAGCGCTCAGTCAGCCAATGCGCCAGCCCCATATGGTCCGGGTGGAAGTGCGTGACGATCACTCGCAGCACCGGCAGGCCGTCGAGGTGCCTGTCGAACACCTGCTCCCACAGCGCCTTGGTGGCGTCGGTGCAGATGCCGCAGTCGACGATGCTCCAGCCCTGGACCTTGCCCTCGGGGCCATCGATCTCGTCGCGCAGCAGCCAGAGGTTGATGTGGTCCAGCGCGAAGGGCAGGCCCATGCGCACCCAGCGCAGCCCGGGCGCCACTTCCAGCACGCTGCCCGGCTCGGGCAGGGCCTCGCCCATCGGATAGCTCAGTTCGGATTCGCGCGGATTGGCCATGGCTTTAGACTTACGTTAACGTTAACGTCATATTAGCCCCAGTCCATCCATGAGCGCCGCCACCCACGCGACACCCGCAGCCGAGGGCGCAGGTCGCCTGTTCACCATCACCGAACTGGCCGCCGAGTTCGACATCACGCCGCGCGCGATCCGTTTCTACGAGGATATGGGCCTGCTGGAGCCGGCGCGCTCCGGCCGCAACCGCGTCTACACGCACCGCGACCGCACCCGGCTGAAGCTGACGTTGCGCGGCAAGCGCCTGGGTCTGTCGCTGCAGGAGGTCAAGCAGCTGGTCGATATGTACGACTCCGAATCGGACGCCGTGCCGCAGCTCAAGGCCTTTCTCGAAGTGCTGCGCCAGCACCGCCGGCAGCTGCAGCAGCAGCTCGACGACATCGAGGTGACGCTGGCCGAGATTGCGCAGCATGAAGAGCGCTGTGAGAACCTGATCAGCGAGGCCCTGGCGGGCAATCCCGCCAAGGTGTGATGTTGGTCTGACGCGAGGCGCGCAACTATCGCGTCACGTGGCGCCTAGACTGGCTGCACAACAGCACGGGGGAGTGCGGCGTGACAGAAGAGATCTCGGCGCGGGGAGCCGCGAGCCGATTGCAGCGCGAGCTGGAGGAAGGCGCACTCAAGACAGAGATGTTCGGCATAGCGCCTGCTGCCGAGGCCGATGCGCAGGCACAGCCGGCGCCTGAGACCTATCTCGCCCATCTGCAATTCACCGGCCGCGGCGCCGAGTACTTCCGCATCTGGGTGGTCAATATGCTGCTGAGTCTGCTGACGCTGGGCGTCTACTCAGCCTGGGCCAAGGTGCGCAAGGCGCGCTGGTTCGCTCGCCACACGCTGCTGATGGGCGATGCATTCGACTACCACGGCGACCCCTGGCGCATCTTGCTGGGGCGGGCGCTGGGCCTCGCGCTGCTGCTGGGCTACAGCTATGCCTTTCTGTGGTCCACCACCGCCGGGCTGCTGATGTTCGGCCTGCTGTATGCGGCCGGGCCGCTGCTGTTTGCCAGCGCGCAGCGTTTCAGGCTGGGCAACACCAGCTGGCGCGGCCTGCGCTTTGGCTTCGATGCGCCGTGGCAGGCGGTCTACAAGGTCTGCCTGCCACTGCTGATCCTCTGGACCGTCAGCACGCTGGTGATCGAGCTGGAGCTGGGCAATGCGGCGATGTGGGCCAGCCTGGCTCTGACCGCGCTGGGCCTGCCCTGGGCGCATGCGCGCCTGAAGCAGCTGCAGCACGCGCATGCCCGCTACGGCAACCAGACCTTCGGCTTTGCGCCGGCCCAGGCCCAGTTCTACGGCCTGTATGCCGGCGCCTTCGGCCTGCTGCTGCTGGGCGGCCTGCTGGCGGCGCTGATCGTGGGCGTGGCCGCTCTGGTGGCCGGCGCTCACTGGGCCAAGGGCGCCGCGCCACAGGTGCTGGCCGTCGCTGCGGTGACGCTGATTCTCTGGCTCGTCATCTGGCCCTACTTCGCTGCCCGCACGCAACGCATCGTCTGGGGCCACACCCGGCTGGACGATATCGACTTCATCGGAGAGATGCAGGCGGGCACCTTGTGGAAGCTGGCACTCAAGCAGACCCTGCTGGTGCTGCTGACGGCGGGCCTGTACTGGCCGTTTGCCACGGTGGCGCTGGCGCGCTACCGCGTGCAGGCCATCGCGCTGCGCGCCGGTTCACCACTTGAGGGTGTGGTGGTCACTGCCGCCGCCGCTTCTGACAAAGGCGCTGCCGGTGATGGCAGCGCCGATCTGTTCGGACTGGACCTGGGATGGTGAGCCTCGCGATGACGAACAAGCCCACAGCGCTGACCGCGCTGCCCGCCACCTGGTTCGATGGCCGCAGCAGCCGCCGCCATGCGGTGCAGCTGCAGATCGAGGCGCAGACGCTGGTGATGAGACCGCTCGATGGCAGCCTGGCCGTGCAGCACTTTGCGCTGGCCGACCTGCGCCTGGGTGAGGCCTGGCCGGACTGCCCCTGGCCGCTGGATCTGCCCGATGGCGGCCGCCTCTGGCTCGGCGCCACGACGACCGCGATGCTGGCGCCCAAGCTGCCGCAGCGCGCGCCCGGGCTGGCGCAGCGCCTCAGTGCGTCCTGGGCCGGCACGCTGGCCTGTCTGGTCTGTCTGCTCGCGCTGCTGGTCTGGTTTGATCGCCAGGGGGCCGGCCTGGCGGCCGAAGGCCTGCTGGGCCTGATGCCGCGCTCGGTAGATCAGAAGGTGGGCGAACTGGTCGAGGCCAAGTACGGGCAATTCGGCTTTGTGGCCTCGACCCTGCCGATGGAGCGCCAGCGCCGCCTGCGCGCCCGCTTTGCCGAGGCTGCCGAGCAGGCAGCGCCCGGCGTGGCGGTGAAACTGGACTTCCTGCGGGAGAGCAAGAAGGAGGCTGGCTTCAACGCCTTTGCCCAGCCGAACGGCAGCATCGTGGTGTTCGACGGCCTGGCGCAGAGCCTCAGCGATGACGAATTGATGGCGGTGCTCGGCCATGAGCTGGGCCATGTGGTGCACCGGCATGGGATGCAAAACGTGTTGCGCAGCTTCGGCCTGTTCTCGGTGGCCGGTGTGGTGCTGAGCGACTTTTCTACCGTAGCCGCGACCATGGCAGCCACCGTGCAGGGCATGCGCTACGGCCGCGAGGCCGAGCGCGAGGCCGATGCCTACGCGCGCCGCTTCATCGCCCAGCAGGGCCTGCCGCCGCAGACGCTGGCGGCGGTCTGGCTGAAGTTCAAGGACGAGCAGCGCCGCCGCGGTGTGGGCGAGATTCCGGGCTGGCTGTCCACCCACCCGGGCATGGACGAGCGTCTGGACACCGAGCAGGGCAGCCAACGCTGAACCCGAGGCCCCACAGGGCGTCAGTTCGCGGTGCCCAGCACCCGCTGCAGAAAGGCGCTGAGGTCGTCGATTTCCTGCTCGCAGACCTCATGCGCCATCGGATAGTCCTGCCATTGCAGCGCGTATCCCAGGCGCAGCAACTCGGCGCGGGCAGCCTCGGCGCGCGCCGGCACCACGATCTGGTCGTCGCGGCCATGCGCCAGAAAGATCGGTATGTGCTGGTTGGCGGCATGGCGCTCGGCCTCGGTCAGCGCGAGCAGCGGCAGATAGCCTGACAGCCCAACCAGCGCGCCCAGGCGCTGCGGCAGCCGCAAGCCCGTCAGCAGCGTCATCGCGCAACCTTGCGAGAAGCCCATCAGCACGATGCGCTCGGCCGGAATGCCGCGTTCGATCTCGCGCGCGATCAGCGCCTCGATGGCCTGCTGCGAAGCCCGCAGCCCGGCTTCATCTTCCTCCCGCACCAGGCCGACGTGGCGGATGTCGAACCAGGCGCGCATCGCATGCCCGCCGTTGATGGTGACCGGCATCACCGGCGCGCTGGGCAGCACGCAGCGCAGCCCACCCAGCGCCGCCAGATCCAGCGCCTGGCAGACCGGCACGAAATCGTGGCCGTCGGCGCCCAGGCCGTGAAGGACGATGAGGCTGGCGCGTGGCTCCGCCTCGGTCTGCAGTTCGATGAGTTCAAGTTCCATGGGGCGGATGCTAGCTAGACTTTGGCGCTTCTGCCGGAGCGGCCGGCAAAGGGAGTCAGTTCTTGAGCAAGCGATCCGTAACGCTGGACGACCTGCGCCGCCATGCAGTGGCGCGCAGCCTGTTCACGCCGACCACGCTGCCGCAGGCGATCCGGCGCCTTGGCTTTGTTCAGGCCGACCCGATCCGCGCTCCGGCGCGGGCGCAGGACCTGACGCTGCGGCTGCGCGTCAAGGATTACCGCGCCGGCGAGCTTGAACAGCGCTATCCGCGTCTGCGTGTGGATGAGGACTATCTGGTCAATTACGGCTTTCTGCCGCGCGAACATCTGGCGCTGATGCATCCGCGCGGCGCCCGCCGCGACTGGGATGCCGCCACGCGCCAGCGTGCGGCGGCGGTGCTGGACTTCGTGCGCGAGCGTGGCGAGGCGGGCCCGCGTGAGGTGCAGGCCAGCTTCGACCACGGCCGCACGCGCAATGCCTGGGGCGGCAGCTCGAACGCCGTGACCCATCTGCTGGACGGCATGCACTACCGCGGCCTCCTGCGCGTGGCGCGGCGCGTCAACGGCCTGCGCGTCTATGCGCCGGTGCAGCATGAGCCGGACGAACGCAGCGATGCGCAGAAGGCCGATGCGCTGATCGATCTGGTGCTGGCCAAATATGCGCCGCTGCCGGCGCGCAGCCTGGGCCAGCTGTGCAGCCACCTGGCCTATGGCGCACCGCATCTGCGCGCCGAGATGAAGCGGGCACAGCAGCGCGCCCGCGAGCGCTTGCCGCAGGTCGAGCTCGATGGCCTGCGCTGGTTCTGGCCACCGAGCGAAAACCCGGCGGCCCAGCGCTGGCAGTTTGATGAGCAGCTGCGCCTGCTGGCGCCCTTCGATCCCATCGTGTGGGACCGGCTGCGCTTCGAGCAGCTGTGGGGCTGGGCCTACCGCTTCGAGGCCTACACGCCCGCGCCCAAGCGCAAGCTGGGCTATTACGCGCTGCCGCTGCTGTGGCGCGGCCAGGTGCTGGGCTGGGGCAATCTGACGGTGGCCGACGGGCGCCTGCAGGCCCAGCTGGGCTATGTGGCCGGGCCGCCGCCGCGTGAAGCGGGCTATGCGGCGGCGCTGGAGGCCGAACTGGCGCGGCTGGCCAGCTTCCTGGGCGTTTCTTCGCCCGACTGAGCCTGGGCCGGCAGGGCGCTCAGCCCATGCCGGGCGCGTGCGCGCTGGCACTTCTCATCGCCGACCTGCACTTCCCGGCAGGGCGAGGGACGGTCGGCATAGACGCTGCACGTCGTCGCGGCGCCGATCGCGCCCTGCAGCGCCACGCAGCGCGGCGGCTTCGGCCCAGTAGAACGAGACCCTGAAGGCGGCGCAGCAGGCGCCGCAGCGGAGGCAGGGGTGGGTGAATCGGCAGCGGAAAGATGGGAGGGCGGGGACGTAGCGCTCATCGTTTGCATCAGTCCAGGCGACAAGTCGTGTCTTTCGTGCGCGCGAGGGCGCGCGGGGCTGACATTGTGCCGAACGTGATCCAGCACAGTAGCGCTGCCGGCGCGTCGCAGGGACCTGGCTGCAGCGTGGCGGTAAGACGGGTGAGTACTTGTATCGGAGCGCACCATGGCGTCGCCACGCGCCACACAATCGCGGGCCCCAACCCAGGCCGACAGCGGCCACCACCATGCGCCTGTTTCTGCATCACCCGTCCTTTCAACTCGCTGGCCTGATGATCTGCACCACCTTGCTCTTGCCGGGCTGCGGTGGCGGCGGTGGCGCTGATCAGCCAGCCGATGCAGCGCCGGCGCCCGGCCCAGGCCCGGCGCAGACGCCTGTTGCAGACTGCGGCCTGCCCGACTTTCAGGCCACGCTGCTGAGGCTGGTCAACGAGCGCCGTGCGCGGGGCGCGGTTTGCGGTGCGCAAAGCCTGCCGGCGGCTCCCGTGCTGCGCTGGAACACTGCGCTGGCGAACGCAGCGCAGCGCCATTCGCAGGACATGGCGGATCGAGGCTTCTTCGATCATCAGGGCTCGGATGGCAGCCACGCGAGCCAGCGCATCACTGCCAGCGGCTATGCTTGGTCGAGCTGGGGCGAGAACATAGCGGTCGGACAGCGCAGCGCCGAGGCGGTGATCCAGGCCTGGATGCAAAGCGAAGGCCATTGCCGCAACATCATGGCGCCGCGCTACCAGGACATGGGCCTGGCCTGCGTGAGGCCGGCCAATGCGCCGAGCGGGTTCTTGTGGACACAGGTGCTCGCGTCGCCCTAGTGCCCTGTCCCGCAAGTTCCTGCACATGAAGCAGCGTCTTCCGCGCCAGCCCCGCATTGAGTTGAGCGCGCTTCCCTAAGGTCGCAACGGCTGGCCTGGCTGGCACGGCGTGTCCTTCGTAGCAAGCATTCGACCTCGCGGCCAAAGCTCGTGAACCTTTTCCCCGAGTCACCGACTACCGTTGGTATCGAGGAGATTTCATGAAACCACTTGTCGCACTGGCCCTGTCCGGGCTGCTGCTGGGTGCGGCCGCCTCGGCGTCGCAGTCTCGGCTGACCGACGTGCGGGTCGCGCTGAACCTGGCGACGCAAGGCGGTGCAATGCTGACGGAGGTCATGGATGGGGATTTGATAGGTAAAGACCAGCGAGGCACGGGAGACTCTGTACCCAGCCTTCGCACGACGGTGCGCTAGGAGTTGCCGCTGGATCAGCCCGACTCCGAGACCAGCTGGCTGTCGTTGGCTGAGCGGGCCAGCCGCCTGGTGGCTGCTCAGATGCGCGAGCGCGGCATCGAGCTGCAGGCCTACAACACTGAGGAGAGCGTCGACGACGTGGACGCGGTCCGCCAGGCCCTGGGCGAGGAGCGATGGACCCTGTGGGGGGGGCGCAGCTACGGCAGCCACTAGGCGCTGGCCATTGCCTTGCTGGTACGCGCACAGCGCCACTATGCTCAACTATGCCGGCGGCGCGCAGGACTGGCGCAGTGGTTCAAGTCTCCAGGGTCGTGGTGAGCAGTGGCCGTTCGCCGTTCAGCTTGAATCAAGGCCAAGCACCAGACCGACCGACTCAGCTCAGGAATTGGGATGCAACACATCATCCGACGGCTGCTTGCGATCAGCCTTCTTGTCGCAGGTGCTTCAACTCAGGGACAAGGCCAGGCGTCAGCGGTTAGGGACTCAATATCGCCGCCACAGGACTTGTCCGAATTCGAAGGGCTATACCGCTACCGCGACGGTGGCAGCCTGGTCATGGTTGCAGGGGACGGGCGCCTGGTCGCAATCATTGGAGAGGCGAAGTACCCACTGCGCGCGGTCGCCAAAGATACCTTCACGAACCCAAGCGGCGATCTGCTGCCTTTCATGCGCAACACGGAAGGCGAAGTCGTCGGGTTCAAAGAGCATCGTGACGTTTTCGCTCGGCTCTCCACGGTCGTCGGGGCCGAGACGCGGCAGCTGCTCGTGCCGCGTCCGCCGGGTCCGGACGGGCGCCCACTGCGCCATCGTTGCACGTTGCCGACCGCGTTGGCTGACGGCATTCGCGTCGGCGATATGGGGACGCTGCCCTGCTCGGCAGCTGAACAAATCGTGAACGGGGTGCTCGACGGGAGCTATCCGGACGTCCGCGCTATTGCGGTCCACCACAAGGGCGCGCTGGTGCTCGAGGAGTATTTCTATGGCTATGAGCGTGACCGGCCGCACCCAATGCGTTCGCTCACGAAGAGCGTCATTTCCTTGCTCGCCGGCGCTGCGGTAGACCGTGGGCTGCTGAGAGCCGACGAGCCTATCGTTCCACGGCTGGGCTACACCTCGATCGCGAATCCGGATCCTCGCAAGAATCGAATCACGCTTAATGACCTACTGAGCAATCAGTCGGGACTCGCCTGTGATGACCATGACGGCGCGTCGCCCGGCAACGAAGTGAAGCTCTATGAAGCAGCCGACTGGCCCAAGGCCTTCGTCGACCTGCCAGTACTCGCCGAGCCCGGTACAACCGGACGCTACTGCTCCTTCGGATTCATCACAGCAGGGCGGATCATCGAACTTGCCGCGGGGAAGCCACTCGCACAGTTCGCACAGGAGGTCCTCTTTGACCCACTGGATATCGCGCGCGCGCAGTGGCGCTGGGCGTTTGTGCTCGATCGCAGCCAACGCAACGAGTTCGGGCAGATATATCTGCGACCGCGCGACATGCTCAAGCTGGGCCTGCTCATCCATCAGCGCGGGGTATGGCAGGCGCGCCGGGTCATCTCCGAGTCGTGGATCGATGCCGCAGTGGCCAAGCAGTCGCGCGTGGATAACAGCGGCTATGGGCTCGGAATCTGGCATCGCTGGTACAGCGTGCCGACAGCGAACGGCCCGCAACGGGTGGAAACAATCATGCTCTCGGGGAACGGCGGGCAGAAGGTCTACATCGTGCCGACTCTCGAACTACTTGTTGTCTTTACCGGCGGCGCCTTCAACCTCGAGTCGCCCACGAACAGAATCATCGCGCGCGTCTTGTTGCCGGCCCTGCTGGATGTCGGTGCGGCAACAGAGCAGTCTTCGCGCCGCTGACCGACGAGATGCAACTTCCAATCGCTAGGCGGGCCCGCTCTTGCGCGCTCAGGCCGGCGCCTGCTCCAACACAGCGTCGCGCGCGAGAAAGAAAGCTGCAGCCGGCCGCTGGTGAAGGGCACCGAACTGGCCATGAAATTGGGACGCTGCCCTGTCGTTTCGCCCAGTGAGCGCGCGCCGATGGCCTTGCTTTCCAGCAGGGCTTCGATCGCGGCCGAGATGGTGGCGCGGTCGGTGAGCACCTGAAACGCCCCAGGCCGCACGGCCGCCGGGTTGCTGCGGCAGGTTTCCAGAAATGGACGATAGACGTTGCTGGAGCCGCCGTAGTTGCCCCGCAGAACCACCACCACACGGCTCAGCTGCGTCCAACGGGCATCGGCGGTGATGCTGCGAACCAAGGCGGAGAAGGCGTCGATGCTCTCGCAGCGCTTGTAGCGCAGGTAGAGCACCAGGCCTTGCGGCGACTCGGGGCTGGCGGGGACCTACTCATGCCAATAGGCCAGCGAGAATTGGCGCTAGTGACGCACGGTGGTGCCGCTGAAGGCGGGCGGAAAGCTGTTCCAGTTGCCGGCCGGCAACTCGCGCTGAACGATGGCGCAGCCGCGCATCCTAATCGTCAGCTGCGCGCGATCGGGCGCGTTGCTGAAGCCGGCGTCGGCCAGCACCAGACTGGAGCGCAGCATGGCCGCGCCGCGATCCATCAGGCCCCGCGGTTCTCCACCGGCCAGCTCGGCCACGCTGGCATCGGTCGAAATGACGAACAGGCCTTCGTCGAATTGCTCAATGAAGATGGGCAGCGTCGTCGGATGCGGCACCCGGCGGAAGTGGAAACCCCTGTGTGTATGGCCATCGCGCAGCCGGGCGAAGAGCTTGTGCAGCCCCAGCAGATTCTGCGCCTCGCTCTGGCGCGGCATGGCCTCCATCAGAGCGCGGGCATCAGAAATAAAGAGACTGCGCTCCAGGTATTTGAAGGGTTGCGGATGGCTGGCCAGCAGCACGCCTACCAAGTCTTGCAGGTCAGCCTGCCATGGCGTGGGGCTGGCCGGAAGAGGCAGCTCTTGCGCGGTGGCGGGCGGACTGTCGCCGCCACCGCCGCCCCCGCTGCAGCCCTGCAGACCCAGCGGCGCAAGCGCTCCCGCATGAACAGTTTGTCGCCGTGAAAGCTCCATGATCCGCAAGCCTTGGCTGTGGACATGAAGGTGAGCATGCGCAGAGCTGGATTACGAACGCACTAGGGTGAATCCGCGAGACCAACGGCAGGGGTCGTCAGCAGGGTCTCATCGCTCAGCCCGCGCACCAAGCACACCGCAGCGGCGCCGGCCTGCAGGCAGGCGAGCAACTGAGGGGCTGACAGCAGGCCGCCAATCGCCACCACCGGCACACCCGCCATCGCCACCCAGTGGCGCAGCTGGCCCAGGCCTTGCGGCAGCCAAGGCATGTGCTTGGTCGTGGTGGGCCAGATCGGACCGCATGCGATGTAGTGCGGCGCCAGGCCGCGGGCGCGGGCCAACTCCCACAGGCTGTGGCTGGAGAGGCCCAGTTTCAGGCCGGGCGTGCCGAGGACTTGCTCCCGCGCAACGGGCGCCAGCGCCGCCCAGTCTTCCTGGCCCAGGTGCAGGGCCGTGGCGCCTTGCTCCAGTGCGATCTGCCAATGGTCGTTGATCCACAACTGGCAGCCGGGATGGGCCTGGACGGCTTTCAAGGCCTGGCCGATGGCCTGCGTCAGTTCCGCGCGGCTGTCGCTCTTGAGGCGCAGCTGCAGATGGGCAAAGCGGCCGGAGGCGGCCAGGGCGGCCAGTTGCGCCGCATCACTGCTGATGCCATACAAGCCGGGCTTGAAGGTCGATGGATCGAGCTGAGCGGGCTCAGACCGAAGGGTCCGCGCCCAGCGCGCCAGCGTTGCGGCTTCAGGCCCCCGTTCATCATCAAAGCCCATCACCGGCATGTTCTGTGCCTGGTGCATGAAGCGCGCATCGGCGCGCACCGGCCCGGCACCGGCGCCGGCGGCATGGCCGTCCTGCAAGGCCTGCCAGACCAGGCGCTTGGCCAGCACCAGTGCGTCAGGCATGGGAAAGCCTCGGGCCAGCGCAGCGGCGGCGGCGCTGGCGAAGCTGCAGCCGGTGCCATGGCTGTGTGGCACAGCCAGGCGCGGCAGGGCCAGCCAGCCGTGCACCGGCTGGCTCGGCAACGCACGCGCCTGCACCCAGTCCAGCGCCAATGCATCGGCGCCTGGCGTGGGCTGCAGATCGTCGCCGCCGGTGATGCAGACCTGCATGCGCTGCCGGCCGAAACGCTGCATCAGCGCGGCAGCGAGCTCAGGCGTGCCGGGCGCCTGCGCATCGTCCGGGCGCAGGCCCAGCAGGCGCAGTGCTTCGCGCCGGTTGGGCGTGAGCAGATCGCAGCGCGGAAGCAGCTCATTGCGATAGGCCTGCAGCACGGTCTCGTCGCAGAAGGCCGCGCCGCCGCTGCTGGCGCCCAGCACCGGGTCCACCACCAGCAGCAGCGCCGGATCGCGCAGGCGCTGCGCATCCACGGCCTCGCACAAGGCCGTGATCGCAGCGACGCTGCCCAGCAAGCCGGTCTTGATGACGCGCGGCGGCATGTCGCCGGCCAGTGCGGCGAGCTGGGCCTGGATCTGCTCGGCTGGCAGCGCGAACACCGCCTGCACGCCGCGCGAATTCTGAGCGGTGACCGCCGCCACCACCGGGCACAGATGCACCCCAAGCGCGGCGGCGGCGCGGGTGTCGGCGCTCAGTCCGGCGCCGCCGCCGCTGTCGGTGCCGGCGATGCTCCAGACGATGGGCGGGGTCGGGTCTTGCGTCCAGTCGGGCAGCGATTCCAGCGCGGGATCGACGGCCTCGGCCCAGGGCGAGGGCAGGCTGGGGTGGGGTCTCATCAGGTGCGGGTGTGTCATGGCTGTCCCAGCACAAACGCATGGCCGCTGACCGGCGTGCTGGCCACTGCGAAGTCCTGCGGCGCCATCAGCCCGGCGCGCCAGGCGGCGCGGCCGGCCGTCACTGCATCGCGGAAAGCGCCAGCCATGGCCACCGGATCGCGGGCCTGCGCCACGGCCGAGTTCAAGAGCACGGCGTCGAAGCCCAGCTCCATGGCCTGGGCCGCATGCGAAGGCGCGCCGAGGCCGGCGTCGACCACCAGCACGGCCTCCGGCAGACGCTCGCGCAGCGTGCGCAGGCCGTGCAGATGCAGCAGTCCCTGGCCCGAGCCGATCGGCGCACCCCAGGGCATCAGCAGCGCACAGCCGGCTTCGTCCAGCAGGCGGCGGCACAGCACCAGGTCCTCGGTGCAGTAAGGGAACACGGTGAAGCCCTCGCGCACCAGCTGGCTGGCGGCATACATCAGTTCGAAGGGATCGGGTTGCAGCGTGTGCTCGTCGCCCACCACCTCGAGCTTGATCCAGTGCGTGCCGTAGAGCTCGCGCGCCATCTGCGCCAGGTTGATCGCCTCGCGCGCCGTCCGGCAGCCGGCGGTGTTGGGCAGCAGGTGTGCGCCTTGAGCCTGGGCCGTGGCCAGGGCCTGGGCGACGAAGCCGTTGTCGCCGCCTTGCGCCAGCGTGCGTTTGAGGCCGACAGTGATCAACTGCGTGCCGGAAGCGCGTATCGAGTCCGTCAGCACTTGCGGACTGGGGTAGCCGGCGCTGCCGAGGAAAAATCGGCTGGCGAGACTCACGCCGTCGATGAGCAATGCATCCTGGCTCATGGCTTCAGCCTCCGACGATGGGTTTGAACAGCAAGACCTGGTCGCCCTCTTTCAGGATGGCTGCTGGCCGGTCATGGCGTGCGACGAACTGCCCGTTCAGCGCGGTGGCCGCGCTCTCGGGCGCGCGCTGCAACCGCGTCATCAGATCGGCCAGGCTGCTGAAGCGCGGCAGTTGCAGGGACTCGTCATCGAGGCGAATGGTGATCAGGGCTGACATGTGGAAATCTCCAGGCTGGCCAGTCCGCTTTCGAGCAGCAGGCGCTGCACCAGCGCAGGTGCGAGCAGCCAGCCGTGGCGGTACAGGCCGTTGAGGCGCAGCAGGCCGGGTTCAGCCTGCGTGTGGGGCAGGTTGTCGGGCAGGGCGGGGCGCAGATTGCGGTCCAGCCGGGTGATGCGGGCTTCCGAGAGTTGCGGCAGCACGCTGTGCGCGGCGGCCATCAGCTCGACGGCGCTTTGCAGGCTGACGGGGCTGCGGTCTTCGCTTTCGATCTCGCTGGCGCCCACCAGCAGCTCATGCGCGCTGCGCGGCACCAGGTAGACGCGGTGGCGCGGATGCAGCAGGCGCAGCGGCCGCTGCAGGCCGTGGCCGGCCAGCGCCAAGGTGACGATCTCGCCGCGCACGCCGCGCAGCGGCAGGGGCGGCCTCGCGCCCAGGCCGCGGGTGTCGACGGCCCAGTCCGCCTTGAGGCGCTGGCCATCGGCCAGCGTCAGCAGGCCATGCTGCACTTCCAGCACCGGCTGCTGCCAGTGCCAGTGCACTGCCGAAGCCGCGGCGTGCAGCGCGGCCATGGCTTGCACCGGATGGATCAGCCCCTCGCCGGGCAGCCGCCAGCCGCTCAGTCCGGGCGCCAGCGCGGGCTCCAAGGTGCGCAGCTCGGCCGCGTCCAGCGCCTGCGCGCCGGGCATGCGTGACAGCGCACGCGCAGCCGCACCGCGGTCGCTGCCATGCGCCAGCAGCAGGCTGCCCTCGAGCTGCAAGGTGGGCCGATGGGCTTCGGGCATCGACGCCACGATGCCCGGCCACAGCGTGAGCGATTGCCAACCCAGCGCTGCCACCTCGGCGCCACCGGCCTCCTGCTCGGCCAGCGGGCTGAGCATGCCGGCAGCGGTGAAGGCCGCCGCGCCCTGCCCGTCGAACAGCGGCTCGGGACCGGGGCCGGCGTCGAACACCGACACTTGATGGCCGGCGCGCGTCAGCGCCCAGGCGAAGAGGCGGCCGGCCAGGCCGGCGCCTGCGATGGCGATGGCGATGGCGATGGAAGCCATGGCGCCGCCCCTCAAGCCGTCTTGATGGGGATGTAGATCTCACCGCCCTGGGCCTTGAACTCCGCGCTCTTGGCCTGCATGCCGGCCTCGGCCTCCAGCTTGGCGCTGTAGTCGCGCACGTCCTGCGTGATCTTCATCGAGCAGAACTTGGGTCCGCACATCGAGCAGAAATGCGCCACCTTGGCGCTGTCCTTGGGCAGCGTCTCGTCGTGGAACTCGCGGGCGGTGTCGGGGTCCAGACCGAGGTTGAACTGGTCGCTCCAGCGGAACTCGAAGCGCGCCTTCGAGAGCGCATCGTCGCGGGCGCGCGCACCGGGGTGGCCCTTGGCGATGTCGGCGGCATGCGCGGCGATCTTGTAGGCCATCAGGCCCGCCTTCACATCGTCGCGGTCAGGCAGGCCCAGGTGCTCCTTGGGCGTGACATAGCAGAGCATCGCGCAGCCGAACCAGCCGATCATGGCCGCGCCGATGCCGCTGGTGATGTGGTCATAGCCCGGCGCGATGTCGGTGGTCAGCGGGCCGAGTGTGTAGAAGGGCGCTTCGTCGCAGTGCTTCAGCTGCTCGGTCATGTTGGCCTGGATCATGTGCAGGGGCACATGGCCGGGCCCTTCGATCATGGTCTGCACATCGTGCTTCCACGCCACCTTGGTCAGCTCGCCGAGCGTGCGCAACTCGGCGAACTGCGCCTCGTCATTGGCATCGGCCAGCGAGCCGGGGCGCAGGCCGTCGCCCAGCGAGAAGCTGACGTCATAGGCCTTCATGATTTCGCAGATCTCTTCGAAGTGCGTGTAGAGAAAGTTTTCCTGGTGGTGCGCGATGCACCACTTGGCCAGGATGGAGCCGCCGCGCGAGACGATGCCGGTGCGGCGCTTCACCGTCATCGGCACAAAGGGCAGGCGCACGCCGGCGTGGATGGTGAAGTAGTCCACCCCCTGCTCGGCCTGTTCGATCAGCGTGTCGCGGAACAGCGCCCAGCTCAGGTCCTCGGCCACGCCGCCGACCTTCTCCAGCGCCTGGTAGATCGGCACGGTGCCGATGGGCACGGCGCTGTTGCGCACGATCCAGTCGCGGGTGGTGTGGATGTTGCGGCCGGTGCTGAGGTCCATCACCGTGTCGGCGCCCCAGCGCGTGGCCCAGACCATCTTCTCGACCTC
>JACDQM010000140.1 GCA_015657635.1 Roseateles sp.
GGGGACGGCGCGGATTCGCTCACAGCGACTGCCAAATTGTGCGCACTGCGCCTGTGCCGCCGGGCATTCAGCCGCAATTCAAGCAGCGCTTGCGATACTCGCGCCCCATGCAGGCAATCCTGGCGGTCACGCTGCCTTTCTTCGCGCTGGTGCTGTGCGGCTATCTGGCCGCCCGGCGCGGGCTGCTGGCCGAAAGCGCCATCCCGGGGCTGAACGGCTTCGTGCTGTTCTTTGCCCTGCCCTGCATGCTGTTTCGCTTCGGCATGAACACGCCGGTGCTGGAACTGCTGAACCCGGCGGTGCTGAGCGTGTACGTCAGCGCGGCGCTGCTGATCGTGTTCTTCACCATCGCGATGACCTTGTCGGCGCGTGTGCAGCTCAAGGATGCCGCCTTCGGCGCGCTGGTGGCGGCTTTCCCCAACACCGGCTTCATGGGCGTGCCCTTGCTGGTAGCCCTGCTCGGCCCGGCCGCGGCCGGGCCGGTGATCACCACGGTGCTGGCGGATCTCTTCATCACCAGCTCGCTGTGCATCGCTCTGGCACGCGCGCATGACGCGCTGCAGAGCGACGCCAATGCCGGCGCACGCGCCGCGCGCCAGGCTGCGATGCAGGCCTTGCGCGGCGCGCTGTCCAACCCGCTGCCCTGGTCGATCGCCCTGGGCGCGCTGGCCTCGGCCTTGCAGCTGCGCCTGCCCGGTCCGGTCGACAGCGTCGTCAAGATGCTGGCCGACGCCGCCACGCCGGTGGCGCTGTTCACCATCGGTGCCGTGCTGTGGCGCGCCGGCCAGCATGCGCACACGCGCACGCCTGTGGCCCTGTTCCTGCCGGTGGCGCTGATCAAGCTGTTCGTGCACCCGGCCCTGGTGTTCGCGCTGGGCGCTGCTGCCCATGCGATGGGCTCGGGCCTCAGTCCTTTCCAGCTCTTGGTGCTGACGCTGGCCGCCGCGCTGCCCAGCGCCAGCAACGTCTCGCTGCTGGCCGAGCGCTATGGCGCCGACAATGGCCGCGTGGCGCGCATCATCCTGGCTTCGACCAGCCTGGCCTTCATCAGCTTCACCGGCCTGGCCTGGTTGCTGGGTGCCAAGCCGGTGTGATCGGCACGATGCGCTATCGTTGCCGCCCCTGAGCGACGCTTTGCGAGCCCGACGCGCATGCGCTTGAAACGAATCCTGATCTGTATCGCCGTTAGCCTGACACCGCTGTGGAGCCAGGCCTACCAGCAGCCGTCGGCGGCGATCCGCGAGGCGCTGGATGCCCCGGCACTGCCACGCCTGCTGCCCTCGCCCGACAAGCAGCAGCTCGCGCTGCTGGAGCTGCGCCGTTTCAACAGCATCGACGAACTGGCGCGGCCCACGATGCGCCTGGCCGGCCTGCGTTTCGACGCCGTCAGCGGCACGCCCAGTCCGCTGCAGACCGTGCAGCGCCTGCGCCTGCGCAATCTGCTGAACCCGGAGACCGCCGAGCGCCAAGTCGAACTGCCAACCGGCGGCGGCTTTCACAGCTTTGCCTGGTCGCCGGATGGGCAGCGCTTCCTGCTGGAACGCCGCACCGAGCTGGCCAATGAACTGTGGGTCGGCGACACCGCCAGCGGACGCCTGCGCCAGATCCAGGGCCTGCGCCTCAATTCAGTGCTCAGCCAGGGCGAACCCGCCTGGCTGAATGCGCGCGAGCTGGTGGTGCTGGCGGTGCCGGACCGCCGCGGTAACGCACCACGTCCGCGTCCGCAGCCGGTGATCCAGGAAAGCGGCGCCCGGCCCTCGCCCGAGCGCACCTACCCGGATCTGCTGCGAAACCCCGACGACGAGGCGCAATTCGAGTACCTGGCGCGCTCGCAGCTGGCCCTGGTGGACCTGCCCAGCGCCAGCGCCCGGCCGCTGGGCGAGCCGGCGCTGTTCGCCAGCGTCAGCAGCGTCGGCGAGGGCCAGTACCTGCTGACCGAACGCCTGGTGCGTCCGTTCAGCTATCAGCTGACCTGGGACGACTTTCCGCAGATCGTCGAGGTGCGCCAGCGCAGCGGCAGGGTGCTGCGCGAAGTCGCGCGCGTACCGATGCGCCAGGGCGTGGCGATCGACGGCGTGCTGCCCGGCCCGCGCGTGTTCTACGCATCACCGACGCGCGACGCGGCAATCTACTGGGTCGAAGCGCTGGACGGCGGCAACCCGGCCGCGCGCGTGCCCTTCCGCGACCGCGTGATGCGGCTGGACCCACCCTTCACCGGCCAGGCACGCGAGGTGCAGCGTATGCCGCACCGGTTCACGCGGCTGCGCTTCCTGGACGATGGCCAGCACGCCATCCTGACCGAGACAGACCGCCTGCGCGCCTGGACGCGCAGCTATCTGCTGCCGCTGTCGGGCGGCCAGAGCAAGCCGCTGTTCGAGCATTCGCTGCGCGAGCGCTACCGCCATCCGGGCAATCCGTTGATGCGCACGCTGGCCAACGGCCACAAGGTGATCCAGAGCACGCGCGAGGGCGACATCTTTCTCGTCGGCCAGGGCGCCAGCGCGCGCGGCGAACGCCCCTTCCTGGACCGCCTGTCGATGGCCGAGCTGTCCACCACGCGGCTGTTCCAGTCCGATGAGCGCAGCTACGAGATGCCGCTGGCGCTGCTGGACGAAGGCCGGCTGCTGACCCAGCGCGAGACCGCCACCGAGCCCCCCAATCTCTTTCTGCGCGACGGTGCGCAGGCACAGGCGCTGACCGAGCTGCGCGACCCCAGCCCGCAGCTGCGCCGCATACGCCGCGAGCTGGTGAGCTTCAAGCGCGCCGATGGCGTCGATCTGTCGTTCTGGATGTATCTGCCGCCGGACTACCGCGAAGGCGAGAAGCGCCCGGCGCTGGTGTGGGCCTATCCGCTGGAGTTCAATGACGCGACGGTGGCGGGCCAGCTCGGCGGTTCGCCGAACCGTTTTGCAGCCCTGCCCGGCATCAGCCCGCAGCTGCTGGCGCTGGACGGCTTCGTGGTGCTGAACGATGCCACCATGCCGGTGGTCGGCGATGCCCGCAACGTCAATGACGGCTTCATCGAGCAGATCACGATGAACGCTCGCGCCATCATCGACAAAGCCGAGTCGCTGGGCACGGTGGATACGCGCCGCATGCCATCGGCGCCACAGCTACGGCGCCTTCATGGCCGCCAATCTTAGCTGGCCCACACCGATCTGTTCAAGGCCGGCATTGCGCGTCAGCGGCGCCTACAACCGCA
>JACDQM010000141.1 GCA_015657635.1 Roseateles sp.
CCAGCCAGTGCTTTGCCGCGATGCCGGCACTCGGCGCAGCCGAGGCCTACACACTGCTGCGCAACGGCTCGAGCAGCTTCGCCCCTGAAGCGGACAAGGCGCGCTGGATGGCCGAACTCGACGCGGTGTTTGCCAGCGTCGCCGCCGCGGCAAACTGAGCAGCGGATCAGGTCCGCAGCTGGCTCAAGGCCTGCTGCAGATCGGCGCGCAGATCGGCCTCGGCTTCCAGGCCGATCGCAAAGCGCACGATCTGACCCGCGGCGTAGGGCAGGCTCAGCGAGCGGCTGCGGCTCATGTCGTAGGGCACGGCCAGGCTCATCGGCCCGGCCCAGGAATAGCCGATGCCGAACAGCTCCAGCGCGTCGATGAAGGCATCGACCTGCTGCTGGCCGTACTCAGGCTTGAAGACCGCAGAGAACAGGCATGCGGCGCCGGCGCTGCTGATGCCTTTCCAATGCGCATGCCCTGGCGACCCCGGCAGCGCCGGATGCAGCACCTGCGCCACCTCGGGCTGCTGCGCCATCCAGGCGGCCAGCGCGCGCGTGGTGGCGTCCTGCGCGCGGTAGCGCAACTCCAGCGTCGGCAGGCCGCGCAGCACCAGCTCCACATCGTTCTGGCCCAGGCCGTAGCCCAGGTGCTCGTGGGCATGGTTGAGCTTGTCGTGCAGGGCCTGATCGCGGGTGTAGACCGCACCCATCAACACATCGGCACCGCCCGAGGGGTACTTGGTGAGCGCCTGCATCGAGATGTCGACGCCGAAGCCGGTTTCGCTGTCCGGCAGCAGGTCGAAGGGGTTGAAGGCAATGCCCGCTCCCCAGGTGTTGTCCAGCGCCGTGGTCACACCGTGGGCCTTGCAGGCCTTGAGAAGACCGATCAGGTCGGGGAACTCCAGCGTGATCGAGCCCGCCGCCTCCAGCCAGACCAGCTTGGTGTTCGCGCTGAGCATGCGCTTGAAGCCCTCAACATCCTGGCCGTCATAGAAGCGGTGCGTGATGCCGAAGCGCGGCAGCCAGTCCTCGCTGAGATAGCGGTTCTGGCCATAGACGTTGTCGGGCACAAGCACCTCGTCGCCGGGGCGCAGCAGGCCCAGCGAAACCAGCGTGACGGCCGACAGGCCGCTGGGCGTCAGCAGGCAGTGCTCGGCACCTTCCAGCGTGGCCAGGCGCGCGGCCAGCGTGTACGAGGTTGGCGTGCCGTGCAGGCCGTAGCGGTAACTCTGGCCATCGCGCGGGCGCGGCTGACGCAGATCGGCGGTGTCCTTGAACAGCACCGTCGAGGCCTTGAACACCCCGACCGGATGGGCCGCCCAGCCCTCGGGCGCCTGGTAAGGGTGGTGGATCTGCTGGGTGGAAATCGCGCGCTGCTTCTTGTCGTTCAAGGCCGGCCTCACAAATGAAAAAGCGGGCTGAAGCCACTGCGACTCCAGCCCGCTGCGGATTGTGCGCGATCAGATCGGCATGCCGATCAAGTCATGTCCTTCAACCGCGACGATGCGCGCACGCGTGAACTCGCCCACCTTCAGCGTCTTGCTGGCCTTCTCGGGCGGCAAGAGACGCACGGTGCCGTCGATCTCCGGCGCGTCCGCATAGCTGCGGCCCACGCCGCCCTTGCGGCCCAGCGCAGGCGCTGAATCGACCAGCACCTGCATGGTGGCGCCGACACGGCTGCGCAGCTTGTCAATCGACACCGCTTCAGCGACTTGCATGAAGCGCGCGCGACGCTCTTCGCGCACCGCGTCGGGCAAGGCGCCGGGCAAGGCATTCGCTGTCGCACCTTCGATCGGCGAATAGGCGAAGCAGCCGGCACGGTCGATTCGGGCTTCCTGCATGAAGTCCAGCAGGTACTGGAATTCCTCTTCGGTCTCGCCGGGGAAGCCGGCGATGAAGGTGGAGCGGATCACGATCTCGGGGCAGATGGCGCGCCAGGCCTGGATACGCTCCAGATTGCGCTCACCGTTGGCCGGGCGCTTCATGCGCTTGAGCACATCAGGGTGCGCATGCTGCAGCGGCACGTCCAGATAAGGCAGGATCAGCCCTTGAGCCATCAGCGGCAGCACCTCGTCCACATGCGGGTAGGGGTAGACATAGTGCAGGCGCACCCAGGCGCCATGCGCCTTGGCCAGCTCACCCAGTTGCGCGACCAGGTCGTACATCTTGGTCTTCACCGGCTTGCCGTCCCAGAAACCAGTGCGGTACTTGACGTCGACACCATAGGCGCTGGTGTCCTGGCTGATGACCAGCAGTTCCTTGACGCCAGACTCGAACAGCGCACGCGCCTCGCTGAGCACATCACCGATGGGTCGCGAGACCAGATCGCCGCGCATGCTCGGGATGATGCAGAAGCTGCAGCGGTGGTTGCAGCCCTCGCTGATCTTCAGGTAGGCGTAATGCTTGGGCGTGAGCTTGATGCCGGCCACGCCACGCGCCTCGGGCACGAGGTCGATGAAGGGATCATGCGGCTTGGGCACATGGGTGTGCACCGCGTCCATCACCTCCTGCGTGGCATGCGGGCCGGTGACTGCCAGCACGCTGGGGTGCATCTCGCGCACCAAGCCGCCGGCTTCGCTGCTTTGCTGGCCGGCCTTTGCGCCCAGGCAGCCAGTGACGATGACCTTGCCGTTCTCGGCCAGGGCCTCGCCGATGGTGTCCAGGCTTTCCTTGACGGCATCGTCGATGAAGCCGCAGGTGTTGACGATCACCAGATCGGCGCCGGCAAAGGTCTTGGAAGTCTCATAGCCCTCGGCGCGCAATTGCGTGAGGATCAGTTCGGAGTCGGTCAGCGCCTTGGGGCAACCCAGGCTGACGAAACCGATCTTGGGGGCTGCGCCAGGCGCAACGGGCGGAATGGCGCTCAGGCCGGCGGTGTTACTCATGGGCCCAATTGTCCCTTAAAGCCGCCCGCCAGCGCGACACGGGCGGCCAATGCCCCGCCCGAGCAGCCTGCGCCTCTCCTCAGGGCTTCTTGGCTGGGAAGCCCGGCATGCCGGGGAAGAGCGAGCTGGCCTGGCTCATCTGCTCCTGCATCTGCGCCAGCAGATTCTTGCTCTGCTCCATATAGCCGCCCATCAGCCCTTGCATCATCGGTGACTGGGCGCTCATGAAGTTGGTCCACAACTCGGGGCTGAAGGCCAGCCCCTTGCTCTGCTCGGCGAACTTGCCCTGCATATCGGCAAAGGCCTGCATATTCTTCTCGAGATACGCGCCCATCACGCCCTGCATGGCATGGCCGTAGAAGCGAATGATCTGCTCCAGCGACTGCGTTGAAAACATGGGCACGCCGCCCGTCTCTTCTTCAAGAATGATCTGCAGCAGGATGGCGCGGGTCAGATCCTCGCCCGTCTTGGCATCGCGCACCTCGAAGCTGTGGCCCTCCAGCACCATCTTCTTGACGTCGGCCAGCGTGATGTAGCTGCTGGTCTGGGTGTCATAGAGGCGCCGATTCGGATACTTCTTCAGCACCCGAACGCTGGGGCCGGCGGCAGCCGTGGAATCGTCCTGCTGCGCAGAAGCAGTCTTGCCGCGACGGGCAGTGGCCATGAAGTCTCTCTCCCGGATGTTTTAGGTGAACTGAAATCGATTCTAGAAGTGCGCCCTCTGGGCAGTCGGACGGGTTTACCCCCGAAGTCGACAGGCTGCAACTTGTCAACGGAGAGCGCTGCGGGCGCGATGCCCTCGCCTTTTTCGCGTCCAATACAGGCATGGACATTAGCAGCACCGAGACCGACAAGCGCCTGACCGAACTGGAGATCAAAGCCAGCTATACCGAGGACCTGCTCGACCAGCTCAATCTGGTGATCGTGCGCCAGCAGCAGCAGATCGACCACCTGATGCGTGAGCTTCGCGAGTTGCGGCAACAACAGCCCGAGCCAGGCAGCGCGCCGTTTCGCAGCTTGCGCGACGAGTTGCCGCCGCATTACTGAGCAAGGCCGCGGCACGGCCTGCAGCGAATGCAGGCCAGCAATGCAAAAAGCCCGACAGATCGATGATCTACCGGGCTTTTGCGAGTTCCTCACCTACGGGCAAGGCCTACCAAATTTGGTAGGCGCGATTGGATTCGAACCAACGACCCCCACCATGTCAAGGTGGTGCTCTAACCAACTGAGCTACGCGCCTGAAGAGCTTCGCAG
>JACDQM010000142.1 GCA_015657635.1 Roseateles sp.
GAGTGAGCTACTGGAGGTGGCCCCGGTTGCTGAGAAGCCGCTGCAAAGAGCAGCAGCAAGACAGCAGCGAATGCGAATTTCGGCATGAACATGCCGATGATGTGCAGCGCCTTCGATACCTCGATGTGGCTCAACGCCGCGTGACGGGATAGCGAAGAGACTGCACCAATGAAAAGAGGCCCCGCGGGGCCTCTTTTTTCATCTCGGGCCTGAGCCTGAGCCGGCAACTACAGCGCCTGCGCCAGCGCCACATACTCGGCGACCGGCACTTCCTCGGCACGCCGCTGCAGGTCGAAGTGGCCGCTGAAGCCGCGCGCCTCCAGCCACTTGCCGAGGCTGTGCCGCAGCAGCTTGCGACGCTGCGAAAAGGCCGAGGCGACCATTTCGCCCAGCAGGGCCGAGTCCAGCGCTGGCGGCTCAGCGAAGGGCAGCATGCGCACCACGGCGGAATCGACACGCGGCGGCGGATCGAAGGCCTCGGGCGGCACATCGAGCACCGACTCGACCTGATAGCGCCACTGCAGCATCACCGACAAGCGACCGTAGTCTTTGTTGCCAGGCGCGGCCGCCATGCGGTCGACCACTTCCTTTTGCAGCATGAAGTGCTGGTCGACCATCTGATCGACGAAGCCCAGCAGGTGAAACAGGATGGGCGTGGAAATGTTGTAGGGCAGGTTGCCGACCACGCGCAGCTTCTGGCCGCGCTCGGCTGCCAGGGCGGCGAAATCGACCTTCAGCACGTCCGACTCGATGACCGTCAAGCCCTTGCGCTGGCGCAGCCGGGCGGCCAGATCGCGGTCGAGCTCGATCACGGTCAGCTGCGGGATGCGTTCCAGCAGCGGCAGCGTCATCGCGCCCAGGCCCGGCCCGATCTCGACCACCAACTCGCCCTCGTGCGGATCGATGGCATCGATGATGGCGCCGATGATGGCGCCATCCGTCAGGAAGTGCTGGCCGAAGCGCTTGCGGGCGCGGTGTGCGGAGGGAGCTGCTGCCATCAGACGCTCACGGCGCTTCGCGCAACTCGACGAAGGCGCGCGCGCGCAGATCCTTGACCCATTCCTGATAGGCCTCTTCGTACTTGCCTTCACGCAGCGCATTGCGGGCCTGCTCGCGCAGCTGCTTGGGGTCGACCTCGACCTCGCGGCGCTCCAGCACCTGGATCAGGTGCACCCCGAATCGCGATGCCACCGGGCCGGATATCCCATTGATCGGCAGCGCGTTCATCGCCTCTTCGAACTCCGGCACGAAACCGCCCGGTGAAGCCCAGCCGAGCTCACCGCCATCCGGCGCGCTGCCGTCCTCGGAGTTTTCCTTGGCGAGCGCCTCGAAGCTGGCACGGCCGCTTTCGATGGAGCGCTTGAATTCGGTCAGGCGGCGCGCCGCCACTTCGGCCGTCAGCTGGGCCGAAGGCCGCAGCAGGATGTGCCGGGCGCGCGTCTGCATGGCCTTGCCGCTGGCCGCCGGGCTGATGCGCTGCACCAGCTTGATGACGTGAAAGCCGGCGCCGGTGCGCAGCAGCTGCGGCGCCACCTCGCCATCCTTGAGCGGTTTGACGACGTTGACGAACTCATCCGGCAGGCGATCCGCCTGGCGCAGGCCGATCACGCCGCCGGCGGCCTTGTTGCCGTCTTCGGAAATCTCGCGGGCCACCTTGGCGAAGTCCTCGCCGCCCTTGATGCGGGCCAGCGCCGCTTCAGCACGGGCGCGGCGCTCGGCCAGCACGGCCTCGCTGGCGCCCTCGGGCACGCTGACCAGCACCTGGGCAATGTTCAGCTGCGGGTTGCCGGTGGCCTTGGCGCGCTGCTCCTCAAGGTATTTGTCGATCTCGCCGTCGGTGACGCGGATGCGGCCCTGCACCTCGCGCTCGCGCACGCGCTCGGACATGATCTGGTCGCGCAGGTTCTCGCGGAAGCGCCGGTAGTCCATGCCCTCGGCCTTCAGCCGTTCCATCAGCTGGTCCATCGTCAGGCGGTTCTGCGCCGCGACGTTGCCGACCACCCGATCCAGCTCAGCTTCGTCGACACGCGCGCCGAACTCACGCGCATGGGTCACCAGCACGCGCTCCTCGATCAGCGACTCCAGCGCCTGCTTGCGCAAGGACTCCATGTCCAGCACATCGCCGCGGCGGCGCACCTCTTCGCGCAAGCGCTCGATGCGCTGCTGCACTTCGCTGGCGGCGACCACGTCCTGATTGACGACAGCGGCGATATGGTCGACCGGCCGCGCCGTGGAGGCAGCCCCTTGAGCCAGGACCGACGAAGCAGGCAGGGCGGCGGCAAGCGCAACGCTCAAGACCAGGGAACGCAAGGGCAGATCAGTCATAGGAGGCATTCAGAAGATTCGTTCGTTCCGAGTTCAGCGGACGGTAGCCGGGGATATTGTCCCTCAGGACCTTGAGCGCATTCGAGCCCAGCCGGGACAGACCGACCAGCTCAAGCTGCAGCAGCAAGCGGGTGTTGGCTTCGCTGCGACCGGTCGACTGCCGCTCGGCGCCGACACGGACGATCCAGCAGCCGGCGTCGTACTCCAGGCCGAGCACCGAATCGGTGAAGCGCTTGTCGCGCAGGCTGTACTGCAAGCGGCCGGCGCTGTACCAGGCGCCCTTGCAGCTGCCGCCCGAGGCGCTGGCACTGGCTCGCGGTGCATTCGTGCCATCCGCACCATACAGCGGCCACTGCCAGGCCAGTTCCAGCTGCTCGCTCTGGCCGCGCGCCAAGCGGTAGGCCGTGCTGACAGTGCGCAGCGGGCCGGGCGAGTAGCGCGCCCGCAGCACCGAGCGCGCCGCCTTGCTGGTCTCGGCGTTGTATTGCAGCGAGCCTTCCAGCCACCACTGGCGCGACAGGTGTGCCGCACCCAGCAGCAGCAGGTCCGAGGCCCGCTGCGTCAGCGGCTGGCCGTCCGGCGTGATCCGCTGGTCGCTGAACAGCAGGCGCTGCACCAGGCCCAGGCGCAACAGCTCTTCGCCCTGATTCGCATCGAGCCAGCGTGAGGTCGCACCGAGCGCCAACTGGTGGGCATCGGACACCCGATCCACGCCCGAGAACTGGTTCTCTGCATAGATCGAGTCGAAGTTGAAATCCTTGGGCGCGGCGTCGAAGTTCGGCAGCAGCGATTGGTCACGATAAGCCGTGTTCACATACAGCAGCCGCGGCTCCAGCGTCTGCAGCAGCGCGCGGCCGCCCAGGCTGCTCTCGCGTTCGAACACCCAGCCATGGTCCAGGCTGAAACCCGGCACGCTGCGCGAGGCCGAGCGGCGGCCATCGGCCAGCGGCCGGTCCAGCGAGTAGCTGGCCGCGTTCAGGTTCAGCTTGGGGATCAACCACCAGGCCGCGCCACCCATCGGCAGACTGAGATGGCCCAGCAGATGCACGCGCGAGCCGGTCTGCGTCTGCGTGGCCAGCGCTTCGCTCGGCAGGTCGAAGCGGTTGTATTCCAGCTCCAGACTGCCTTCCAGGCGGCTGCGGCGCCCCCAGGGCAGGTAGCCGCTCAGCACGCCCTCATCACCCTGGCTGCTGAGCTGCAGCCCCAGTTGCGGCGAGCGCTGGTAGGGCGAGGCGAACTGGCTGGCGACATCCAGGCCCTGAAGCAACTGCCAGCGCTGCACGCGGGCATAGACCTTGGCCTCGCCCCAGCCGAGCTCACGGCGTCGCTCCAGCTGAAACTGTCCGGCCAGCAGGCGGGGCGTGGCGCTGTCGATGCGCTTGGGCAGATCCTTCCAGTAATCGTCGTCAGAAACCCGCTCGGCGCCCAAGCGGTAGGCCCAGCCTCGCCCCAACTCACCGCGGTTCTGCAGATTCAAGGCCCAGCGACTGCGGCCGGCCACCCGGTCATGCGGCAGCAAGGCCAGATTGACCTCGCCGCCATGGCCGGGCTCCAGATAGCGGAACTCGCTATCCAGGCCGACACCGCGCCGCGTCATCATGAAGGGCGTCAGCGTCGCATCGCGTTGCGGCGCGAGATTCCAGTAATACGGCAGGCCGAATTCAAAACCGCTGCGGCTGTCCAGGCTGATATTGGGCGGCAGCCAGCCCGATTTGCGCTGCCCGCCCAGCGGGAAACTCAGCGCCGGCGCCGCCAGGATGGGCACGCCCTGGAACCGCAGCACCGCGCCGTGGGCCACGCCTTCGCCCGACTCGAAATCCATGTTCAGCCGGGTGGCGCTGAGCTGCCAGGCCGGCTCGGCCGTGTCGCCCTCAGGGGCGGGGCAGCTGCTGTAGGTCGCCGCCTCGGCCCGCATCTTCTTGCCGCCCAGGAACTTCAGGCTGCTGGCCGTGCCGCCAGCCGCCGTCTGCGAGAAGAAATAGCTGGGCTGCAGGAACTCGCCCTCGAAGCGCTGCACGAACAGGCTCAGGCTGGGCCCGCGCACCCGGTTGCCATCGCGGCTGATCTCGACCTGACCCTCCGCCTGCACCTCATCGCTGCTCATGTTGTAGCTGAAGCGTTCAGCGCGCAGCAGCAACTCGCCATAGCGCAACTCCGCTTCGCCCTCGGCCAAGGCCTGCTGGTCGAGCTGGCCCTGGATGCGGCGGGCCTGCAGCACCAGCGCCGGTTTGGCCGCCTGCGCATCGGCCGATGGCGGCGCCAGCTGCCGCGTCGGCTTCAAGACCAGGCTCTTGGCTGTCTGGGCCAGCGCAGGCGCGCAAAAGCCGAGCGCCAGCAGCAGCGGGCTCAGGCGAAACATCACGGGGCGGGAGGATTTGGAGTGCGGCAGCTGCACGGCGTCGACGGGCGTCTTCTTCGGACGGTCGCCGGCTCCATGCCGACGGTTTGTAGAATTCATTATCCATGAGGGCCCGCGCTGCGCGCAGGCTCACTCCACCGTAGCGCATGTCCCGGCGCCTGATTCCCCCTCTCCCGCATGAACGCAATTGCCTGGCCCGACGCCGCACGCCAAACGAGCTTCCAGAACTGGCTGCAAGGCTTGAGTGCCAGCCATGGCGTGCTGCCCGAGACGGTCAGGTTGGCCAATGCCGATGCCAGCGCGCGCGCTATCTGCGCGTGCAGCGCGGCGACGGCAGCACCTTGATCGTGATGGACGCGCCGGAGCAGCGAGACAGCCTGCGCGCTTTCATCACCGTCGCGCAGATGATGCGCGGCTGCGAGTTGCATGTGCCGGAGCTGCTGGCCGTCGACGAAGCGCAGGGCTTCGCACTGTTGAGCGACTTCGGCGACACCCCCTACCTGCAAGCGCTGAAGCAAGCCGAGCCGGCTGAGGCTGACCGGCTGATGCGCGCCGCGACCCAGGCCCTGGTGCAGTGGCAGGCTCGCGGCGAAGCCAGCGCCCTGCCGGTCTACGACGAAGCCTTCATCCGCCGTGAGCTGCAGATCTTTGTCGACTGGTGTGTGCAGCGCGAGTACGGCCGCCAATGGACCGAGACCCAGCAGGCCTGGTGGGAACACAGCTGCAAGGCCCTGGTGCGCAGCATGCTGGAGCAGCCGCAGGTGCCGATGCACCGCGACTACATGGTGCGCAACCTGATGGTCTGCCAGCCCCTGCCCGGCATCCTGGACTTTCAGGACGCGGTGCGCGGCCCGATTGCCTACGACCTCGCCTCGCTGCTGCGCGACGCCTTCATCTCCTGGGACGAAGAACGCGAGCTCGACTGGGCCATCCGCTACTGGGAGCAGGCACGCAAGGCTGGCCTGCTGGACCCCGAAGGCCTGGGCGCGGACTTCGGCGAATTCTGGCGCGCGTGGAATGGAGCGGCCTGCAGCGCCACCTGAAGATCCTGGGCATCTTCTGCCGCCTCAAGCATCGCGACGGCAAGCCCGCCTATGCCGAAGAGCTGCCGCGCTTCTTCGCCTATGCCATCAAGGTGACGACCCGCTATGTCGAACTCTCGCCGCTGACCCATCTGCTTGAAGACCTGCGCGGCTCGCTGGTGCAGACCGGCTTCAACCTGCGCTGATACCGGCGGACACGCCTCACCCCCGCGACCCGGGGGACCCCGGCTCGCGGGATTGCCGCCCAGGCACAGGCCAGGACAATCGGCTCGCTCTCCCTGTAGTCCATCGATGCCCTCCGTCTATCTGCTGCGCCGCAGTCAGCAAGCCCTGCTCCGCACCCGCGAAGCCCTCTGCACCCACGAGGTGGCGCCGCAGGCCTCATGGCGCTGCAGCGGCAGCAGCGAGCAGTGGCGCGCCGCCCTCGACGCATTGCTGCGCGAACCGCCCGACCTGCTGGTCTGCGATCTGCGCCTGCTGGACGGCCCGGTGCGCGCGCTGCTGCAGCGGCTGCCGCGGCCACTGCCGCGCGTGCTGCTGCTCACGCCGATGGCCGATGACCCGGAGTTGTTTGCCGCCCTCGCCAGCGGCGCCCATGGCTACTGCCTGGAGCGCGACTCAGCCGGGCTGGCCGCCGCAGTCAGCGGCCTGCTGGCGCAGCGCGCCTGCATTTCTCCGGCGCTGTCACGTCAGCTGTTGCAGGCCTTCGGCATGCCGCGAAGCGAGCTGCACCAGGCTCATTGCGTGGCCGCTTGTCACGACCACCGACCCACCGATGCCGGGCTCTCGTTGGCCCAGCAGCACCTGCTGAGCCTGTTCGCCCATGGCCTGCTGGACAAGGAGATCGCGCAGCGCTGGCAGCTGGGCGTCGAGGAGATCGGTCGGCGCGTCGGCGAGTTGTACGCCGCCTTGCATCGCCGCTCGGAACGGCTGAGCCCGCTGCAGCCCAGCGCCGCCTGAGGCGCAGGCAGGCCGGGCCTGACGGCGACTCGATCAGGCCGCGGGCGGCTGGGTGTCGATGAAGCTCTGGCGCGCGGCCAGCTTCTCGTAGTGCTTGGCCAGATTGGGATGGGCGGCACGCCAGTCGATCGCCGGGAAGCGGAAATCCAGATAGCCCAGCGCACAACCCACGGCCACATCGGCCAGCGTGAAGTGATTGCCTGAGCACCAGTTGCGCTCACCCAGGCCCTGGGCCATGGCGGCCACGGCGGCATGCACGCGGCTCATCTGACGGTCAACCCAGGCCTGGCTGCGCTGCTCGGCGCTGCGACCGGACCAGTTCTGCTCCAGACGCGCCAGGATGGAGGCGTCGAGCAGGCCATCGGCCAGCGCTTCCCAGGTGCGCACCTCGGTGCGCTCGCGGCCGCGATCAGGAATCAGCCGCCCGACCGGCGACAGGGTATCGACGTACTCGACGATCACGCGTGAGTCGAACACCGCACCGGTGATCGCGTCCTGCCCCTCCATCACCAGACAGGGCACCTTGCCCAGCGGGTTCATCTTCAGGATCTCGTCGCTGGACCAGACGTCTTCCAGCACCAGCTGGTAGTCGAGCTTCTTTTCCGCCATGACAACGCGGACCTTGCGGACGTAGGGGCTGGTGAGTGAACCGATGAGCTTCATGGAGGTTTGAGTGGGACCGAAGTCCTTGTTGCCGGCGGATTCTATCGAAGCCCCATGAAACCGGCTGATGCGCGAATCCGGGACATCCGGCACAAACAACAGCCGCCTTTCGAGGGGCTTGCCAGCCCCGCGCGTGGCCGCCACACTGGCTAGCGCTGCTGCAACCAGTCGACCGTACGCGGCGCCTCCCCGGGCAGGGTCAGGCTAGCCAGCGCCGGCGCCATGCGGCTCAGGATCTGCCCGCGGCGCACCACAAGCAGGCGCTGCGCACGCAGGCGCAAGGCTTCCACCGGATCGCGCGCCTGCAGCAACACGAAGTCGGCGTGGCAGCCCGGCTCGAGGCCGTAACCGTCCAGGCCGAGGATGCGCGCGCTATTGCGCGTCACCGCGTCGAAGCAGGCACGCATGCCTGACTGCGACGTCATCTGCGCCACATGCAAACCCATGGCAGCGACCTCCAGCATGTCGGCACTGCCCATCGAGTACCAGGGGTCCATCACGCAGTCATGCCCGAAACCGACAGTCAGCCCAGCGGCCATCAGCTCGGGCACCCGGGTCATGCCGCGGCGCTTGGGATAGCTGTCGTGCCGCCCCTGCAGCGTGATGTTGATCAGCGGATTGGCGACCACCCGCAGCTGCGCCTCGGCCATCAGCGGAATCAGCTTGGAGACGTAGTAGTTGTCCATCGAATGCATGGACGTCAGATGCGAGCCGGTGACGCGGCCCTGCAGCCCCAGGCGCTGCGTCTCGGAGGCCAAGGTCTCGACATGACGTGACAGCGGGTCGTCGCTCTCGTCGCAATGCATGTCCACCGGCAGGCCGCGCTCGGCTGCCAGTTCGCACAGGAGCTTCACGCTGGCCGCACCCTGCTCGGCCGTGCGCTCGAAATGCGGAATGCCGCCCACCACGTCCACACCCATGTCCAGCGCGCGCTTCAGATTCGCCAGCGCGCCAGCCGCCCGCAGCACGCCGTCCTGCGGAAACGCCACCAGCTGCAAATCGAGATAAGGCTTCACGCGCTCGCGCACATGCAGCAATGCCTCGACCGCCAACAGCCGCTCGTCGCACACATCCACATGCGAGCGGATCGCCAGCAGGCCCTTGGCCACCGCCCAGTCGCAATAGGCCAGAGCGCGCTCGACCAGTGCATCCTGGGTCAGCTGCGGCTTCAGCTCACCCCACAGCGCAATGCCTTCCAGCAGTGTGCCGCTCTCGTTGACGCGCGGCAGGCCGTAGCTGAGCGTTGCGTCCATATGGAAGTGGGCATCGACGAACGGCGGGCTGAGCAGCCAGCCCTGACCGTCGATGACTTCGACTCCCTCGGGCGCGGACAGATTCGGGGCGATGGCGGCGATGCGGCCATGCTGCACCAGCAAGTCCTGGCCACTGCGGCCATCGGGCAGGCAGACATTGCGCACAAGCATCAGCGCTCTCCTTTTCTATAAGGCTTCATCAAGGCTTGCGGATAGGCCGCCCTGCGGGCCACCAACACCAGGGCCACGATGGACAGCAGGTAGGGCAGCATCAGGTAGAACTGGTAAGGCAGCACGCCGCCGCCGCTGCTCTGCTGCAGACGCAGCTGCAGCGCGTCGAAGAACGCAAACAGCAGCGCGCCCAGCAGGGCCTTGCCGGGCCGCCAGGAGGCGAACACGACCAGGGCCACGCAGACCCAGCCGCGGCCGTTGACCATATTGAAATAGAAGGCATTGAACGCGGCCAGCGTCAGGAAGGCGCCCGCCACGCCCATCAGTGCCGAGCCTGCCATCACAGCCGCCAGGCGCAGCCGAACGACCGACAGGCCCTGGCCTTCAGCCGCCGCCGGGCTTTCCCCGACCATGCGCACCGCCAGGCCCAGCGGCGTGCGGTTCAGGCCATAGGCCAGCAAGGGCACCAGCAGCAGCGCCAGCAAGGTCAAAGGCGTCTGCGCGTTCAAGACCGGAATCGGCAGCCAGTCCAGCGCCGCAAAAGGCGTGATGGTCGGCGGGGTCTCGACCTTGGGGAAGCTGACGCGGTAGGCATAGCTGGCCAGACTGGTCGCCAGCAGCGTGATGCCCAGCCCTGAGACATGCTGGGACAGGCTCAGGCTCACCGTCAGCCAGCCATGCAGCAAGCCCAGCAGCGCGCCGACCGCGGCCGCAACAGCGACGCCCAGCCACAGGCTGCCACCCTGATAGACCGTCAGCCAGCCCGCGAAGGCGCCGGCCACCATGATGCCTTCGATGCCCAGGTTCAGCACCCCGGCACGCTCGCACAGCAGCACCCCCAGGGTGCCGAGGATCAAGGGCGTGGCGATGCGCAGCACCGCGATCCAGAAGGCGCTGCCGGACAGCAGCTCAAGGATTTCAGCGCCCATCGCGAGCCTTCAGTCGGATGCGGAAATTGACCAGCAGGCTGCTGACCAGCATCGCAATCAGCGCGGTGGCGACGATGACATCGGCGATATAGGTCGGCACGCCCACGGTGCGGCTCATGCTGTCGGCCCCCACCAGCAGACCGGCGACGAACACCGCCGACGCCAGCGCGCCCAGCGGATTCAGGCCCGCCAGCATCGCGATCACGATGCCGCTATAGCCATAGCCGGGGCTCATGTCCAGGGTCACATAGCCCGTGCGGCCGGCGACCTCGATGGCGCCGGCCAGGCCGGCCAGCGCGCCCGACAGCAGAGCCACCTTGAGGCTGACCCAGGCCACCGGCATGCCGGCAAAACCGGCCGCCTGCGCGTTGGCCCCGACCGCCCGAATCTCGAAGCCGGTGCTGCTGTACTTGAACAAGACCCACAGCAGCACGGCCGCCGCGATGGCCCACAGCAGGCCGGTGTGCACGCGGCTGCGCTCGATCAGCTTGCTCAGGGACAACGCGTCCTGCAGCCCGACGCTCTGCGGCCAGCCCATCGCCAGCGGGTCCTTCATCGGCCCGTCCAGCATCCAGGAGACGAACAGCAGCACGATGAAATTCAGCAACAGCGTCGTCACCACCTCGTCCACGCCCAGCCGGCTCTTCAGCAGCGCCGGGCCCAGCAGCAGCAGGGCACCGGCCAGCGCGGCGGCCGCCATCATCAGCGGGAACAGCAGCCAGCTGGGCCACTCAAGACCTGTTCCGCCGTGCAGCCCCCCCCACCAGCACCGCAGCCAGCGCGCCCATATAGAGCTGGCCCTCGGCGCCGATGTTGTAGAGCCGCGCCTTGAAGGCCACGGCGGCGGCCAGGCCGGTGAGGATCAGCGGGGTGGCGCGGGTCAGTGTCTCGCTCCAGGCGAAGCGCGAACCGAAGCCGCCCTCCAGCAGCAGCGCATAGGCGGTACCGACCGGTGCGCCGGCCCAGGCCACCAGCAAGGAGCTGATCGCCAGCGTGATGGCCAGCGCCAGCAGCGGTGCAGCCAGGCGCCAGGCAGGCGAGGGCAGCGAACGTTTCTCAAGCCGCATGGGCTGCCTCGGCTGCGCCGCTGCCGGCCATTGCAAGGCCGATGCCGGCCAGAGTCCAGTCGGCACGCGGCCGCGCCACGCCGAGCCGGCCCTGGTGCATCACCGCGATGCGGTCGGCAATGGCAAAGATCTCGTCAAGATCCTCCGAGATCAAGAGCACCGCAGCGCCGGCCGCACAGGCATCCAGCAATTGCTGATGCACATAGGCCACTGCACCGACATCCAGGCCCCAGGTGGGCTGGTTGGCCACGATCAGTCGCGGCCTGCGGCCGGCCTCGGGGTCGCCGGTCAGGGCGCGGCCCAGGATCAGTTTCTGCATATTGCCGCCCGACAGGCTGCGGGTCAGGGTGTCCAGGCCGCGGTCCTCAAGGCCGCGCACATCGAAGCGCTGCACGATGTCCTGTGCATGGGCGCGCGCCCGCTTGCGCTTCAAAAGCCCCCAGCGCGAGAAGGTCGGGGCACGGTACTGTTCCAGCAGCGCGTTTTCCCACAGCGGCAGATCGCCCACCACGCCCGCCGCATGGCGGTCTTCCGGGATGCGCGCCACGCCGGAGCGGATCAGGAACTCCAGCCCGTCCCGCGAGCGCGGGGCCAGGTCTTGCCCCAGCAGCTGCATCTCACCGGAATCCAGTCCCACCAGACCATGCAGCAGATCAGCCAGCGTGTGCTGACCGTTGCCGGCCACGCCCGCGACCGCCAGCACCTCGCCGGCGCGCAGTTCAAGGTCAATGCTGCGCAGTCCCGGCTTGGCCGCAACGCTGGCGTGGCGCAAGCGGCAGACCACGGCGCCGGGCAGGCACGCCGCGCGCTGGGCCGGCTGCACAGCGCGGCCCACCATGGCTTCGGCCAGATCGGCCTTGGAGGCGCCGGCAGCGTCCAGCTCGGCGATCAGCCGGCCGCCGCGCAACACCGCGATGCGGTCCGACACCGCCAGCACCTCGTCCAGCTTGTGGCTGATGAAGATGATGGACAGCCCCGTGGCCACCAGGGCCTTCAGCGAGGCAAACAGTGCAGCGCTTTCTTGCGGCGTCAGCACCGCTGTGGGCTCGTCCAGGATCAGGATGCGGGCGCCGCGCACCAGGGCCTTGAGGATCTCGACGCGCTGACGCTCGCCGACCGACAGGTCGGCGATCAGGGCGTCCGGTTCGACCTGCAGGCCAAACCGCTGCGCCGTCTCCAGCAGACGCGCGCGCTGCGCATCACGGCGCGAGAACGGCTGCCAAAGCGGCTCCAGGCCCAGCATCACGTTGTCCAGCACGGTCAGGCGCTCGGCCAGCGTGAAGTGCTGGTGCACCATGCCGATGCCGGCGGCCAGCGCCGCCTTGGGCGCACCCGGCGGCAAGGGCTGGCCGAACACCGTGATCTCGCCGGCATCGGCCAGGTAATGGCCGAACAGGATGGACACCAAGGTGCTCTTGCCGGCGCCGTTTTCGCCCAGCAGGGCCAGCACCTGCCCCTGCTCAAGCGTCAGAGAGATGCCGTCGTTGGCCAGCAGCGCGCCAAAGCGCTTGCTGATGCCGCGCAGCTGCAGCGCCGGGACCGTCACTTGGCCGTGGACTTGGGCTGGCCGTCGTCGACCTTGACAACAAAGCTGCCGTCCAGGATGGCCTTTTCCTTGGCCCTGACCTTGGCGATCACATCGGCCGGCACCTTCTTCTCGAAGGTGCCCAGTGGTGCGAGCTCGCTGCCCTTGTGCTTCATCATCGAGTAGGGGCCGTAATCCTCGGCCGTGAACGCCTTGGCCTTGACGGCCTTGATGGCGCGGTCGATGCTGGGCTCCATATGCCAAAGCGCCGAGGCCACCACGGTGTCGGGATACTGGGCCTGGGTGTTGATCACATTGCCGATGGCCAGCACCTTGCGCTCCTTGGCCGCATCGCTGACGCCAAAGCGCTCGGCGTACATCACGTCGGCGCCCTTGTCGATCATCGCGAAGGCCGCCTCCTTGGCCTTGGGCGGGTCGAACCAGCTGTTGATGAAGCTGACCGTGAATTCGGCCTTCGGATTGATCTCCTTGGCGCCCATCATGAAGGCGTTCATCAGGCGGTTGACCTCGGGAATCGGGAAGCCGCCGACCAGGCCGATCTTGCCGCTCTTGCTGACCGCGCCGGCGATCATGCCGCTCAGGTAGGCAGGCTCCTGGATGTAGTTGTCGAAGACCGCGAAGTTGGGCGCCTGCGGCTTGCCGCTGCTGCCCAGCAAGAAGGCGGTCTTGGGATAGTCCTTGGCCACCTTGCGCGCCGCGGCCTCGACGGCGAAGGCCTCGCCAACCACCAGGCCATAGCCCTTCTCGGCGTACTGGCGCATCACGCGCTCGTAGTCGGCATTGCTGACGTTCTCGGAAAAGGCGTACTCGATCTCGCCGCGCGCCTCGGCCGCCTTCAGCGCCTTGTTGATGCGGCTGACCCACTGCTGCTCGACCGGCACGGTGTAGATGCCGGCCACCTTCAGCTTGGCTTGCGCCTGCGCGACGCCGACGCCGGGCAGGGCCAGAGCGGCCAGGCTGGCGGCCGTCAGACCGAGGGCAAGACGGCGCAGGGCAGATTTCGGGGCAGATTTCATGGAGCGGCTTCCTTTGTTGGCAAGGGTCGACGGGTGGGGTTCACTCTAGCGCCGGGCGGCAGGCGCTCCGCACTCAGTGGTGCGCCTGCCGCCCGGGGCCATCGTCGATGCATTAAGCAAGAGCCTTGCCTGCTTGCCAAGCGTGGTTTGCCTGAGCCTGGGGTGCGCCCGCAGGCGGCGGATAAAATCCGCGGGTTTGCCCTCAGCTCTCGCGGCTAGCCCGCGCACACGCCATGACCACGCCCTCTGCCTTTTCCAGTATCAGCGCCCTTTCGCCCCTGGACGGCCGCTATGCCTCGCGCGTGGCCGCTTTGCGCCCGCTACTGTCCGAGTACGGCCTGATGCACCGCCGCGTGCAGGTGGAAGTGGAGTGGTTCATCGCGCTGTCGGACGCCGGCTTCAGCGAGTTCAAGCCGCTGTCGGAAGCCGCGCGTGGCCTGCTACGCAGCCTGGTGACGCGCTTCTCCGAGGCCGATGCCCAGGCCATCAAGGACATCGAGAAGACCACCAACCACGACGTCAAGGCGGTCGAGTACTGGCTGAAGTCGCGTTTTGAAAACAGCCCCGAGCTGAAGGCCGCCGGCGAGTTCGTGCACTTCGCCTGCACCAGTGAGGACATCAACAACACCAGCCACGGTCTGATGCTCAAGGCCGCGCGCGAACAGGTGATGCTGCCCACGCTGGACCGCATCACCGACAAGCTGGCCACCATGGCCAAGGCCCTGGCTGCCGTGCCGATGCTCAGCCGCACCCACGGCCAGACCGCCAGCCCCACCACCGTGGGCAAGGAGATCGCCAATGTGGTGGCGCGCCTGCGCAATGCACGCGCGCGCATCGCCGATGTGCAGCTGCTGGCCAAGATGAACGGCGCCGTGGGCAACTACAACGCCCACCTCAGCGCCTGGCCCGAGCATGACTGGGAAGATTTCAGCAAGAACGTCATCGAGCAGCAACTGGGCCTGGTGTTCAACCCCTACACGATCCAAATCGAGCCGCATGACTACATGGCCGAGCTGTTCGACGCCTTCACCCGCGTCAACACCATCCTGATCGACTGGTCGCGCGATGTCTGGGGCTACATCTCGGTGGGTTACTTCAAGCAGCGCACCGTGGCTGGCGAGATCGGCAGCTCGACCATGCCGCACAAGGTCAACCCGATCGACTTCGAGAACGCCGAGGGCAACTTCGGCCTGGCCAACGCACTGCTCACCCACCTGAGCCAGAAGCTGCCGATCAGCCGCTGGCAGCGCGATCTGACCGACTCCACCGTGCTGCGCAATATGGGCGTGGCGCTGGGCTATGCACTGCTGGGCTACGAGTCGCTGATCAAGGGCCTGGACAAGCTGGAGGTCAACGAGGCCGCACTGGCCGAAGATCTGGACAGCGCCTGGGAAGTGCTGGCCGAGCCGATCCAGACGGTAATGCGCCGCTACGCGCTGCCCAACCCTTATGAGCGCCTGAAGGAGCTGACCCGCGGCAAGGCCATCACGCGCGAGTCCATCCAGGCCTTCATCGATACGCTGGAGCTGCCCGAGGCCGAGAAACAGCGCCTGCTGGCGCTGACGCCGGGCGGCTACACCGGCAAAGCCACCGAGCTGGCCAGCCGCATCTGAGGAACTGGGGCGGCATCCGGGCCCTGCTTGGGTGTGCAGCTTTCGCCGGGCTGCACCACAATGGGCACTGTCTGCCACAGGCCGGCCCGAAGCAGGGCACGCCCGATCGATGCCCAGTCCGACCCCGAACGCCGGCCCTAGCGAGATCTATCCCCAGCTGATGCAGGCGCTGCGTGAGCGCGACCTGCTGCTGGAGAACGCCGGCGTCGGCATCGTGTATGTGAAGCAGCGGGTGCTGGTGCACTGCAACCAGCGCTATGCCGAGATCTTCGGGCACACGCATCCCGACCAGGTAGTCGGCGCCAGCAGCCTGTCGATGTATCCCAGCGAGCGTGACTTCAAGCAGCTGGGCGCCGAAGCCTATCCAGTGCTGGCGACCGGCCGGCACTTCAAGACCGAGCGGCTGATGCGGCGCCGCTCGGGTGAGCTGTTCTGGGCCAGCCTGACCGGCCGCATGATCGACCCGCAGGACACGGCGACCGGCTCGATCTGGATCGTGGACGACATCGATGAGCGCAAGCGCGCCGAGGTCGAACTGGGCAAGATCACCAGCGAGCAGCGCCTGATCTTCGACCACGCGATGGTCGGCATCGTGTTTCTGCGCGACCGGCGCGTGACCCGTTGCAATCGCGCGTTCGAGGAACTCTTCGGCTATGCGCCCGGCGAACTCGACGGCAGCTCCTCGCGCCAGTGGTACCTGAGCGATGCCGACTGGAACGATGCCGGCCGGCGCTGTTACGAGCCGCTGGCCGCAGGCCAGGTGTTCCAGGGCGAGATGGTGCTGCGCCGCAAGGACGGCAGCCCGCTGCACTGCGAGGTGCGCAGCAAGGCGATCGACGCGAGCGACCTGTCGCAAGGCTCGATCTGGATCACGATGGACATCAGCGCGCGCAAGGAGGCCGAGGCGGCCCTGGTGCGCGCCAAGGCTCAGCTTGAGCACCAGGTGCGCGAGCGCACGCAGCAGCTCAGCCAATCGGTGCAAGCCTTGCAGGACAAGGTTCGCGAGCAGCAGGAAGCTGAAGCACATATCCAGCGCCTGGCGCATTTCGACGCGCTGACCGGCCTGCCGAACCGCGCGCTGCTGAAGGACCGCAGCGAACAGGCCATCGAGATCTCCCGGCGCAACGGCCAGCAGCTGGCGGTGCTGTTCCTCGATCTGGATCACTTCAAGAAGGTCAACGACTCGCTGGGCCACCGTGTCGGTGACGAGCTGCTGCGCCAGCTGTCGGGGCGGCTGCGCGCGGCCGTGCGCGAGCAGGACACCGTGGCGCGCCTGGGTGGCGACGAGTTCGTGCTGGTGCTGCCCGGCACCGATATGCAGGGCGCCACCCATGTGGCCAGCAAGGTGATGGAGCTGGCCGCCCAGCCCTTCCAGGTGGAACAGACCGAGCTGGCCGTGACGCCCTCGATCGGCATCGCCCTCTACCCGGACGACGGCCACGACTTCGACACCTTGTGCAAATGCGCCGACACCGCCATGTACCGCGCCAAACGCGACGGCCGCAACGCGCTGCGCTTCTTCACCGGCGAGATGCAGGCGCAGTCGGTGCGCGCACTGACGCTGGAAAACGCGCTGCGCCGCGCGCTGGAACGCGATCAGCTGCGGCTGCATTACCAGCCGCAGATCGATCTGGCCAGCGGCCGGGTGATGGGCGCGGAAGCGCTGCTGCGCTGGCAGCATCCCGAGCTAGGCACGGTCTCGCCGGCCGAGTTCATCCCGGTGGCTGAGAGCTGCGGCCTGATCCTGCCGATCGGCGAATGGGTCATGCGCACCGCCGCGCGCCAGCTGCGCCAATGGCTGGATGCCGGCCTGGGCGACCTGGCCATGGCGGTGAATCTGTCGTCGGTGCAGTTCCGCCACGCCGACCTGCCCGCGCTGGTGAGCCGCGTGCTGGCGGAAGCCGGTCTGCCGCCGCAGCGCCTGGAGCTTGAGCTGACCGAAAGCGTGGCGATGGGCGATCCGCTGGGCGCCATCAGCCTGATGAACGATCTGCACACGCGCGGCATCCGCCTGTCCATCGACGACTTCGGCACCGGCTATTCCTCGCTGAGCTATCTGAAGAAGTTTCGCGTCTACAAGCTCAAGATCGATCAGAGCTTTGTGCGTGACCTCACCGAGGACCCGGAAGATCGCGCCATCGTCAGCGCCATCATCAGCATGGCCGACAGCCTGGGCCTGAGCACCATTGCCGAAGGCGTGGAAACGCCGGGGCAGCTTGAATTCCTGCGTGAACGCGGCTGCGCCGAGGGGCAGGGCTACCTGTTCAGCCGGCCGCTGCCGCCAGCCGATTTCGAAGCGTTCGCGCGCGCCCACCCGGGCTGAGGGGAGACAAAAGCGGGGCGAAACGGGCAAAAGCGAGACAATGCGAGACCTCAGCTCACACCCGCCCAGCCCATGAATTTCATCCAGCAGATCCACGCCGCCGAACGCCTGAACGACTCCCTGTTGTGCGTGGGGCTGGACCCGGACCCCGCCAAGTTTCCCGGCGCCTGGAAGGGCGATGCCTCGCGCATCTACGACTTCTGCTCGGCCATCGTGGATGCCACCAAGGATCTGGTGATCGCCTTCAAGCCGCAGATCGCCTACTTCGCCGCGCACCGCGCCGAAGACCAGCTGGAGCAGCTGATGGCGCACATCAAGCGGGTCGCCCCGCATGTGCCGGTGATCCTGGACGCCAAGCGCGGCGACATCGGCGCCACCGCCGAGCAGTACGCCCGCGAAGCCTTCGAGCGCTACCAGGCCGACGCGGTGACGCTGTCGCCCTTCATGGGCTTCGACTCGATCGAGCCCTATCTGCGCTATCCGGACAAGGGCGCCATCCTGCTGTGCCGCACCTCCAACACCGGCGGCAACGACTGGCAGATGCAGCGCCTGGCCGATGTGCCGGGGCAGCCACGCCTGTACGAACATCTGGCCCGGCTGGCGCAGACCGAGTGGAACAAGAACGGCCAGCTCGGCCTGGTGGTGGGCGCCACCTATCCGGCCGAGATCGAGCGGGTGCGCGAGCTGGCGCCCACGCTGCCGCTGCTGATCCCGGGTGTCGGTGCGCAGGGCGGTGATGCCGCCGCCACCGTCAAGGCCGGCTGGCGCGGCACGGCCGCAGGCAGCAGCGGCCCCATCATCGTCAACTCCTCGCGCGCGGTGCTGTATGCCAGCGCTGGCGACGATTTCGCGGCCGCGGCCCGCCGCGTCGCGCAGGCCACGCGCGAGCAGCTGCGCCCGGCGCGTTAACTAATGCGCAGCCTCGGCGTCGGCAGCGATCTACGGATGATTTCCGGCGCTGACCGGCGCTTGCCGGCCGGCTGTTGTGGCGCAGACTCCGCCCTCTGTGGGCGATCTGCCCCTGATTAACTGGCCGGTATCGTGATCAAGGACACCCTGGATGATTTGAGCAGCCTGGTGGGCGAGGACGCCACCGGCAAGTCCCAGCGTCTCGCGCTCGAGGAGAGCGTGCAGCGCCATTCGACGCGCATCTTCCTGTTCGCCAGCACCCTGATCTCGGCCGTTACCGGCACGCTGCTGTGGCTGACCATTGGCAGCAATGAACCCCTGGGCGGCCTGCCGCCGCCGCTGCTGGCCTGGGGCATCTGCGCCCTGAGCGCGGTCGCGATCTGGCATGGCCCGGCGCGGCATGGCAAGTCGCTGGCGCTGCTGATCATGAGCCTGAGCATCGGCCTGGCGGCCGCCATCGCGGTGTCGCGCCAGTTCGGTTTTCAGGCCGGCAGCCTCGGCGCCATGGGCCTGATGGTGGCGCTCAGCACCGCCGTGCATGGCACGCGCCATGGGCTGGTGCTGTTCGGGCTGGGCGTGCTCGCGCTGTGCGGCGTCGGCTGGGCCGAGCTCGAAGGCATGGGGCGGCCGGTGCTCAGCCCGGACCATCGCATCTTCGGCCCCGCCATCACGCAGTTCATGCTGCTGGTCATCGGTCTGATCGTCGGCCTGGGCACGCGGCGCATGCTGCGCCGCTCGCTCGGTGAGGCGGCCGAACGCAACGCGCGCTTTCGCCATCTGCTGGGCATGGCTGCCGACTGGTACTGGGAGATGGACCGCGAGTTCCGCTTCACCCATGTGGCCGAAGACCAGCCCGGCGCCTCAGGTCTGGACCTGCAGACCCGGCTCGGCAAGACGCCCTGGGACATCGAGCAACTGGGCCTGTCGGACGACGACCTGGACGCACACCGCGCCGATCTGGAGTCGCACCGCCCCTTCCACGGCCTGGTGGCACGCCGGCGCGCGCGGACGGCAGCTCACGCTATGTCTCGATCAGCGGCGAGCCCCGCTTCGACGCGCAAGGCAATTTCCGCGGCTACTGGGGCGTCGGTCGCGATGTCACCCCCGAAGTGCAGGCCGAGCAGGCCGTGGCCGCTACCGAAACCCGCTACCGCGAACTGTTCCGCCGCTCGCCCAGCCCGCTGGTGCTGCACCGCTGGGGCCGCGTGCTCGATGCCAACCCGGCGGCGATGGCCATGTTCGGCTACACGCAGCGCTCCAGCATGATCGGCCAGGACCTGTTCTCGCACTATGAGCCGGGCGACGACGAGCGCGCGCGCCAGCGCACCGCCAAGATGGAAACCCTGCCGGTCGGTGCGCTGCTGCCGATGGCCGAATTCAAGCTGCGCACCCTGTCGCGCCGCCGCCGCCTGGTGCAGGCCACCAGCGTGCGCGTGGACGCCACCAGCGGCCCGGCCACGCTGAGCTTCTTCATTGACCAGACCGAGACCTCGCGTGCGCAGGAAGCGCTGCGCCGCTCCGAGGGCCTGCTGTCGCATCTGGTGGCCACCAGCCCGGACGTGATCACGCTGACTGAAATGAGCTCGGGCCGCTACGCGATGGTCAACAAGACCTTCGAGCGCCTGTCGGGCTACACCTCGGACGAGGTGATGGGCCGCACGGCCGATGAGCTCGGCATCTGGCAGAACCTGGCCGACCGCGATCAGGTGGTCAGCGCCGTGCGCCAGCATGGGCGCATCAACGAAATGCCATTCAACTTCGTCGCCAAATCAGGCGAAGTGATCTCGATGGTGCTGTCCGCCGCGCCCTTCAATATGGATGGCCAGGCCTATCTGGTGATCAACGCCCGCGACGTCAGCGAAACCGAACGGACCCGCCTGGTGCACGCCGCCATCCTGCAGAACGCCTCCATCGGCATCTGCCTGACACGCGACCAGCACTTTGTGCAGGTCAATCCGCTGGTCGAAGAGATGTTCGGCTGGCCGCCCGGCACCCTGCTGGGCCAGCATGCCAGCGTGGTGTGGCCCAACCCCGAGGCCTATGCCAGTGTCGCCGCCGATCTGGGCCCGCGCTTCGAAGCCGGCGAGCAGGTGGAGACCGAGCGCTCGATGCGCCGCCACGATGGCACGTTCTTCCTGTGCCGCATCCTGGCCAAGGCGTCGACCCCAACCACCCCAGCCGCGGCGGCACGATCTGGATTCTGGAAGACGTCACCGAGAAGCGCCGCGTCGAAGCCGCCCTGGCGCAGGCCAAGGACGAGGCGCAAGCCGCCAACCGCGCCAAGAGCGCCTTCCTGGCCAACACCAGCCACGAGATCCGCACCCCGCTCAACGGCCTGTTGGGCCTGGCGCGCATGCTGCAGCAGCCCGATCTGCAAGAAGCGGCCCGGCGCGAATACCTGGACCAGATGCTGGACAGCGCCGAGAGCCTGTCCGGGCTGATCTCCGACATCCTGGACCTGTCCAAGATCGAGGCCGGCCGGCTGACGCTGGAGACCGTGCCCTTCGCGCTGCGCGACATGCTTGGCACCATGCGCCTGGCCTATCTCACGCTGGCCCAGGCACGCGGGCTGTCGTTCAAGATCGATGTCGCCGAGGATGTTCCCGCCTGGGTGGTGGGCGATCCGGTGCGCACACGCCAGATCATCAGCAACTACCTGACCAATGCGCTGAAGTTCACGCAGGCCGGCGCCGTCGAGGTGCGCGTCGCCCGTGCCGCCCATGCCGGGGATGACCGCGAGCACATCCGCATCGAAGTGCGCGACACCGGTCCGGGCATCGACCCGGCGCTGCACGAGCGCCTGTTCCAGCCCTTCACGCAGGCCGACGAATCCACCACGCGCCGCTACGGCGGCACCGGCCTGGGCCTGTCGATCTGCCGCGAGCTGGCCACGCTGATGGGCGGGCGCGTCGGCGTCGACAGCCAGCTGGGCCAGGGTGCGGTGTTCTGGGCCGAGCTGCCGCTGCCCGGCGCCCCCACGCCGATCAGCACCACGTTGCGCGAAGCCCGCGACAACCAGGACCTGCACGGCCGGCGCGTGCTGATGGTCGAAGACAACCCGGTCAACATGATGATCGCGGTGGCCCTGCTGGAGCAGTGGGGTGTCGAAGTCTCGCAGGCCAACGACGGCAGCCAGGCGGTCGAAGCCATCAATGCGCAGGCCAGCATGGGCAAGCCCTTTGACGCGGTGCTGATGGATGTGCAGATGCCGGTGATGAGCGGCCACGAAGCCACACGCGAAGTGCGCCGCAGCTTCAGTGCCGCGCAGCTGCCCATCATCGCGCTGACGGCTGCCGCCTTGGTGTCCGAGCGCGACGAAGCGCTGGCGGCCGGCATGAACGACTTCCTCACCAAGCCCATCGACGCCCCCCCGCCTGCGCGACACCCTCGTCCGCCTGATCGGAAAACGTGATTGAGTGAGTGAGGCCCGAGAGGGGTCCACTGCGGACCCATCTCCGCCGACAATCACGGCATGAATTCCCCCGCCCCCTTCCGCTCGCACGCCCTGGCGCTGTTGCCCAACAACGGCCAGCCCGACTTGCTGTTCGTGCTGCTGCATGGTCAGGGTGCCAATGCCGCGCAGATGCGCCCGCTGGCCCAGGCCCTGCAAGCCCAGTACCCGCAGGCTGCCGTGCTGTCGATCGACGGCCCCACACCCGATGCGCGCCTGCCCGGCGGCGGCGCGGGCTTTCAGTGGTACGACAGCGGCGACGGCGCCGACGAGGCTCAGCAAGTGGCCGCCGCACTGCCTGACTTCATCGCCACCGTGCGCGCCTGGGCTGACAAATTCGAGCTGTCCTGGGACCGGGTGGCACTTGCCGGCTTCTCGCAAGGCGCGATCCTGGCGCTGGAGGCGGTGCAGGCCGAAGCGCAGCTGGCGGGCCGCGTGCTCGCCTTCGGCAGCCGCTATGCCCGCCTGCCGATCGGGCGCCGCAGGACGTATGCCTGCACTTTTTCCACGGCATGGCCGACGAGGTGCTGCCCTATGCGCCTGTGGTCGAGGCTGCCCAGGCCCTGCTGCAACTGGGTGCCGATGTCACCGCCGACATCCGCCCCGGCATCGGCCATGAGCTGCATGCCGAGCTGATCGACAAGGCGATGGCGCAGCTGCGCACCTTCGTGCCGGCGCGGCTGTGGCGCGAGGCTGTGCTGGCGGCCGCCGAGCAGGATCAGATCAAGCACTGAGTCTGCACACAAGATCCGGAAGGATCTTGTGGCTGACGAAGGCCAGCCGGCGATACAAGCCGGATGGCTGAGTCCGCGCACAGCATCCGGAAGGATGCTGTGGCTGACGAGGGCCAGACCGCGATACAAGCGGGCTGGCTGAGTCCGCGGACAAGATCCGGAAGGGTCTTGTGCTGAGCTCGCGCGCAGCAATCGTCCGTCTTGTGCTGGGCGCGATCTGTCGCCTTCATCATCATGGGGGTGCTGGCCTCCGCATCGCTGACCTGAACGAGCCCATGAACACACTCGACACCATCGCTCGCTGGATTCCCGGCCAATGGGAAAAAGTCATCGTCACCGCCCTGCTGGTGGGCCTGGCCTTGCTCGCATCGCATCTGTGGGGGCGCTATCTGTCGCGCGGCGAAATGTCGGCCGAGAAGCGCCGCCTGCACCTGGTGTGGGCGCGCAACATCATCTGGCTTGCGGCCTTGCTGGTGATGGTGTCGGTGTGGGCCTCGACGATTGCCGGCTTTGCGCTGTCGGTGGCGGCGGTGGCAGGTGCCATCCTGATCGTCAGCAAGGAGCTGGTGATGTGCGTGCACGGCTACCTGTATGTGACCGTGGTGCAGCCCTACAAGATTGGCGACGTAATCGAGTTCGACGGCCTGCATGGCCGCGTGGTGGACATCGACATGTTTGCCACCACCCTGGTCGAGCTGGACCGGGCGGGCCAGCGCACCGGCAAGGTGGCCGAGTTTCCCAACGGCCTGCTGCTGACGCACCCGCTGGTGAACGCATCGCCCAACGGGGCTTACGCGCTGCACGCGATCCAGATCCCCATCCCCGAGCGTGCCGCGCATGACCTGGACCGCATCGAAGCGGCCGCCTTCGCCGCAGCCGACCAGGCCACTGCCGCCTGGCGCGACGAGGCCATGGCCCATTTCCGCAAGGAGGCGGAAAGCAACTTCATTGCCCTGCCCTCGGGCAAGACCAAGGTGTCATGGGATTTCTCAAACCCGGAGCAGCTGGTGCTGGTGGTCCGCGTGGCCTGCCCGGTTGAGCAGCGCGCCAAGGTGGAGCAGGCGGTGTTCCGTCAGACCTGGCGCAGCATCTCGCCCGCGCCGCAAACGGGCTTGGCCGAGGGCTGAGCGCGCGGCCGGTGACGCAAGTCTGCAAGCGCAACTCAATCGTTAGCAGAAGGCAACACCAGCCACACGCCCTTCATCATCAAAACCTGCCTTCCGCCTGTTCGAGATGCCTGGCTTTCATCATGGATAAATTCTTGCTGCAGCAGCAGGTGCTGGAACGGCTTGCCGAAGACCTGCTGCAAGCCGAACAGGCGGCGCGGGTGGCCCATGAAACGGCGACACACGAAGAAAACATCGCCGAAAACAAGTACGACACCTTGGGCCTTGAAGCCGCCTACCTGGCCACCGGCCAGGCGCGCCGCGCCGAAGCCATCCGCCAAGCCATTGCCCATTGGCGCCAGTTCCGCCCGGGCCCCTACGACGCCAGCAAAGGCATCCAGCTCGGCGCGCTGGTCTGCCTGGTCGATGCCGACGACCAGCAGCAGCAACAGCTGCTCTTTCTTGGCCCGAGTGGCGGCAGCATGAAGTTGGTCAACGGCGCTCAGCTCGTTCAGGTCATCAGCAGCGAAGCCCCGTTGGGCAAGGCCATGCTGGGCAAGTGCGAGGGTGATGAGGTGTCGATACAGCTCGCTCCAATGCGACAGCAGTTTGAAGTGTTGCGGGTTGTTTGAGCCGCCAGCCAGCAAGTTGACGCCGAATTGATCAAGGCCTTGATTGCCCCGACCTCTTTCGGCTGGCAGCGCCAAGTCACAGCTGTGCAGGGAAGCCGCTGATCAGGCTGTGACTCTTTGCAGGCCAAGGTCAGCTTCAGGCGCCACGGCCTGGTCCACGCCCTCGGGCACGAGTGGTCGGTCGTGAAACACTGTGCTGCTCAGGCGCGGTGTAACATCGGACGCACGGCGCATTCAGGGCCGCCCCGGATCCGCGGCAGGGTTGAACCCACCTGAGCTGAGATGCCCTGCGGGGCGCTCTCGTTGCCCTCAGTCGGCCTGAACTGTGCGGATCGCAGGCCCAGTGACTGGGAGGCCTCATGCCTGAATCCACTTCCTCTGCGGCCGCGTCGTCGGACGGCCGCCCGGGCGTTCTGCCCGACTACCCCCACCTCGATCATCTGCGCCGTCAGGCTCGGGAGCTCCATCGTGCGCTGAAGCGGGGGGACGCCGCGGCGCTGCAGCGCGCGGCAACGTACCGTGTCGATGTCGGGGCCTCGCTCGCGCAAGCGCAGCTGGTGCTTGCGCGCGGGTATGGATTCGCGAGCTGGCCGACGTTGGTCGAGGAGGTCGAGCGACGCCGCGCCCGTGCAGCCGACGATGCCGGCTTCATCGCCACCTGGCTGACGTGGGCAATCGGCCAGGGCTACCGCCGACCGCGGCCCGAACGCGCTTGGGCACTGGCGCAAACGCGTGCGATGGCACAACGCGACGCGGCGCTCGTGCTCGCGCTCGCCTGTGGTGAGCTCGCCACCGTGCAGCGCCTGCTACCGCCGTCGCAGGTGCACGAGCCGCTGCCGCCGCTGGCTGCGCCGCCGATCGCGATCGCCGCATTCTCAGGCCTGGGGCACATCGCAGCGTGCCGCGAGGGGCTGCGCGCTACGGTGCGCTGGCTGCTCGCGCAGGGAGCAGATGCCAACGCCAAGCTGAGAGTGCCAGGTGCTGACCACCCCCTGCCCGTGCTCTATGGCGCCACAGCCCATACCGGCGACGGCGAGGTCGTGAGCGCGCTGCTGGCCGCCGGAGCCGACCCCAACGACAACGAGTCGCTCTACCACGCCACCGAGCAGGCTGACCGTTCGATCATTGCCGCGCTGGTGCAGGCGGGTGCGCGCTGGACCGGCACCAACGCGCTATTCCGCCAGCTCGACCACGACGACTTGCTGGGCCTGCAGCAGGCACTCGCGCTCGGTGCCGATGCGAACGAGCTCTCCCCCACCACCGGCACGCGGCCTCTGCACCACGCGCTGATGCGCGGCCGCGGTCTGTCGTTTGTACAGGCACTCGTGTCCGCAGGTGCTGACCCAGCCGCACGCGACAGCCACGGCCTCACGGTGGCCTGGCACGCCGAGCGCGTGGGCCGCACCGATGTCGTCACCTGGCTCGCAGCGAGCGGCCATGCCGTGCCCGCGCGCGACCTGCGGTCGCGCTTCCTCGCCGCCTGCGCTGCTGCCGATGAATGCAGTGCGCGCGCCGCGCTCGTGAAGCATCCTGGATTGCTGACGCAACTCGAGCCGATGGAGCTGCGCCTGCTGCCCGAGCAGGCACAACGCGGGCAGAGTGCATCGGTGCGGCTGATGCTCGCGCTCGGCTGGCCGGTGTCGGTGCCCGGGCCGTGGGAAGCGAGTGCGCTCAACCAGGCGGCCTTCCGCGGCGATGCCGAGATGGTTGCGCTGCTGCTTGAGCACGGCGCACGCTGGAGCGAGCGCAACGGCTACGGCGGCAACGCGCTCGGCAGTTGCCTGCACGCGGGTGTCAACGAAGCGGTGCCCGGCGGCGACTACGCGGCCGTGTTGCGCCTCTTGCTCGACGCCGGCGCGCCGGTGCCGCGGCCCGATCCGGACTGGCCCGACGCCTTAGCGACGGCCGCCGAGCAGGCCGCCGCTTGAGCCTTCAGACGTGCCCGAACGGACAGCGCCCGTCCACCGGCGCGGCCGTTCGCACAGCAGATCGCCGGTGCGCGCAAGTACAGCCGCACTGGCATGCAGTCCGAAATTCATGGGAAATGCAGCACCTGTTGCAGCTCGGCTCGATCGCGCACCTGCTCGATCTTGAAGTGGCGCAGGAGCATCGACAGCACGATACGCAGCTCCGCTGCGAACTGCAGACAGGCGCGTCGGGACGAAGCGCAGTGGGTCGGCGGAGTGGAGCGGGGCGATCTGCGCCGGCCAGTTGAGGAACAACAGGCGACCATCCGCAGCCGGGCTTGCAAACACAGCGGCCGAGGCAGCCAGACGCGATGACTCTGAGCAGCCTGCAGCTGCGCTCAATCGCGCTCAGCCCGTCCGCTTGCAGGCGGCCGGGCCTTCGGTCAGCGTCGCAGAGTGCATTGGCACTCTGCTCGGTCCGACCTCAGTCCAATTCCACCTCAGTCCGCACGGTGCCGGCGCGATCCGCGCAGGCCGTCAGTGCCAGGCGCGTGCCCTTCGGTGCGCGCACCACCCATTCGCCCACCGCGCGGTCGGCGGTGATTTCGCGGCTGGGCAGGAAGGCCAGTTGGGTGGCCTTCGGGCCGTGGCCCTCCAGCTGCGGGCCTTCCATGCGTTCCTTGCCGCTGACCAGGCTGATCTCGGGGCTGCCGGGCAGGTGGATCTCGAACATCACGCCGCGCACCACCTTGCGCTCCAGCGCGCGCTTGGTCACGTAGGCGGGCAGGTAGCCGGTGTTGGCCACGGCCATGCGCACACGCCAGGTGTCGGGGCCGAGGGCGCGCACTTCGGTGCGCAGCAGTTCCAGCTTGGGCAAGCTCAGCGCGATCTGGTTCATCCAGCCGGGGAAGCGCGCGGCCTCGCGCTCGCGCAGATGCGGCGGCGGGTTGCGCCAGTAGTTCATCTTGTCCCAGCCGCCGATCTCGATGGCGCCCAGCTGCGGGTGCAGAAAGGGCTTCCAGTCCACATGGGCCTGGCCGCCGCATTGCTCGTCGCTCCACTTCAGCAGCTTCAGGTCATCTTCCACCGGATGGTCGCGGAACCAGTCCACCCACTTGTAGCCTTCGATGCCGGCTTCCTTGTTGGGCGACCAGATCTCCACCACCCAGAACAGCGCGCCCAGGTGCTCGTAGACCCAGTCCTGCGTGCCGGTGATGATGTCCTTGGGGTGGTACTTGAAGTCGTGCCAGATGCTGACGCTGGGATAGCCGGTGTGCTTTTCGCCGAGCTGCGAGAAGCGTTTGTAGCTCCACAGGTCTTCGGGAATCATGTCGTCGTCGCTCTGCGTGCCCATGGGCCGCAGGATCACACCGCTGTGGGTGTGATAGCTGATGGCCGCGCCGATATTGGGGTGGGCCACGATGAAGTCCACCATCGCCCGCACTTCGGGTTCGCTGGTCGGGTAGGCGCCGGCGCCGGTCTGCTTGTATTCCTGCCGCCACTCGCTGGGGAAGTTGCGGTTCAGGTCCAGGCCCTCGCGGTCCTTGTTGACGGTGACGGTCAGGCCGTCGTGGTTCTTGATGAAGCCCTCGGGGATCAGGCGGTAGTACTCGCCGCCGAATTCGCCGGGCTCGCGCGCCACCATCAGGCGCGGCTCGTCGGGGTGCTTCTTGTAGGTGCCGTTGGGGTCGGGCACGCGCATGGTGAGCATGCGGCCATCACCATCGATGTCTTCCATCGTCAGCCCGTCCACCGGTTCCTCGTCATAGGGGTAGGCACGGGTGGAGCTGCGGATGTGGCGCGGCCGGTCGGCCAGCGCCAGCTCAGCACCATCGGGGTTCAGGCGCGGCACCATGTAGATCACGCGGGTGTCCAGCAGCTGGGTCACCTGAGCGTCGTTGCCGTACTTTCCCAACAGGTCGTGCAGGTAATAGAGGCAGGCGGTGGAGGCGCTCAGCTCGGCGGCGTGGATGTTGCCGTCCAGCCAGAAGGCCGGCTTGTCGATGTCGGCGCCGGTGGCGGTGTTGGTCAGCACCAGCACCCAGATGTCGCGCCCCTCGAAGCTCTTGCCGATAGAGCGCACCGAAACCAGGTTCGGTCGGGCCTCGGCATAGGCGAACAGCAGCTGGGTCAGTTCCGGGAAACGGTAGAACTGGTCGAAACGCGGTTGGGGCAAGGCGGCCATGGATGAAGGGGGCGCACGTTGAGATGCGGACCATTGTGCCCCTTCAGGCGTGACGGCATACCCGGGTTAGACCGGGCTGCCGCACACCCCGTGCGAGGGGCGTCACTGGCCTTTGAACAGGCCCTGGAACTGGCGCGATACCGGCAACTTTTCCTCGCGGCCCTTGAGCGTCAGCTGCATGGTGTTCTCGTCCACGCGCACAGCGGTGGCAATGTGACGGCTGTTGACCAGCACCGAGCGGTGCACCTGCCAGAACTGTTCGGTGTCCAGTTGCGCCAGCAGCTCTTTCAGCGGCGTGCGGATCAACGCCTCGCCGCCCTCGTAGACCACGCGGGTGTAGCGGTTGTCGCTCTCGAAGTAGATGACATCCTCAGGCGCGATCATCTTCACCTCGCGGCCCAGGCTGGCCTGGATCAAGCGGCTCTTGGCCGGCGCGGCGGCGGGCAGCAGTTGCTTCAGCAGGGCCTGCAGATCGGCCGCCGCCGGCGCTGCCGCGCTGGGGCTGGCGGTCTGCTGCAGCCGCGCCTTCAGCCGCGTGATGGCCTGGCCCAGGCGGGCGTCGTCCACCGGCTTCATCACATAGTCCACCGCGCCGGCATCGAAGGCCGACAGCGCATGGTCGCCAAAGGCCGTCACGAACACCACATGCGGCGGGTTGGCGGTGGCAGCCATGCGGCTGGCCACCTCGATGCCGGTGAGGCCCGGCATGCGGATGTCGAGAAAGCAGATCGTCGGCTCATGCTCCAGAAAGTCGTCCCAGGCGTCCACGCCATGCACGCTGGCGGCCACGATCTGCAGTTCGGGCCACAGGCGGGCCAGCGCGGTGCGCAGCTGCTCGCGCGGGCCCTCCTCGTCGTCGGCGATCAAGGCGGTCAGGGGCTTGCTGGTGCTCATCAGGTTCATCGTCAGTCCTCTCTCGTTCTCAGTCACTCACTCTGTCTGTTGGTCGGTAGCTCTCGATCGCTCAGCGCGGCTTGGGCTCGGCCGCGGCTTCGGGCCGCACCAGCACCTGGGCCAGGCAGCCGGCCGGATCAGCCGGCGCCACACGCAAGCGGGCTCGGGCGCCGAAGGCCTGGGCCAGGCGCAGCGAGCTGTTGCGCAGGCCGTGGCCGGCACCAGCGCCGGTCGGCTGGGCATGGGTGGCAGCGCTGAACTCCAGCTCGGCCGCCAGTCCCGGGCCGTCGTCGATCACCTCGGCCTGCAGGCTGCCGTCGGCCAGCACATCGGCCCGCAGCAGCACCTCGCCGCCCGAGAGCTGCGGCTGCACGCCATGCTCGACGGCATTTTCAACCAGGGTCAGCAGCAGGCCCGGCGGCAGCTGGCAGGCCGCGGCGGCTTCGCTGATCTCGACCCGAAAGCGCAGCCGATCGCCCAGCCGCGCCTGCATCACTTCCAGATAGCGCTGCACCGCCTCGCCCTCTTCGCCCACCGACAGCAGCGGGCGATCGAACAGCGGCAGCGTGGCGCGCAGATAGGCCGTCAGCGAAGCCAGCATCGGCGCGGCGCGGTCGTCCTTGCTGGCCACCCAATGCTGCAGCGAGGCTAGCGAGTTGAACAAAAAATGCGGCTGGATCTGCGCGCTGGACAGCTGGCGCGCCAGCTCAGCAGCCTGCTCGCGCAGGCGCTGGTCGCTCAGCCAGTCGGCCAGGAACTCGTTGCGCCACATCGCCAGCACCCACAGCCCGAAGCTGGCCAGCAGCAGCAGCGCCACACCCATCTGGGCCACCGTGGTCTTTCCCACTGAGAAATCCAGGTGCATGAAGCCCGCATAGACGCCCAGCAGGAAATTGCTGAAGACGCTGATCGCGATCACCCACAGATAGCCCAGGTAGAGCGAGCGCATCGTCGGCCGGCGCCACACCCAGGCGGCCACGCGCATCAGCGCCAGCGCCATCACGAAGTCGACGACGAACCCGGCCACCTGCAGCGCAGGCTCCAGCATCCAGCTCAGCAGGATCGCCAGCGCCAGCGCGCTGACGACCGAGGCCGCTTGAACGCTGGGCGAGATGCCCGAGGCGCGCTGGCCCAGCAGCTGCCACTCGGCCTCGCTGAATTTGTGGCGCGGGCCCAGCATCAGCACCACATGCCAGTCCAAGGCGGCGAACCAGGCCTTGGCCTTCTGCAGCGCCGTGTCCGTGCGCGCTGTCGTTGTCGTCGTCGTTGTTGTTGTCGTCATTGCGTGTGTTCTCCCTGGGCGGCGCTGGCCTGCAGCGGCAGGCTCAGCGTGGCAACACAACCACCGGTCTCGGCCGAGTTGGCCAGCGTCAGGCTGGCCTCGGCGCCAAAAGCCTGGGTCAGGCGCTCTCGGCTGTTGGCCAGCCCGACGCCACGGCGGCCGGCGCCGACAGCTGCTTCGGTGTCGACCGACAAGCCCGGGCCGTCATCGCTGACGCTGAGCTCCGCCATGCCGCCCACACGCCGGGCCTCGATGCGTACGCAGGCCGTGCCCAGCTTGGGCATCACGCCGTGTTCGATGGCGTTCTCCACCAGGGTCAGCAGCAGCGCGGGGGGCAGGCGCTGGTCCAGCAGACCGGGCTCGATCTCGATCTCCACCCGCAGCCGCTCGCCGACGCGGGCCTGCATCACCGCCAGGTATTCGCGCACCGCAGCCAGCTCTTCGCCCAGCTTGAGCTGCTCGCGGTTGAACAGCGGCAGCGTGGCGCGCAGATAGCCGGTCAGCGAGCGCAGCAGCGGCGTGGCGCGCGCGTCGCCGCTGCTGACCCAATGGTCGAGCGCCGCCAGCGAGTTGAACAGGAAGTGCGGCTGGATCTGCGCCTGCAGCAGCTGGGTCTGCAAGGCCGTGTGGCGGCGCTGGTCGTCGAGCTCGCGCAGCCGTGCTTCGATCTGCTGCACCCGGAAGATCACCAGAATCCACCAGCCGCTGGCTGCCGCGAAAAACCAGGCGCCCATCAGCATCATCGGCAGATTCATCCAGTCTCGCCCCATGATCTTGACACCCGCGAAGCTCAACAGGCCGAACAGCGCGCCCGCCCCAAAGGACAGCAGGTTCAAGGCTTTGCGTGTGGGGTGCTGCCACAACCACTGCGCCACACGCAGGCTCAGCCAGGTCAGCAGCAGCAGGCCCGCGAAGAGGATGGGGGAGCGCAGGCCTCCAAACCCCTGGACCGTTACTGCCAGCAGCACGATCACATTGATCAGCACCATGTGGTCGATCATGCGTGGCCAGGGCTGGCCGCCGGCCCGCTCCATCTCGGCGGCGCTGAAGCGGCGCGCGGGGCCGGGATACCAGTACTGGCTCCAGTTCGTGCAGCCCGCTGCCGGCTTGGATTCACCGCGCATCGCCCGCTCCTTGTGCTTCGACCATCAGTTCGGCGCAGGTGCCACCTTCGTCGGCTGCACTCAGGTGCAGGCGGGCCCGGGCGCCGAACACGGCCTCCAGTCGGGCGCGGCTGTTGCTCACGCCGAGGCCTGCCTGCCAGTCGCCAGCCAGGCCCACCCCGTCGTCTTGAACGCGCACAGTCCAGCCATCCGCGCCCAGGGGCTGCAGCGAGACGCGCAAGCTACCGCCTGACAGCGTGGGGGCCAGGCCATGTTCCAGCGCGTTCTCCACCAGGCTGAGCACGATGCCGGGCGGCAGCTGCGCGCGCTCGGCGGTGGCGGCGTCGATGTCGAGCTCGTAGCGCAGGCGCTCGCCCCAGCGGGCCTGCATCACGCTCAGGTAATGGCCCACCAGCGCCAGCTCCTCGGCCAGGCTGACCTGGGGCTTGAGCATCAGCTCGGCCGAGCCGCGCAGAAAAGCCGTCAGCGCGCGCAGCAGGCCGCTGGCGCGCGCATCGCCACTGTCCACCCAGTGCTGAACGGCCGACAGGGTGTTGAAGATGAAGTGCGGCTGGATCTGCGCCTGCAGCAGGCGCAGCCGGGCCTCGCTGGCTTCGCGGGCGATCTGCGCGCGCTCTTCGGCAGCCCGCGCCTCCTGCAGTTCCTGCTGCAGCTGGTAGCGACGCGCCGCCGCCGTCAACCCGACCAGCAGCGCCATCACCAGGCCCACGCTGAGCCCGACCGGAACACCGATGCGCAGCAGCTTGTCGAGCTCGCTGTCCAGCGCGCTGAGACCGGCCAGCCCATGCTTGGCCAAGCGCCCGGCGACCCAGCCCGTGAGCACACCCGCCAGCGTGGCCAGTGTGATGCGCAACACCATGCGACCGAGGCCGCGCCGGCCCATCGCCTTGTCCGGCTGCAGCCAGGCCGCGACCAGCACGATCACCAGTGCCAGGATCACCATGCTGCTGAGAACCAGGGCCATGAGCACAGGCATCCCAGCCGCACACAGGCCGGCCGTGGCGCCGCCGATCGAGCCCAGCAAGCCGAGCCAGATCCACAGGCCGCGGCGGCTGTAGAGCAGCCGGTCCATGGCCCGCGCCTGCGCCTGCAGCGGCGGCTCCATGCGCTGGTAAAAGGGCTCGGCCCAGGCAAAGTACCAGCGCTGGAATCGGTTGTGTTGGGGTTCGGTACTCATGGGCCGGAGTCTAGGCAAGACTCGCATGGCCACGTCTCAGCGAGCGGCGAGCTGCGGATAGGGCCGATAAATGGCAGTCGCGCCCGGCTCAGCCGCTTCGATTCAGCCCTCAGCCGACGACGCGGCCTGCCGGGGATCGCCCGTTGACCACTCAAATGAGCGGCCGCGTTGGGAAAAAAATGTTGCATTCACACGACTCTGGTAGCAGTCCGGACTGAAACATTTCACCGATTCCTTAGACTCCGATCCCTTGCGAAAGTCATGGCCCAGGCTCAACGGCCAGCGCCCATGCTTGATCTTGCCAAGTCGGCCACTTGCCACAACACCTGCCAACGGGCCGTGATTTCCGTGCTACCAGCACAATCTGAATCGGAGTCATTTTCATGCGTTCCTCCCGTCGTCTAGCCCTCCGCCTGACTGCACTTGCAGCTGGCCTCGCCTGCATGCACGCCCAGGCCCAACAAGCCCCCGCAGCAACGGAGCAACTGCAGCGCATCGAGATCACCGGTTCGAACATCAAGCGCATCAGCACTGAATCGGCCGTGCCGGTTCAGGTCATCACGCGCGAGCAGATTGAGGCTTCCGGCGTCACGACCGTCAAGGGCCTGATCGACGAACTCGCCGCCTCCACCGGCGGTCTGTCCGACATCGAAGGCGCAAACCGCTTCTCGCCCGGCGCTTCCGCCATCTCGCTGCGCAACCTGGGCGCACAAGCCACGCTGCTGCTGCTGAACGGCCGTCGCGTTGCCCCCTACGGCCTGGCCGACTACGCCACGCTGTTCAGCAATGTGGACTCGCTGCCGCTGGAAGCGATCGAGCGCATTGAAGTGCTGAAGAGCGGCGCTTCCGCCATTTACGGCTCGGACGCCGTGGCCGGCGTGATCAACGTGATCACTCGCCGTGATTACAAGGGCACACAGCTGTCCGGTTGGATGGCCAACTCGCTGAACAACTCCAACTTCGGCGAAAAGGGCGCTTCGTTCGTGATGGGCCGTGGCGACATCGTCCAGGACCGCTACAACGTGGTGGCCATGGTCAGCGCCTATCAGCGTGACCCGCTGTTCTACAGCCAGATCATGGGTGACACCAACCCCGAACTGACCAAGTACAGCCCCAGCTACGGCACACCTTCCAGCTACAGCTGGCCCGGCAACATCATCGGCCAAGGCCCTCTGGCCGGCTGCACCGATGTGCGCAGCAACCTGTGCATGTACGACCGCTACGAGCGTTTCCAGGCCATCCCCAGCGCGGACCGTCTGAACCTGATGGTGAATGCTCGTTACGCGCTGAGCGCCGACACCGAGCTGTTCCTGGACACGATGTACTCGCGCACCGAGGTTTCGTATTTCGGCGCCCACAACATCTACGGTGGCCCTTCGGCTGGCACGACGACCTGGGGTGACCCGTCGACCAACAGCTCCAAGATCTTCCGCTACGTGCTGCTGCCGGCTACCCACCCGCTGAACAAGCTGGGTCGTCCCGCAGAGTTGCGCTATCGCTTCATCGACAGCGGCGCCGGCAAGAGCGTCACTGCGGATGAATACCGTGTCGTGGGCGGTGCCAAGGGCACGTTCAACAGCTACGACTGGGAAGTTGCGGTGCAGCAGCTGGGCAGCAAGGCAGTGTCCAAGGATCGCGGCTCGTTCAGCGAAACCGGTTTCAAGGAGGTCATCGGTGACTGGAACAACCCGGGCGCTGATTTCTTCAACCGCGGCTACAAAATCGGCCAGACCAACAGCCCTGAAGTGCTGAACAAGCTGTTCCCCACTTATGGCTACACCGGCAAGATCGCCCAGACCGCACTGGACGGCAAGATCAGCGGCGAGCTGATGAAGCTGCCCGCAGGTCAGCTGGCCTTCGCAGCAGGCGGTGAAGTCCGTCATGAGTCGGTGTCGATTGACCCGACGCAGAACCTACGCAAGGGTGACATCGTCGGCAACGGCCTGTCCGCCGCCGATGCCTCGCGCACCTTCTACGCCGCCTTCGGCGAGTTGAGCATCCCGGTGGTGAAGGGCCTCGAAGCCCAGGTCGCCGCACGTCTGGACAAGTTCCCTGGCTTTGACGCTCACCTGTCGCCCAAGCTGGCGCTGCGCTACCAGCCGACCAAGGAGTTGCTGTTCCGCGGCACGATCGAGAACGGCTTCCGTGCCCCCAACCTGACGGAAAGCGCCGAGTCGACCAAGTTCGCTTTCCAGCGCGCGTCTGACCCGAAGCGTTGCGGCCAGGCCCTGAGCCTGCGTGCCGATCTGGTCAAGCAAGCCCAGGCCCTGCCGGCATCGGACCCGAACCGTGCCCTGCTGCTGTCGCGCGCTGACTCGGTGCAGACGGCGGAGTGCGGTTCTGTGGCGCTGATCACCAAGAACAACCCCAACCTGAAGCCGGAAACCGCCAAGAGCCATTCGCTGGGCATCGTGCTGGAGCCGATCAACAACGTCAGCGTCTCGCTTGACTACTGGAGCATCAACCGCAAGGACGAAATCTCGGCTCGCAGCGCGACTCGCATCCTCGCCGAGGAAGGCGCCGCTGGTTCTCCCGAAGTTCTGCGGAACTCCCTGGCAACGGACACGACCTTCACGGCGGCCGAACAAGCGAAGTATGGCGTGGCCGCAGGCCGCATCAACGCCCTGCTGCGCAACTTCGTCAACCTGAACCGCACCAAGACTGACGGTGTGGATGCCGAGTTCCGCCTGCGCACCGAGACGCCGCTGGGTCGCCTGACCACGCAGCTGACCGCGACCTACCTGAACTCGCTGTACTCGTGGAACACCACCACAAACCAGTGGAGCCACAACTACGCTGGCTTCTATGAGTACCCGCGTCTGCGCACCAATGTGTCGTTCACGCTGCGCATGCCCAAGTGGACCCACGGTGTCAGCTTCATCTCGAACACCGGCTCCAACGGCCTGGGCTACAGCCCGACCGACACCTTCTGCAAGGACTACGGCATCTCAGCCGGCGATTGCAAGTGGCCGGGCAACACCGTCACCAACTACTTCGTGGCCTACACCGGCGTGAAGAACCTGTCCGTGCAGCTGAACGTCAACAACGTGTTCAACAAGCTCGGCCAGCTGGACGTGCGTTCCTTCGTCGAGCCAGGCGGCATCATCCCCGCCCAGTTCGCTGACTCCATGAAGGCTTCGTACCGCCTGTCGGCCACGTACAAGTTCTGATGACAGGGTTTCGGGCGGCATCCGCCGCCCGAGCCGAGAGAAAAGCCGTCCGACTCCGCAAAGAGCCGACGGCTTTTCTTGCTTTTGCAGCTCGATGGTCAAGCAGCCGCGCCTCTGCTGAACACTGACCATCCCATGACCTGAATGACCATGAACCGAATGAACCCAAACCTGTCTCGCCGGCGGCGGCCTCGCAAGGCGCGCTGACCCTGATCGGTGCCGCCGTGCTTTCAGTTGCAGCAGCACTGCCCACCAGCGCCCTGGCCCAGCAGGCCGGCAGCAATGCCAGCAGCGCGCCTGCGCCGCTGCGCGCCTACCTGTCGCCGCCCAAGTTTCGCTCCCCGACTCTGTCGCCCAGCGGCAGGTATCTGGCCGTCACATCCGCCATCAACGGGCGCATGAACCTGGCCGTCATTGACCTGGAGACGCGCAAGTCCCAGGCCGTGACTTCCTTGTCGGCCTACGACGTGACCCGGTTCAACTGGATTGGCAACGAGCGCCTGGCCTTCAGCGTCGGCAATATCAATGCGCCAGCGGGCGAGGTCGAAACCTCCGGCGGCGGTCTCTTCGTCGTCAGCCGCGATGGCAAGGAATCCCGCACGATCACGCCTACCGTGCGCGAGATCATCAACTCGGGCGCCATGGTGGGTCGCGGCCTGAGCTATGCCGGCCCCATCCCTGGAAGCGACCGGGAAATCCTGGCCGCCGGCAATCTCCGTGCAGCGAGTTCGATCGACTTCTACCGTGTGGATGTGGTGACCGGCAAGCAGACGCTGCTGACCTTCGATCACCCCGGCCAGGTCCAGCGCTGGTTGCTCGACGCCGACCTCGTGCCCCGCATCGCGGTGATTCGCGAACGTGACGATGAGCTGGAAGAGAAGCCGCTGAAGGTGCTCTACCGGGCCAGCCCGAGCGCAGCGTGGGAACAGATCGCGACCTCTGCGCGCGGCCACGGTGATGGCGAGATCTTCACGCCGGAACATCTGAGCGCTGACGGCAAGACCTTGTACGCGGCGACCAACAAGGGCCGCGATACCGTCGCGATATTCAAGTTCGATCTCGAAAAGAAGACCCTGGGCGAGATGGTCGCGGCGCATCCGCGTTATGACATGGGTGCGGATGGCCAGGGCGGTGATGTGGCAGGGCTTCGCCTGTCCCAGGACCGCAAGGAAGTGCTGGGCTACACCGTGGACGCCGAGCGCAGCCAGACCAGCTGGGTGAACGCCGATCTGGCGCGCATCCAGGCCCAGATGGATGCGACCTTCCCCAACAAGGATGTGGCCTTGCAGCGCGTCAGCTCCGGCCGCACCCTGGTGAGCGTCAGCGCGCCGGACAGCATTCCGCAGAGCTTTCTGTTCGACGAGGAGAAGAAGCGCCTGGAAGAGCTGTTCGTCGCGAAGACCGACCTGAAGGACAGCGATCTGGTGCCGATGCGGCCCTTCCTGCTGAAGACGCGCGACGGCCTTGAGATTCCGTCCTACTACTTCCTGCCCAAGGACTACAAGCCCGGCCAAAAGCTGCCGACGGTGCTGCACATCCACGGCGGCCCGATGGCCCGTGCGGACTTCGGCGCCTATGGCGGCGGCTTCGGCTGGCGCGAGGCCCAGGTGCTGGCCTCACGCGGCTATGCCGTCGTGTTGCCGAACTTCCGCATCACGCCCGGATTCGGCCGCAAGATCTATGAGGCCGGCTTCGGGACCATTGGCAACAAGATGTCCGAGGACCATGAAGATGCAGTGCAATGGGCCGTTCAACAGGGTTTTGCCGATTCACGCCGCGTCTGCATCACGGGCGCCAGCTACGGCGGCTACGCCACGCTGCAAGCGCTGGTGAAAATCCCGGACCTGTTCGCCTGCGGCATCGCGGGCCTGGTGGTGAGCGACCTTGAACTGCAACTCACCTCGACCGCCACGGACTTCTCCGGCAGCAAGAGCGCCGTCGCCTACTGGCGTCGCCTGATCGGCCAGAACACCCCGGGCTGGGACAAGGCCAAGGCCGTATCTCCTGGTCTCAACACCGCGCAGATCAAGTCGCCGCTGGCGATGTATGCCGGACGTGACGACCGGCGCACGCCGCTGGAGCAGACGGAACGCGTCATCAGCGACATGAAGCGCAATGGCAAGGCGCCCGAGTATGTGTTCATCGCCGACAAGGAAGCCCATGGCTTTGGCCTGCTGGACAACAACTTGAAGAACTATGAGTTGATGCTGGACTTCCTGGATCGGCACATCGGCGCCAAGTCCCGTTTCGCCAGCGAAGCCAAGTCCGGCGCGAACTGAGCCGGCATTCGCCCCCGCCACCTCGTGGTGGGGGGCGTAGGCGGCCGCAAGTTCAGGCCAGGACGGCGCCGCCCACGAACACCTTGAGCTCGCCCGGCTGGAAGGCCACCCAGGGTTCGCCCTCCGTCAGCGGTTCGGTGGCAATCACCGCCACGCGATCGGCCGGTGTGGTGTGGGCGGCAAAGTCCACGCTCAGATCCTTGTCGGCCAGGCGCGCTTCGCCAAAGGGATGCTGGCGCAGCAGGTAGTGCAGCTTGGTGCTGCCATGCGCCCACAGCGCCTGGCCGTTGGAGAGCAGCATGTTGAAGGTGCCGTGGCGGTTCAACTGCGGCATCAGCTCGGCCAAGGTGCGGCTGAGCTCGTCGATGCTGGGCACATCGCAATGCGCCTTGGCCAATTCCTGCATCAGCCAGCAGAAGGCGCGCTCGCTGTCGGTGCCGCCCACCGGCTTGAAGGCGGCATGCAGGCGCGGGTTGAAGTCCACCAGATTGCCGTTGTGCGCAAACACCCAGTAGCGGCCCCACAGCTCGCGCTGAAAGGGATGGGTATTTTCCAGCGCCACCTGGCCCTGCGTGGCCTTGCGGATGTGGGCGATGACGTTGTCGCTCTTGATCGGATAGCGCTTGACCAGCTCAGCCAGCGGCGAGACGCGCGCGCTGTGGTGGTCGACAAAATGGCGCAGGCCGCGGCCCTCGAAGAAGGCAATGCCGAACCCGTCCTTGTGCTCGTCGGCGCGCGTGGCCAGGCCGGTGAAGCTGAACATCACATCGGTCGGCGTATTGGCATTCATGCCCAGCAACTGGCACATATCAGTTATCCGTGGTGGCTAGCGGCGCCCAATGCAGCGTATGAAACTCGCGGGCCGAGCGCCGGGCCGCTCCCAAGCCGGCCCGCCATGGCGATGTGCTTGCCGGTCAATCCGGCAAGCATCGCCGCCCCCTTGGTGGGGCGCGTGCCGCGGCTCCAATCCCGCCTGCGCGGGATTGGACGGCACGAGCGACATCGGCGTCTCGCCGATGGCCAGCCAAGGTACTCCTTGGACGAGGGGCTCACTCTATTCCCAGATGATGCGTGTCAGACCGCGCCAGCTCACCAGGTTGCCCGGGTTGCTGGTTTCGTTCAGCACGCCGCTCATGCGGCGGCGCAGGCGTTCGCTCTTCTGCGCGCGCCAGATCAGCAGATCAGCCAGCCAGGGATAGGCGTTGACGCGGTTGGCGCGCTCATAGAGGTCGAACTTGGGCTTGAGGGCGCGCAGCGATGCTTCGTAATGCGCGCGCGCCACCGCATCGTCCTGCCTGTGCGCGATCAAGGCCTCGGCCGCCAGCATGCCGGTCTCCATCGCCTTGCCGATGCCTTCGCCGGTGAAGGAGTAGGTGGAGCCGGCCGCCTCGCCCGTGACCAGCAGGCCGGGGCGCGTCCAGCGCGCGCCTTCCAGCGTGCAGCGCAGCGGCGCGCCTTTGAGTTCGCCCACCAGCTCGCCCTCGCGCATCAGCTCGGCGGCGGGCGGGTAGTTTTCGACAAAGGCGTCGAAGATGGCGCGCAGATTGAGCTCCTTCTTGGCGCCTTTGCCTGCAATCGCCTTGTGGCTGTCCGTCACGCCGACGCCGATGTTGAAGCAGTCATCCGGCGCCGGGAAGATCCAGCCGTAGCCCGGCCGCACCGCGCGGCTCCAGACCACGTCCATGGCCTTGATGCGGCCCACCATCGAAGGTGCGCGCACATAGCCTCGCAACGCCACGCCGCTGGGAGTATGGCGTTCGCACATGCCGGCGGCGCTGAGCGCCTTGGGCACCGCGCCGGTGGCCAGGATCACCCAGTCGGCGCGGACTTCCTGCTCGGCATCGCCGACCTTCAGGACGGCACCACAGACGCGGCCCGCGGCATCCTCCAGCGGCCGCTCGAAGCGCGCCGGCGCCAGCAGGCGCGCACCGGCATCCTGGGCCGCCCGGCAGAGCATCGCGTCGAGTTCACGACGCGGCAGCACCGCCAGCGTGCCCGGCACATCGACTCGGCCACCACGCGGGCCGATGCAGCCGACATGCGCGACCGGCTGGGCGCGCGCCATCACCGCATCGAGCAAGCCCAGGCGCTGCAGCGCCTTGTGCGCATCGGGAATCAGGCCATCGCCGCAGACCTTGTCGCGGCCCTGGGCCTGCTGGTCGACCAGCAGCACGTCCAGGCCGGCTTGCGCCAGCACGCGTGCTGCGGCTGAGCCGGCAGGACCGGCGCCGATGATCAGCACGTCGAGCTCAGCCTTGGTGCCGCGGACGTTCATGAATGCACCCTTTGATTTGAGCCACTGGATTTTATGGATGCAGGCCCGACGACTGCTCGCCTGACAAGCAAGCCTGGTCGCCGCGTCCACGCCAATACCGGAGCGTTGATCAAGCTCGCGACCAACAAGAGCAAGCAGCCTGCCGGCTCTCCAGGGCTGCCTGACACGCAGGCCGCCGCGACGGCAAACCGTCGCGGCGGAGGTCGGTGCCCTGCCCGCGCTTACTGCCCCTTGGCCAGGTTCTTCGCCAGGAACTTCTCCATCCGGCCGTAGAAGTCCAGGCGCGTGTCCTGGCGCAGGAAGTTGTGGCCTTCATCGCCATAGACCACCCACTCGACCGGCGTACCGTTCTTCAACAAGGCGTCGCGCATGCGCTCACCGTTGATGATGGGCACGCGGCGATCGCTGCCGCCATAGGCCATCAGCACCGGCACCTTGATTTCTGCAGCGCGCTTGACCGGCGAGGTGCGCGCAAACTGCTCGGCGTCGGTATCCGGATGGCCGAGCAGGCGCGGCAGTGACAGCTCGCGGCTGTTGCCAGCTGCAAAGTCGGTCCATTCGACGTACATCAGTGCCGGGTCGGTCACGCCCACCCAGTTGATGCCACAGCGGAACAGATCGGGCTCCTTGGCCAGGCCCATCATCGTCAGATAGCCACCATAGCTGGCACCTGCCAGGCAGATGCGCTTGGGGTCGGCGATGCCGCGGGCGATCAGGTCCTTGACGCCGTCAGTGACATCGTCCTGCATGCCCAGGCCCCACTGCTTCCAGCCTGCCCGGTAGTGCTTCCAGCCAAAGCCCGTGCTGGCGCGAGGCGCCGGCATGAAGACCGCGTAGCCACGCGACGCGAGGAATTGCACCAGCGGGTCGAAATCCCAGCTGATCGCGCGCACCCAAGGGCCGCCATAGTGCAGCACCACCAGGGGCAGATTCTTTTTCTCGGCACCACGCGGCACAGTCAGGGTAGCGGGAATCGAGAGGCCGTCACGCGCTGCGTAGCGGTACACCTCCATCGGCGACATGCGCTCGGCCTTGAGCCACGGGCGCGACTCGCCGACCGAGACCATCTTCTTTTGCGCCTGATAGAACAAGAAATAGCGTGGCGACTCGACATCCGAGCGTGTCGTGACGAGCAGTGGCATCTCAGGCTTCTTGAAGTTGCCCTGCACCGTGATCAGCCGATCCGGGAAGGTCGCTTCAAGCGTGGCCTGCAGCTTTGCGCGCCCTTCGTCCAGCCAATAGATGCCCTTGCGCTCGGCCTCATATGCCACGCCTACGAGCTGACCTTCGTCGTCAAAGGCCAGCGGACCACCCGGGCCAGCCGGCGTGTCGCTAGTCACCGTCTCGCCGAGGTCATAGCCCTTCAACACGGCCACGGCTTCGGGATTGATGACCTTGCGTTCCAGGTCGAATCGGTACACGCCGGTGAAGTCGCTGTCGACGCGCGCCAGTACATACAGCTGACCCTGTCCATCGAAAGCCAGGGGGCGCATTTCTCGCGGGTCATCGAGGCCGTACTCGGCGATCGGCTGCCAGCTGTCGTCCGCCGACACTCGATGGAAAATGCGCGTCGTACCGTTGTCCTGCCCAGTGACAGCAATGCGGGCCACGCCCTTGCGGTCGAACACCCAACTTGTCACCCGCCCCGGCCCGCCAGCCGTGATCAGCGTGGCGCGCCCAGTGCGCGTATTCAGGCGGTGGATATTGCTGCCGCGCAGACTGCGCGTCCCGCCGCTTGACCAGATCTGCACCAGCACCTCGTCGGGGCCGCTGCCAACACCTTTGGCGTAGGGGAAGGTGGTGACCGGCAGCAGCCTACTGTCGGTAGACAGGAAGCCGCGTTCGGACAACTCCTTGAAGTCGCTGGCGTCCTTGTCGATGGCAAACAGGCCGGTGTTGAACTGCTCACCGCTGCCGCGGGAGCGGTCCTGCACACCAAACATGATGCGCTGGTTCGAGACCCAGCGCGGGCTCACGACATCACCGTCGCGCAGATTGGTGATGGTGGTCGACCTGCCACGCTCGAGGTCGATGACAAACAGATTCAGTCGGCCACCGACCGGGCGAATGCCGAGGATGGACTTGGCGTCCGGCGAGAGGCTCAGGCTGCCGACATCGGCCGCCTTGAAGAAATCTTCCAGCGGCTGCAGGCCGCCAGCGGACTGCGCCCAAGCCGGCAAGCCAGCCAGAGTGCCAAAGACAGTGGCGGCAAGGCCGCCGAGCACACCCCGTCGTTGAATATTCAGTTTCATGAATCCTCCATGCCTGCGTGCAATCAGGCACAACAAATAGAAAAGCGACCCCGCAGCATCCTTGCCGCGGTGTCGCCAATTGGGGGGGGTCAGGTGCAGCCGGCAGCGCCGACTGCGTCAAGCCCCGTCATCTTCAGAACGAGTACTCGGCACCGATCTGGTAGAAACGGCCGCGCACGTTGTACAGCTCGGCGAAGCCCATTTGCGAGTAGTTGTTGCTGGCCGCGTTTTGCGCGCTGAAAGGCGGCATTGCGTCCAGAGCGTTCTTCACAGCACCGGTGAGCTTCAGGTTCTTGATGCCTTCCCAGCTGACGGTCAGGTCAAGTTCCTCGTGCGAGCGCACCTTGCGAGTGCCACCTGGGGTGGTCGCAGTGATGCTGTTCGCGGCAATCGCCGTATCCCAGAAACCACCGGTCGAGCGAACCATGCCCTGATAGGTCCACGGGCCCTTCTTGACAGTGCCGGACACCGTCGAGCGCCACAGCGGCGTCGAGTAGGTGTTGCCGAACTCCGCCCATGGGCTGTTCGCGTTGGTGCGTGTCGCCTGGTGGGTGTAGTAGGTGGCCGAAGCACGCAGCGACAGATCGCCGATCGGCAGGCCCGGGAAACGCGCACGCACATCAGCGTCGAAGCCGGAGTTGCGGGACTGCGCGAAGTTGCGCAGATCCTGCAGCACGACGACACGCTGCTGGCTGTCACGGTAGAAGAAGCCCTGGTCAATGGCGCTCTGCAGGGTGAGCGACGAGATGTTGTCGGTCTTCTTGATGTCGAAGTAGTCCAGCGACATCGTGACAGGACCCGCCTCAGCCAGCAGGCCGACGAACAGGTTCTTGCCGTTCTCAGGCTTCAGGTCCGGGTTGGAGCCGGTCAGACGGAATGCCGGCAGACCGTTGGTGCACTCGGCTGCGGTATTGCCAACCTGCTGGCACTGGCCCGGGGTCAGCGTGATCGCGCCCTGGCCTGCGGAAGCAAACTGCTGCTTGAGCGTCGGCATCTTGAAGGACTTGCCCCAAGAGCTGCGCACCGCGAACTGCGGCACAACTTGCCACTTCACGGCGACCTTGGGGCTGGTTGCCGAGGCAGTCTTGTAGTCGTCGCGGCGCAGGCTCAGCTGAGCCTCAACCGAACGCAGCACCGGCAGCTGAAGCTCGCCGAAGAAGGCGTTCGAATCGCGCTTGGCCGAAACAATGCTTTGGGCAATGCTGCCGACCACCAAGTTCTGCACCTGCAGCGGATCCGGGTTGTCGTTGATGGTTTCCTTCATCGTGACAGCGCCGACCGCGTAGCGGACCATGCCGCCCGGCAGCTTGAACGCATCGCCAGAGGCCTGCACGTCGAACTGATCAACCTTCTCCTTCGCGCTGCGCACCGGCGAAACCTTCAGCGACTCAACCAGCTTCGGGTCGTTGTTCTGCGAGGTTGCGTCGATCGCGCCGCTGCGTGTCGCTGCATTCCAGAGCGTGCGGTTGTAATAGTTCTTGTCGGAGTTGACCGACTTGGACTCGCCGGTGCTGAAGCCGACCTTGTAGTCAATGCCACGGAACGTACCATCAACACCCAGATCCAGGTGGTTGAAGTCGGTCTTCTTGTCGGTAATGCGGGGACCACCCTGCATGAAGCGACCGGCGTACTGCGGATAGGGCGCACCCACCGGAGCGGTGAAGAAGTCAGGCACCGGATGGGCTTCGAAGAAGTCCTTGTTCTGCGAGGCAATCCAGCGACCGAACACCGTGATGTCACTCGTCAGCTGCGCAGTGGCGTTGACCAGGCCAGAGATGCGGTCCGCGGCGTTGTAAGACGTCAGCACCGAGCCGTTGAAGTCATACACGCACAGCACGCCACTTTGCTGGTCAGCCGGGCAAGGCTTCACCGGCACGCCGACCAAGGAGCCACTCGCCGTCAGGTAGTTGCCATTGGGCGAGAAGACGCTGCGGCCATCCAGGTTGTAGCCAGGGACGGCGCCGAAGCGACGGAAGTCCACGCTCTTGGTCAGATCACGGTCCTTGCGCAGGATCGGATCGCGCTTGAAGACGTCCAGAGCCGCCATCACATTGAAGCGATTCGTGGCCAGATCACCCCAACCCGTGACCGCGCTGAATGCTTGTTCAGCGGCATCGCTGCGGCTGGACTGACCCAGATTGAGCGAGGCAATTGCACCGCCAAAGTCCTTGCGCAGGATGAAGTTCACCACGCCGGCCACCGCGTCCGCACCGTACAGAGCCGAGCCGCCGTCTTTCAGGATTTCAACACGCTCGATCGCCGCCACCGGGATCGTATTGACGTTGAACGCCGAGCCGGCGCCTGAGGAGTCGGCCAAAGGATTCTTCGGTGCACGGCGGCCGTTGATCAGCACCAACAGCTGGGTTTCACCCAGGCCCCGCATGCGCAGGCGAGCGGTGCCCGAGCCACCGGGGGAGTTGGAAGACTGCTCGCCCTGGTCATTGATGTCGATCAGGCTGATGGTCTTGAGCAGTTCGTTGACCGTGGTCGCACCGGTACGGGCAATTTCAGCACGCGTCACCACCTCGACCGGCGCCGGCGTCTCTGCTGAGATTCGCTTGATGGCCGAGCCGGTAATCTCAACCCGCTCCAGCGCCTTCTGCTGGGCGAAGGCAGGCAGCGCGTTCATCGCGAGTCCGCTACCCAGGGCGAGCAGAGCGGCCGCACTGATCTTGGATTTATTGAACATGTTCACTCCTTGAATGGATGACTCCGCCAAGCTTGGCTTCGTGGGTAAGCCGACGGGGGTTGCTGATTTGCCCGCGCATTCTGCTGAAACAGGCCCCGGCTGGCATGCCGGGCTTCCCCTAGGGCACGCCGAGTTCGGCTGTTCCTTGTTTCCTCCGAACCCAGCCAGAAGTGGAAACCTCCATATTTATCAATAAGTTAGAGGCGCAAACCTGTCGCAAAGATGGGCCCGACCGGATCGCCATCCGACAGATTTCTACGCTGGGCGTTGCAGCATCCCAACGGCTCCGAGCATCAAGTCCAAACCTTTCGAGGAAAAAAAGGGGCGAGAAATCTCGCCCCTTTCGCATCACCAGAAGTCTGGGTTGATCAGAACTTGTAGCTGGCGTTCATGAAGATCGTACGGCCGCGCGGGTCGTACATGGTGACGTCATAGCCGCTCTGGAACTGGTTGCTGGCGGGCACATAGATGTCAGGCACCTTGTTAGCCAGGTTCTTGACGCCCAGGCCCACAGACAGGTTCTTGATGCCGCGGTAGACCACGGAAGCGTCGAACAGCGAGTAGGCACCGACATAAGTCGGATTGTCGTTCAGGTCATTGCCTGCACGGTAGCGCGAGGTGTAGTTCTGCGTCACCGAACCGGTCCAGTTGCCCAGCGTGTAGGCGGCAGTCAGGCCATGCTTCCAGCGCAGGATCACACCGCCGCCGTCAGCGCCGAGAACCGGCGTGCCATCGGCTTCAACAATGGTGCCGACCTTGCGCGACAGATTGCCGCTCGGGCTGGTCTGGTCGAACTTGGTCATGTAGGTGCCATTCAGCACCAGGTCCAGTCGGCCCGGGCCCACATCAGCGCGGAAGTTGGCGAACAGGTCAACACCTTCGACATTGGCCTGACCCAGGTTCGAGGTCACTGTAACGACTTGATCGATGTCGTTGCCGCTCAGCGTCACCAAATTCTTGAAAGCCGGATCGCCTGCACGGAAACGCGACACCACTTCCTGAGCGCCCGGGGTCTGGATGATGTTGTCAATACGGATCTTGAAGGCATCCAGGCCGATCGACAGATTGCGCATCGGCGACAGCACCAGACCGAACACCGTGGCCTTGGACTCTTCGGGCTTCAGGTTGACGTTACCGCCAGTGACGCCCTTCACCTGCAGGTCGGTCTGGCCGGTTGCCGGATCGTCGAACTGCTCGGTGGTGCCGATGATCTGCGGCTGATACAGATCAGGCAGCGTCGGGGCGCGGAAGCCGGTGTTGTGCGATGCGCGCACCAGCACCATCTTGTTGGGGCGCCATGTGCCGCTCAGCTTGTAGGTGTTGGCCGTGCCGAAATCGTTGTAGCGGTCGGTACGAACAGCAGCCGTAGCCTCGACGTTCTTGATCACCGGAATGACCAGTTCACCGAAGGCGGCCTTGACGTTGCGGTCCTTGTTGATCGCAAATGCCGCGCCACCAGCGCCGGCAATGTCGCCCGTGCCGGGCTTCTCAGCCGGAGTGCGGCTCAGGCTGTCCTTGCGTGCTTGCACGCCAGCGGCGTACTGCACCACGCCGGCCGGCAGCGAGAACAACTCACCCGTCAAGCGCCCGTCAAAGCCTTGGTTCTTGGAAACCGCGTCCAGCGACGGGCCGATGTAAGCGGCGGTTTTCAGCTTCTCCGCCAGCTGGCCGGTCTGCAGACCACCCGGAGCCCACGGGTTCCAGTTGTTGGCCGGGTCGTTGATGATGCGGTTGTAGTCAGTCACCGAGAACACGCCACCGGTGTACATGCCAGCCAGCTTGCTCTGGTTGTCCATGAAGGCGACTTCATAGTCCTGGTTGGCAATCGTGCCGCGCGCACCCACGACAACGCGCGACTGCGTCGACTTGTCCGTGGTCTGGCGACCGCCGAAGTCGAACACGCGCGAAGTGATCGCCAGCGGCTGGCCGATCAAGGCGGTGTAGCCGTACTTAGCCAGGTAGTCGGCCGCGATCTTGTAGTTGGGGTTCGACGGGTACAGGATCAGCGAAGGATCCACCTTCTCACGTTCCAGGCGAGCGTTCGAGCCAGCGGCAAAGCCACGGCGCAGCGGCGGCGTCTGGAAGGTCTGCACCACTTCGCTCTCGGAGTAGAGCACGTCAGCGAACAGCTCATGATCCTTGTTGAGTTGCAGGCCGAAGTTGCCGGTCAAGGCCATCAGCTCACGGGCCGGCACCAGGCCGACGAAGGGGCCAGTGTCAAAGGCGCAGAAAGGCGCACCGACCTTCAGCGTCGGGGAGATCTTGTTGGTCTTGGTGGGGTTCAAGACCATGTTGATGTCACCGCACTTGCCTTGATCGGCCAGCGGGTTGCCGTAGCCAGTGCCAGGAGAGGTTCCGAAGTTCGGCTGACGGTCGTTCGGGTACTGGCCCGGGTTGACGGCACCTTCGATATTGCCCTGGCCGGTGGCGCCGGACGAGTAGTAAGGCAGAACGGTGGCCGTCTTCGTGAAATCGCGGTCGCGGCCGAACAGAGCTGTTTCCTTCTCGAAGGTGCCCGACACCACAGCACGGAACTTGCTGCCATCGCCGAAGCCTGCAGTGATGCTGGCGCGCTCGGTCTTGCCACCGCCATCGCCTGTCGGTGTGCTGGCGTAGGCAGCCAGCTCGACGCCCGTCATCGACTTGGTCAGGATGAAGTTGACCACGCCGGCCATGGCGTCCGAACCGTAGATGCTGGAAGCACCGTCCTTGAGCACTTCAACGCGCTCGATCGCGGCCAGCGGGATCGATGCAACGTTGACAGCCGCGCTGCCCGAAGCGAACGTGGCCAGACGGCGGCCGTTGACCAGCACCAAGGTACGCGCAGCTTCCAGGCCGCGCAGCGACACCGTGGAATTGCCGTAGGTGGTGTTGCCGGCACCCTGGGTGGTGGCAGTACCGCCAGCGGAGGACAGCGCAGAGATGCCCTGGAGCAGCGCCTCAACGCTGGTCACGCCCGAACGCGCGATATCCTGCTTGGTAACGACTTGCACCGGCACAGCGGTCTCAGCGTCGATACGACGGATGGACGAGCCAGTGATCTCGACGCGCTCAAGCTTGGCGTCCTGAGCGTAAGCGCTCGTCGTCGGCAGCAAGCTGCCGCTGCCGATGGCCAGCAGCGCTGCAGCGCAAACTTTAGACTTCTTGAAAGTATTCACACACACTCCTTGTGTTGGTCGGGCCTTGACCCTTGAATGCCATCCCGGCTTTGTGAGCGAGATGACCGAGTTGAACTGAAAAGCCGATCCATTCTGCAAACGGCTTGGCGGCCAGACACGCCGGGCTTCCACCTAGACCCGTTGTCAGCCAGCCCATGAACGCCGCCATCAAGATTTGCCGAAGGCGCCAGTAACGCAATAGAAACAATGACTTACGACACTTGAAGCGAGCTCAGCGCGCAGCAGTTGCGCGCTGATTCACATCCGCGTCATGAGCGACACCCTCTACTCGGGGGCGTTTTCGTGGTCATTCAACAACAAGCCGAAGCCTGCTGAAGCAGCAGTCAGGCCGCCGCCTTGACCTTCAAACGCCAGGCATGCAGCAGCGGCTCGGTGTAGCCGGAAGGCTGTTCCTTGCCCTTGAACACCAGATCCAGCGCGGCCTGGAAAGCGGCGCCGCTGGGGTTCGCGGCCAGGCTCTTGTAGAGCGCATCGCCGGCGTTCTGCTCGTCCACCACCTTGGCCATGCGGGCGAAGGTCTCGCGCACCTGGGCCTCGCTCACCACGCCGTGGTGCAGCCAGTTGGCGATGTGCTGGCTGGAGATGCGCAGCGTGGCGCGGTCTTCCATCAGGCCGACGTTGTGGATGTCGGGCACCTTGGAGCAGCCCACGCCCTGGTCGATCCAGCGCACCACATAGCCCAGGATGCCCTGCACATTGTTGTCCAGCTCCTGCTGGCGCTCGGCCGCGCTCCACTCGGCCTTGGCGACCACGGGGATGCTCAAGAGCTTGTTCAGGATGTCATGGCGCTCGGCATCGGCATCAATCTTCTCCAGCTCCTGCTGCACGGCCGCGACGCTGACCTGGTGGTAGTGCAGCGCATGCAGCGTGGCGGCGGTCGGCGACGGCACCCAGGCGGTGTTGGCGCCGGCCTTCGGGTGGCCGATCTTCTGCTCCAGCATCGCGGCCATCAGGTCGGGCATGGCCCACATGCCCTTGCCGATCTGTGCACGGCCGCGCAGGCCGCAGGACAGGCCGGTCAGCCACGTTGGCGCGCTCGTAGGCTGGATCCAGGCGCTCGCCTTCATGTCGCCCTTGCGCAGCTCGGCCGCCGTGCA
>JACDQM010000143.1 GCA_015657635.1 Roseateles sp.
GGCATTCGGGCCCGCCGTTCAAGCCCATGTCAGCCGCCGCACGCTTTTCTGCCCTGTTTCCTGCTCCCGCCAGCGCCAACGCTGCAGCGTCGCCGCCGGTGTTGCTGCGCGCCGGAGAAGCGCTGGGCGTCTGGCGCATCAGTGCGCCGCTGCACCCTTGCGAATCGGGGCGCTGGTACAGCGTCGAACACAGCCTGGCGGCGCAGACCGCCGCCGTGCTGGTCTACCAGAGGCCCGGCGAGGCGATGGCCGTGCTGCTGCGCCTGGCGGAGCAGGCCGGCGCGCTTGCCGCTCAGGCCGACCCCTTGTTTGTCAACGCGCTGGACAGCGGCGTCACGGCCGACGGCTTGCCCTATATCGTGCTGCCCGGTCCCGCCGGGCTGCCGATGATGAGCGCCAGCGCCGAGCTGCCGCTGCGTCAGCGTCTGCAACTGGTGCTGCAGCTGTGCGATGCGCTGCAGTCGCTGCGCGAGCATGGCCTGCTGCTGCGCGAACTCGATCCCGGCCTGCTGTGGCTGGCGCCGGGGCCGCAGCTGCGTCTGATGAATCTGGGCCTGGCCGATCTGGCCGACGAGCCCCGCGGCATGCCGCAGCCTTACGGCACAGCGGCCCAACCCTTCCAAAGCCCCGAGCTGCAGGCGGGGGCGCTGCCCAGTCTGGCCAGCGAGGCCTACGCGGTCGGCATGCTGTGCTGCTGGCTGGCCAACGGCCGCCCACTGCGCAAGCAGGACGGTGCGCTGCTGCAATCCACCACCAGCACCGCCGGCCTGACGGCGGCCGAACGCGTCAGCCTGGAGGCGGTGTTGCACAAGGCGGTGGCACCGACCACCGTGTTGCGCTACCCCTCGGTGCGCGAGTTGGCCGAGGACCTGCGTGCCTGGCTGGCCGGCGAAAGCCATTCGGCTCTGCGCCTGACGCCGATGCCGGCCCTTGCTACCCATGTCGCTGCCAACGATGCCGCCGTGGCCGAGCGCCTGTTCGTGCCGGCTTTCGACGGCAGTGCCGATCAGCCGCCGGCCCAGGCCGGCCTGCTGCGCCGCGTCGGGCAGGCGCTGCAGCGGCTGATGCGCTGATCCACCCCGGCTCGCGCGCAAGGCGCAGCCGATTCAAGCCGGCTGCGCACCCGGGCGACCGGCTTCCACCACGAACTTCGCCTGCGTGTGCAGCCCGCTGTCGGCCGCCCAGGGCTGGTCGACGGCGCGCAGCTCCGCTTCCAGGCGCTCGGCGCTCAGCACGAAGCGCATATAGCCGCGCTCATCGCTGCGGCCGTGGCGGATCTGCGGGTTGTGCGGCCGGGCCGCGTCGATGCGCGCCTGCGCCAGGCCGTTGCTGCTGATCGAGGTGCCGCAGAACTCGGTGGCCAGCACCGGCGCCTTGTCGTCGTCGTAGTCGGCCTTCAGATCGGTCACATAGTTGGCATGCACATCGCCGCCCAGCACCACCGTGTTGCGCACCTGGCGCGCCGCCATATCGCGCAGCAGGCGCTGGCGCGCCAGCGGATAGCCGTCCCAGCCGTCGGTCCAGTACATGCCGGGGCCTTGCGCGGGCGGCTGCCAGTTCATGCGCGCCATCAGCGTCTGCTGGGCAAGCAGGTTCCAGGGACGTTCAGCATCCCAGTTCTGCGCCAGCCACTGCTCCTGGGCCGCACCGAGCAGGCCGCGCCTGGGGTCGAGCAGCTCGGCACAGTCCTTCAGCAGCACGGTGTTGGAGCCGCCCTTGCCCGGCTTGGGACAGGCCTGCGGATCGCGCCACTGGCGGTTGTCCAGCGTGATCAGGCGCGCCAGCGAGCCCCAGTCGTAGGCGGCATGCACGCGCATCTCGGCCTGGCGCGGCCGCGCCGACTTGGGGAAGGGCAGGTGCTCCCAGTAGGCCTGTGCGGCCGCGGCGCGGCGGCGCGCGAAGTCGGCCTCCAGGTTCTGTGACTGGTCGCCGGCATAGTCGTTCTCGACCTCATGATCGTCCCAGGTGCAGACCCAGGGTGCGCTGGCATGCGCGGCCTGCAGCTGCGGGTCGCTCTTGTACTGCGCGTAGCGCTGACGGTAGTCAGCCAGCGTGCGGCACAGCCCGCCCTCGTGGCGGCGCTGGGCAGTGCTGGTGGCCGGAGTCGCGTACTCGTAGATGTAGTCACCCAGGAATAGCACCAGATCTAGCTCCTGTCTGGCGATTTCGCCCCAGGCGGCATACAGGCCGTGGTCCCAGCGCTGGCAAGACGCGATCACGAAGCGCAGCGAGGCGCCCGGGCTTGCGTCGGCTGCGGGTGCAGTCCGGGTCCGCCCCACCATACTGCGCTGACCCAATGCCGTGAAGCGATACCAGTACCACCGGTCAGGCTCCAGGCCGCTTGGCTCTGCATGTACGCTGTGTGCCCAGGCGGCTTCGGCGACTTCTTCGCCGCGAGCGACGATTCGCTTGAAGCTCTCGTCGCTGGCAAGCTCCCATTGCACCCGTGCTTGCGCGGGCAGCGCGTCTGCGATGAGCCGTGTCCAGAGCACAACTGAATCAGGACGGGGCGAGCCGGAGGCCACGCCGAGTGCGAAAACACTTGATTGCACGGCGGCCTGTGCATGGCGTAAGACGGCTGGGGCGGCACTCGCGCAAAGCAGGCTCAAGATGCTGCGTCGACTGACATCGGCGCAGTGTGCAGTCTCACGGATGGGTTGTGGATGGCTGGGGGCAGGCATGGAGCGATCTTGCACCAGTCCGCGCGCCCCCAATACAGGGGGTGTTGTCCCGCTGTCCTCTGTGGTGTCCATCCGATAGCATCTCAGCCATTCCCTCATCCATCCATTTTCGGAGGCTCCATGCAACAACGTATCTTGAGCGTCGCTGCCGCTTTGCTCGCCTTGACCCTGGGCGGTGCTGCGTCCGCACAGAGCTGTTCCTGCTCGAGCCAGCAGGTCACTGATGGTGCCGGCGCCGGGAATGCAAACCTCACTACGGCACTTACAGGCAATACGGTTTGTGTCGCGAAGGCAGGTGGTGGCTGGGAAAACCAGGAAGCACATGTCAGTGGCGGTGCCTTGGTTGACTACAAGCGGGGCCCTGGCCATCCGGTCGATCCGCGCGCTCAAGTGGGTACCTGGGCCATCAGCGGCACGGGCGCGAACACCGCAGTCAGCCACACCTATGGCTCGACGACCTACACCTGGAAAGTTTGCACGACCAAGTCAAATGGCAAGCCCGTCGCTGGCGACTCGATCGGGTTCTGCAGCAACGGTTCGGCCAGCTCTTCAATTAGCGCGACGCTAAAGGCAGGGACCAACACCCCTTGCTGAGCTTGATGGCTGCTTTGGCACTGGCCGGTGGCGCCTGAGGCTGCCGGATGAGGTTGTTTCGCCCCACAGCCTGGCTGGCGCTGGGCTATCTTGCATTTGTGGTCTACGGGAGTCTGGTCCCACTGGACTTCCATCCTTTGCCGTTTGAACAGGCGCTGGCGCGCTTCCGTCAGATTCCCTTCCTTCAGCTGGGCATCGAGTCGCGAGCGGACTGGGTCGCCAACGGAGTGCTTTACTTGCCGCTGGGCATTCTCACGGCCTCCGCCTTGTGGCCACGGAACTCGCGGCGCTGGCAGCTGCTTGTCCTGGCGCTGGCGTACCTGACCTGCCTTGTCGTCGCGGTATCGGTGGAGTTCGCGCAGCTGTTCTTCCCGCCGCGGACGGTCTCACAGAATGACCTGATCGCTGAAGGCATCGGCAGCCTGCTCGGCGTGCTGCTGGCGCCTTCGCTCGGTCCCTGGTTGCGGCGCCTGCGGTCGCGCCTGAGTGTCGGTGGGGGCAGCCTCGGACAGCACTTGCTCGAGGCCTACCTGGTCACTTACCTGCTGCTGTGCTTCTTTCCATATGACGTTCTTCTGAACGGTGGAGAACTCCGCTCGAAGCTGGCTGGAGGTCTTTGGTCTTGGGGCTTGGTTGTGGGCGACGGCGAACGTCTGTCCATTGCGTTGCTCCAACTCGCGCTCGAAGTCGCATTAACGCTTCCTTTTGGCTGGTGGTGGGCGCGCCGCCGGCCGTTTGCGTTTCAGTGGCAAAGGGCCCTGCTGCCGGGGCTGCTCTTGGGCGTGTTGATCGAAGGCGGGCAATTGTTCATCGCTTCCGGCGTGAGCCAGGGCGCTTCGGTCCTGGCGCGCTTGCTGGGTTGGGCCGCTGGAGCGCTGCTCTGGCAGCACGCGCCGCGTATCAAGGCGCTTGGGCCCGCGTTGCGCAGATGGTGGGCGCTGGTGCTTGCCGGATACGTGCTGCTACTGTTGTTCGTGAATGGCTGGTTCCATCACTCCTGGCAGGGCCAGGAACAGTTGGAAGCACAGTGGAAGGCCATGCGCTTGCTGCCTTTCTACTACCACTACTACACCACCGAAGCGGTCGCATTGTTCAGCCTTGGCCGGGTGGCGATTGCCTATGCGCCGTTGGGTGCGCTGGGCTGGGCGTTGGGCTGGTCCGGCTTGCGGCTGGGCAGTGTCGCGCTCGGGCTGAGTGTTGCTGTTGAATCTGGCAAGCTCTTCCTCAGCGGCACCCACCCTGACCCTACCAATGTGCTGATTGCATGGGCCTCTGCACTGACGGTTGCGCTTGTGCTTCGCCTGCTGGGACGTTCGGCGAGCCCGGCGGGGATAGAGCACACAGAGGCGGCAACTGCGCAAGCTTTGAAGCCCGCAGCAAGGCCGGCGTACTTTTCAGGCACGGTGGGCGCTATCGTTCTGCTGTGTCTCGCGCTGCTCAGCCTGATTAGTTTTCCGAACACGCATGCAGTGGCTCCGCTGCTCCTTGTTGCAGCGCTGAGCGTGCTTTCGCGGCCCGTGACTGCCTTGGTGCTGGTTCCGGCCTGCCTGCCGGTTTTCGATCTGGCACCGTGGACCGGGCGCTTCTTTTGGGATGAGTTCGATCTGCTGCTGCTGGTCTGTTCGGCGCTTGTATTCCTGCGTGTGCCGCCGAAGGTCGGTGACCTTGCGCGAACCAGGCGGCTGGACGCCCTGCAGATCGGCTTTGTCGTGCTCGGCGTGAGCCTGCTGGTTTCGACGCTCAGGGGCCTGTTCCCCTGGCAGGGCGGCGAACTCAATACCTTCGGCAGCTATCTGCATTCGGCCAATGCGCTGCGCATCTTCAAGGGCGCGCTCTTGGCTTGGCTTTTTGCCCGGATGTACGAGCGCCTGGAGAGCCATGGGCAAGCGCGATCACGAACTCTTGCCCTGGGCATGTATCTGGGCCTGGCCTTCTGCATTGGCGCGGTGGTCTGGGAGCGTTTGGCCTTTGTCAGTCTGTTCGATTTCGATAGCGAGCACCGTGTCACGGGGCTGATCTCGGCGATGCACAAGGGGGGCGCCTACATCGAGTGCTATCTGGCAGTCGCCATGGCGTTTGCGATGCAGGGCCTGGCCAGCGCTCGCAGTTGGCGAGAACGATCCGCTTTGGCCGTGCTGCTGGCGATGGGGGCATACGCCATGGCGGTGACCTTCTCGCGCAACGGCTATGCGGCCTTGGTGGTGGCGGCTGCTGTGGTCGTGATGGCTGCTCTGGGTCAGCGATCTGGCGGGATGCCGATCCGGCGGCGTCTCGCGATGGCCTTGCTCGTGCCTGGCTTGCTGGCAGCCGTGCTTGTGCCGGTGCTGAGCACAGGCTTTGCCAAGCAGCGGTTGGAGCGCAGCAGCGCCGATTTCGCGGTGCGCCTTGCCCACTGGCAGGATGCACTGGCACTCAGCCAGCAGGGGCCCGCGGCGCGCCTGTTCGGTGTTGGCGTCGGCCGATTTCCATCGGAACACTATTGGCGCAGCGCGGAAGTCGTGCATGCGGGTAGTTACTCACTTCAGGCTGAATCGGGCGACAACCGATTTCTGCGACTCGGGGCAGGGGCGACGCTCTATCTCGACCAGGTCGTGGATCTGGAGTCGCTGACCGGTGATCACGTGCTGAGCGCGCGCGTGCGCTCCAACTTGCCTGATGCAAGTATTGCGGTCTCCCTGTGCCGAAAGTGGGGGTTGAGTTCGGCGGATTGCAGGACGGCGCGCTTGCAGGCCGGGCCTGAGCCCGGGCAGTGGCGACGGGTGGAGGTCACATTGAGCGCGCCTGCATCTGAGGACAAACCATGGTGGCGCCGTCCGCCACTCAAGTTGTCACTTCACACGCCGGATCAGCAGCAGACCTTCGACATCGACGACGTGCGGCTGGAGGGCCAGCCTGGCACGAACGCGTTGGCGAACAGTGGCTTCTCCGAGGGGTTGGATCACTGGTTCTTCAGTACGGATGTTGATCCACCCTGGCACATTCACAGTCTGCCGGTCGCAGTGCTATTCGATCAGGGCTGGTTGGGTGTCGCTGCCTGGGCGCTGGTGCTGCTTTCGGCGTTGTCGCTGGCTTGGCGGTCATGGCGGGATGGTGATGTCCGAGTTGCGGGCGTCGTGGCTGCCCTGATGGCTTTCTTGGTTTCCGGCAGCCTGAACACCCTGATCGACGCGCCCCGGTTTCTGTTCTTGCTGCTGATGCTGACCTGGCTGTGCCGCGCCGATCGCAGCGACGGGCAGGCGAGAGACTCCGGCGCTGTGGCGCTTTCGAAAGAAGGGGCGCGCCGTACCCTGGCGGGTGTGCCGCACTGCCAAGGAATCTCTGCATAAAGCGGCGCGATCACGGACCGAGCTGATTGGCGCAGCTTCCCTAAGTGAGCCGTGTTTCGGTGTGCAAGCGAGGCGGCCGTAAACCCGCCGCCTCGCCGGCGGTATCGCCCTAGACGAATCTACAGGCTGAGGCTTTGCTATCCTGCGCGGCCCGCAGACCCGCAGCGCCATGGCCGATACCCTCAACCCCGCCCAGCTCGAAGCCGTTCATCACCTGCACGGCCCCTGCCTGGTCATCGCCGCGCCGGCTCGGGCAAGACGCGCGTGATCACGATGAAGATCGCGCGCCTGCTGCAGGCCGGCTATGCGGCCAAGAACATCGGCGCCATCACCTTCACGAACAAGGCCTCGCAGGAGATGCGCGAGCGCGCCCGCGATCTGGTGGGCCCGCGCGCCGCCAAGGACCTGGTGATCTCGACCTTCCACAGCCTGGGTGTGCGCATCCTGCGCTCCGAAGGTCATCTGGTCGGGCTCAAGGAGCAGTTCTCCATCCTCGACAGCGACGACGTGCTGGGCCTGCTGCGCGATGCTGGCGGCACGACCGACGCCAAGCAGGCGCGCAGCTGGCAATGGACCATCTCGCTGTGGAAGAACCAGGGCCTGACGGCCAAGCAGGCGCTGCTCGCAGCCAAGGACGAGGACGAGCGCGCGGCGGCCGTCGTGATGGAGCGTTATCAGGAGCGGCTGGCGGCCTACCAGTCGGTGGACTTCGATGACCTGATCTCGCTGCCGCTGCGTCTGCTGCAGCAGTTCCCCGAGGCGCGCGGCAAGTGGCAGGACACCCTGCGCTATGTGCTGGTGGACGAGTACCAGGACACCAATGCGGTGCAGTACGACCTGCTCAAGCAGCTGGTCGGCGAGCGCGCCCACTTCACTGCCGTGGGCGACGACGACCAGAGCATCTACGGCTGGCGCGGCGCCACCATCGAGAATCTGAAGCGCCTGCCGACCGACTTTCCGAATTTGAAGGTGATCCCGCTGGAGCAGAACTACCGCTCCACAGGCGCGATCCTGCGCGCGGCCAACAACGTCATCGCGGTCAATCCGAAGATCTTCGAGAAGAAGCTCTGGAGCGAGTTCGGCGACGGCGAGCCGGTGGCCCTGATCGAGAGCGATGGCGAGGAACACGAGGCCGAGCGGGCGGTGGCGCGCATCCAGGCGATCCGTGCCAATGCGGGTGCGGTGCAGTTCAAGGACTTTGCGATCCTGTATCGCGCCAACCATCAGGCGCGCGTCTTCGAGCAGGCGCTGCGCCGCGCCGAGATTCCCTACAAGGTCTCCGGCGGCCAGAGCTTTTTCGACAAGGCCGAGATCAAGGATCTGTGCGGCTGGCTTCGCCTGCTGGTCAATCCGGACGATGACCCGGCTTTCCTGCGCGCGGTCACCACGCCCAAGCGCGGCATCGGCCACCAGACGCTGGGCAGCCTCAGCCAGTTCGCCGGACGCTGGAAGTGCAGCATGTACGAGGCGCTGTTCGCCGAGAGCCTGTCCACCGCGCTGAGCAGCCGCGCGATCGCCGGCCTGCATGAGTTCGGCCGCTATGTGAACGAACTGGAATACCGCGCCCGCAACACCTCGGGCGACAAGGAGGCCAAGGCGCTGCTGATGGAATGGCTCAAGGACATCGGCTACGAGCAGCACCTGATGGAGCAGGAGGAGAACGAGAAGGTCGGCGCGGCGCGCTGGGGCAATGTGCTGGACTTCGTCGACTGGGTCGCCAAGCGCTGCGGTGGCCAGATCAGCCAGGAGGGTGGCATCACCTTCGAGGAGCCCACGCAGACCGTGCTCGAAGTGGCCCAGACCATCAGCGTGATCCTGTCGCTGGCCGAGCGCGGCGACGAGCAGGACCAGGTCGTGCTCACCACGCTGCATGCCTCCAAGGGCCTGGAATGGCCGCATGTCTTCCTGGCCGGTGTCAACGAGGGGCTGCTGCCCTTCAAGAGCGACGACGAGGAGATGACCGCCAACCGCCTGGAGGAAGAGCGCCGCCTCATGTACGTGGGCATCACCCGCGCGCGCTCGACGCTGGCCGTCAGCACGCTGCGCCGGCGCAAGAAGTCGCGCGAGACGGTGATGGGCGTCCCCAGCCGCTTCATTGCCGAGATGAAGCTGCACGAGAACACCGTCAAGGAAGATCCGCGCGAGAAGCTCAGGAAACTGCGCGAGCAATTTGCGGCCAAGGGCGCGGCGACGACGGCAGCGCAACAGGAAGCGCAGAAGAGCCGCAACTGACGTCGTTTTTTGCCGATTTCCGGGGCTCGTTTCGGCGTGTCAGCCTTGGATGCGGGTAGCGGCAGTAGCATTTACCGCATCGATTCAAAAGATGCGGAAGAAAACAGCATGCGTTGGGGTCCTGGAGACACTGGGGCGGGCTGGCTCCGGCCGCTGATCCTGCTGGCCGGGTTCAGTGCGTTCGCAGCCTGCGCCGCTGAAGAGGACGAAGGCCTGGAAGCCTTGCTGCAGCGCGAAGTCATCGGCCCCTCGCGCTATGCGCAGAGCCTGCTCGATGCGCCAGCCGCGGTCAGCGTGATCGCGCGGCGCGAGTCTGCGCTGCTGGGCCACACCACGGTGGCCGAGATGCTGGGGCGCCTGCCAGGCATCTACTACAGCCAGTCGCGCCAGTACATCTCGGTCGGCATGCGCGGCTTCAACCGCCCGGGTGACTACAACGCACGTCTGCTGGTCGCCATTGACGGCTTCCGCAGCAACGACGCGATCTACGACCAGGCCTTGCCCGAGTACGAGTTCCCGCTGGTGGCCGAATGGGTCAAGCGCGTGGAACTGGTGCACGGCCCCAGTTCCTCGGTCTACGGCGGCAATGCCTTGCTGGGCGTGGTCAACCTGGTCACGATGGACGGTGCGGATGCGCCGGGCTGGCGTCTGCTGGGTTCCAGCGGCAGCTTCGGCACGCAGCGCGCAATGCTGCAGTACGGCCGTGCCGACACGGACGGCAGCGGCGATCTCTTCGTTGGCATGAACTTGTGGCGCAGCGAGGGCGAAAACCTGGACCTGCCCGAGCTGGGCCTGCCCGCGCAGCGCCTGCGTGGCCTGGACGGCACGCGCTATGCGAGCCTGTTCGCCAAATACCGGCTGGGCGGCTGGCGGCTCTCGGTCTCGGCGATGCAGCGCGACAAGGACGTCGTGACCGCGCCCTATGGCACGCTGGCCGGCGCCGAGGGCACCGCCTACCGCGACCAGTACGCCTACGCCGAGCTGGCCTATGACGAAGGCTGGCGCAGCGAACTGCGCCGCAGCCTGCGGCTGGGCCTGGCGCGTAGCACCTTCCATGGCCGCTACGTTTACGAGGACGATCTGGTCAACCGCGATCTGGCCCGTGGCCAATGGGCCAGCCTGGACGCCCGGCTGCAATGGCGCGGCTGGCTCAACCACGACCTGATGGCGGGCCTGGATGCCCGCGTCGTCCCGCGTGGCCTGCAGCGGAACTACGATGAACAGCCGTATCGCGAGGTGCTGGACAGCCGCGAGAGCAGCCACAACCTCGGCCTGTACCTGCAGGACCAATGGCGGCTGTCGGAGGCCTGGCAGCTGACCACCGGCCTGCGCCTGGACTCGATCAAGAGCTACGAGCCCGAGTGGTCGCCGCGTGTGGCCCTGGTCTATCGCGGCCGGCCGGGTGAGTCGCTGAAGCTGCTGCTGGGCCGCTCCTTCCGCGCGCCCAATCTGAGCGAGCGTTTCTATGCCGACGGCCTGTCGCAGCTTGCCAATCCGCGGCTGCAACCCGAGCGGCTGACGACGCTGGAACTGGCCTGGGAGCGCAGCCTGGACGCGCAGACCGCGCTGACGCTGAATGCCTACCAGACCCGCCTGCGCGGCATGATCGAGATCTGCCGCTCGACGATAGCGGCCTGGGGCGCTACGAAAACCTTTCGCGGGTCAGCACCCGTGGCCTGGACATCGGCTCGAGCAACGCCTGTCCGAGCGCTGGCAGTGGCGCGCGACCTGTCGCTGATGGACGCGCGCAATGCCGGCCAGCGCCTGAGCAATTCGCCTCGCTGGCTGCTCAAGGGCCATGTGATCGTGCCGCTGGGCGATCAGTGGAGCCTGGGCCTGGAGGGGCAGGGCATGGGGGCGCGCGAAGGCCGCGTGCATGTGCCGGGTCATGTGCTGGCCAATGCGTTCTTGCGCTTCACCGGTTGGCGCTCGCAGCAGCTGGGTTTGCGCATCAAGAACCTCGGCGACCGGCGCTACTGGGATCCGGCCGGCCCGGAGTCCGAGGCACTGGACCGGGTGCCGCAGGCACGCCGCAGCCTGCAAGTGGACTGGCAGCTGAGCTTCTGAACCATGCCGCAGCGCGCCATTGCCCGTCACCCGCTGCTGCAGGCCTGCCTGGGCCTCGGGCTGCTGGGGCTGCATCTGGCCGTGCAATCACAGCCGCAGGCCTTGGCCGAGCCGCAACTCAAGGCGCAGGTGCTGTTCAAGGTGCTGCGCTTCATCGAATGGCCGCCACGCAGTCTGGCCGATGGGCAGGCCCTGCAGCTGTGCCTGCTCGAGGATGGCACCCCACTGGCCCAGGAGCTGCGGGCGCTGGACGGCCGCACCATGGACAACCATCAGTTGCAGGTGCGCAGCGTGCGTGATCGCCAGCTGGGCGGCTGCCATATCGCGCTGATTGGCGATGCGCAGGGCCTGCCGGTGGCGCCATCGGCCACGCTGCTGGTGTCCGAATCGCCTGGCATGCTGGACCGCGGCGCCATGCTCAGTTTGCAGGTCGAGGACGGTCGGGTGGTCTTCGACGTGAGTCTGGAAGCCGCGCGCCGCGCGGGCCTGGACATCAGCGCCAAGCTGCTGCGGCTGGCGCGTTTCGTGAAGAAGCCCTGAGATGCCAGCAGAGCGCACCTGGCACTGGCTGCAGCGGCTGTTCGACGAACAGCGCGAGGCACTGCTGGCCTTGTCGGCGCTGTTCGTGTTCGCGCTGATGCTGACGGTGTTCCAGTTCGGCCGACTCGATGAACGCTTCCGGGAAGACCTGCAGGTGCAGGCCCATATCGTGGCCGACACCGCGGCGGCGGCCGTGCTGTTTGGCAATGCCGAGGACGCCAGCGACATTCTCAGCGCCTTTCGCAGCGCGGAGGCCATCGAGCAGGCCCTGCTGCTCGACGCGTCCCGGCTGGCTCTGGCCGGCTACAACGCGCCGCTGCAGGCGCGTGATGCCCTGCTGCATCAGTGGGCCGGCATCGAAAGGCTCAGCGTGCCGGTGATGGTCAAGCAGGAACAGGTGGGCGAGCTGATCGTGCATGCCAGCCGCATCGGCATCTGGCAAGACCTGGCACGCTTCGTCGGCACGGCCACGGGCATGCTGGTGGCGGCGCTGGGGCTGGCCTGGCTGGTCTCGGGCCGCCTGCGCGCGCATGTGCGCGATGCCGAGCGGCGCACCCGCTACCTGGCCCACCATGATGCGCTGACCGACCTGCCCAACCGCGAGACCTTCCGCGTGGCGCTGGAGCGCGCTGCGTATCTCAGCCGCGAGCACCAGCAGCCTGCGGCGCTGCTCTTCATCGACCTCGACAACTTCAAGCAGGTCAATGACAACCATGGCCACGCGGCCGGCGATCATGTGCTGCAGGTGGTGGCCTTGCGCTTGCGTGCGCTGCTGCGACCTAACGACATGGCAGCCCGCCTGGCGGGCGATGAGTTCGCGCTGCTGCTGCAGGCACCGGTCGACGAGGCGATGGTGCAGCAGCTGGCGACCCGCCTGGTGGACCAGTTGCGGCAGCCGGTGGACGAGGCCGCGGACTCGATTCGCGCCCGGGTCTCGGTCGGCGTGGCGCTGCTGCCGCAACATGCGCATTCGGCCGAGGAAGCCATGCAGTGCGCCGACGCCGCCATGTACCACGCCAAGCGCCAGGGCAAGGACGGCTACCAGCTGTTCTCCGCCGAGCTGGGCGAGGTGCTGCGGGCTCGTCTGCGCCTGGAGCTGGACCTGCGTCAGGCGCTGCAGCGGCAGCAGATCCGCCTGGCCTACCAGCCGCTGTTCGACAAGGAGGGCTGCCTGGTCTCCTTCGAGGCGCTGGCGCGCTGGCATCACCCGCAGCGCGGCTGGGTGTCGCCAGCCGAATTCATCCCGGCGGCCGAAGCCTCCGGTCTGATCGTCGAAATGGGCCTGCTCGCCCTGCGGGTGCTGGCCGAGGACCAGCAAGCCTGGCGTGCGCGGGGCCTGGACTGCCCGCCGGTAGCGCTGAACTTCTCATCGCGCCAGGGGCGGCGGCCGCAGGATCGGCAGCGCTTCCTGGCGGCGCTGGATGAGCTGGGCCTGGGGCCGGAGGCGGTCGAGTTCGAGCTGACCGAGAGTGCGCTGTTTGAGGACCTGGGCACGGCCGACTCGATGGTCGCGCAGCTGCAGCAGCGCGGCTACGCCTTGGCCATTGATGACTTCGGCACCGGCTACAGCTCGCTGGCCTATCTGCGCCGGATGCGCTGCCGCAAGCTCAAGATCGACCGCATTTTTGTGCACGGCATCTCAGACAGCGACGATGCGCGCATGCTGGTGGGCGCCATCATCGGGGTGGCCCAGGCCATGCGCATGCAGGTGGTGGCCGAGGGCGTGGAGACGGCCGCCGATCAGCGCAGTTTGATCGAGCTGGGCTGCGACCTGTTCCAGGGCTTCGGCCTGTCCCGCCCGCTCGCGCCGGATCAGGCGGCTGAGCTGCTGCGTGCGCAGCAGCAGGGGCAGCGCGTCAGCGTGCAAGCCGAGCCGGCCTGACGGACACTGCCGCTGCGGCAGAAGCTTATGGCGAATGAGTATTTGCCGGGGCCGCCGCGCACGGGCAGCATTCAGGGTTTTCCATGAGGTCTGTTGACCGGAATCCCATGCCTTCCCAATCCATCCGCAAACTTGCCGCACTGGCCCTGCTGGCGCTGATCGGCGTCACCGCACAGGCCAAGCCCCTGCGCTGGGCCAGCCAGGGCGATGTGCAGAGCTTCGACCCGCATGCCTACAACAGCGCGCTGAACAACCAGTTCAACGCCTTTGTCTACGAGGGCCTGGTGGCCTACGACCAGCAGTTCACCATCGAGCCGGCGCTGGCCTCGAAGTGGACGCAGCTTGAGCCCACGCGCTGGCGTTTCGAGCTGCGTCCGGGCGTGAAGTTCCACGACGGCAGCGCGCTGACGGCCGACGACGTGGTGTTCTCGTTTGAGCGTGCGCTCAGTCCCAGCTCCAACTTCCGCGTGCTGCTGCAGGGCGTCACCGGCGTGAAGAAGCTGTCGCCGTCGAGCGTCGAGATCACGTTGTCGGCGCCCAATCCGGTGCTGCTGCGCCAGATCACCGGCGTGCGCATCATGTCCAGGGACTGGGCGCTCAAGCACAAGGTTGAGAAGCCGCAGAACTTCGCGCAGAAGGAAGAGACCCATGCGGTGCGCAATGCCAACGGCACCGGGCCCTTCGTGCTCAAGAGCAGCCAGCCGGGCGTGAAGACCGAGCTGCTGCTGAACCCGAACTGGTGGGGCAAGCTGCAGGGCAATGTCAGCGCCATCGTCTACACGCCGATCTCGTCCGACGCCACCCGGCTGGCCGCGCTGCTCTCGGGCGAGCTGGACTTCGTGCTCGACCCCGCGCCGCAGGACGTGCCCAAGCTGCGCAACACGCCGGGCTTCAAGATCATCGAAGGTCCCGAGTTCCGCACCATCTTCCTCGGCCTGGACCAGGCCAGCGACGAGCTCACCAGCAGCAATATCAAGGGCCGCAATCCCTTCAAGGACCTGCGCGTGCGCCAGGCGCTCTATCAGGCCATCGACATCGAAGCGATCCGCCGCGTGACGATGCGCGGCCTGGCCCAGCCGGCCGGCTCGCTGGTGGCGCCGCAGGCCGAAGGCTGGACGCCCGAGGGCGACCGCCGCCTGCCCTTCGATCCGGCGCGCGCCAAGGCCCTGCTGGCCGAGGCCGGCTATCCGGACGGCTTCCAGGTGCAGCTGGATTGCCCGAATGACCGCTATGTCAACGACGAGGAAATCTGCAAGTCGCTGAGCGCGCTGTGGGCCAAGGTGGGCGTGCAGGTCAAGCTGGCCAGCCAGGGCTCCAGCGTCTACTTCCCCAAGCTGCAGCGCAAGGAAAGCAATCTGCACTTGCTGGGCTGGGGCGTGGCCACCTTCGATGCGCTGTATTCGCTGCAGGCCCTGGTGCACAGCCCGGTGGGCGGCGACGGCAGCTGGAACTACGGCCGCTACAGCAATGCCAAGCTGGACGCGTTGATCGACAGCGCCAAGATCGAGGGTGATGCGGCCAAGCGCCGCAGCCAGCTTGTACAGGCCCTGAAGATCGTGCAGGACGATGTGGCTGTGATCCCGCTGCACCACCAGGTCACTCCCTGGGCGGCGCGCAGCAATGTGCATCTGGTGCACCGCGCCAACAACCACATCGACGTGCGCTGGGTGCGCATCGACTGAGCAAGCAGCCGCCGCAGCTGCGGGCAAGCCCTAGCGGCGCATGGCGGCGCATCTGCCAAGATGCGCCGCCATGCTCTTGCCTCTCACCACTCCCGTTCTCGCGGCGCTCACCGCGCTCAGCGCCGCGCTGGCCATTGCCGGCAATCTGGCGGACCAGCCCTGGCTGATCTGGCTGTTCAAGCCGCTGACCACGCTGATCATCATTGCCTACGCCTGGCCGCGCGGTGAGGCCACGCCGCGGCTGCGGCGCTGGGTGATTGCGGGCCTGATCTTTTCGCTGGGCGGCGATGTGGCGCTGATGTTCGGCGATGGCGCCTTCGTCATCGGCCTGCTGTCTTTCCTGCTGGCCCACCTGTGCTACCTGTGGGCCTTCACGCGCGTGCAGCGGCTGGCGGCTTGGCCGCTGGCCTTCATCGGCTATGCGCTGCTGGCCGGCGTGGTGCTCAGCCAGCTCTGGCCTGGCGTGCCGGCCGGTCTGCGGCCACCGGTGATTGCCTATGTGCTGTGCCTGGCGGCGATGGCCGCGCAGGCGGCGGTGGTCTGGCGGGGCAGCCGTGAGGCGACTGATGCGGGTGCGCGCCGCCGCGCTGCGGTGCTGGCCTTGGGCGGCCTGCTGTTCCTGATCTCGGACGCCTGCCTGGCCATCAACAAGTTCGCCGGCCCGCTGCCGCTGGCAGCGCTGTGGGTGCTGGTGACCTACTGGTCGGCACAGTGGTGCATCGCCAGCTGGCTGGCGCCTCGCCCTTCTGCGCCCTGACTGTCAGGCGGCCTTGCCGCTGCCGCGCAGCTTGCGATACAGCGTGTTGCGGCTGATGCCCAGGCGGCGTGCCGCCTCGGACAGATTGCCCTGGCAGGCCTGCAGCACCGTGTCGATCTGGCGCTGTGCCTGCAGGCGCAGGTCAGCGTCCTCGTCCTGCACCGCGCGTGTCGTGGCCGGTGCGCTGCCCAGCAGCTCGTCCAGCAGGTCCTCGGGCAGATGCGGGCGTGCGATCTGCGTCTCCTCGTCGCCCAGCAGTGCGCAGGCGGTGCGCAGCGCGTTGGCGAGCTGGCGCACATTGCCGGGCCAGCGGTAGCGCTGAAAGTCCTGCAGCAGCGCCGGGGCCAAGGAAAGCTCGCGTCCAGGCGAGAGCTCGCGCAGCAGGCGAGCCACCAGCGTGGCCAGGTCGCTGCGCTCGCGCAGCGGCGGCAGGCGCAGCGCCAGGCCATTGATGCGGTAGTAAAGGTCTTCGCGGAAGCGCCCGGCCTCCACCTCCTGGCGCAGCGGCCGGTGCGTGGCGCAGATCAGCGCGAAGTCCAGCGCCACCGGCGCGCCGCCGCCCAGCGGCTGCACCTGGCGCTCCTGCAGCACGCGCAGCAGCCGCGCCTGCAGCGCCAGTGGCATATCGCCAATCTCGTCGAGGAAGAGCGTGCCGCCTTGGGCCTCGCGCAGGCGGCCGGGCGCACCCTCGCGTGCCGCGCCGGTGAAGGCGCCGGGCCGGTAGCCGAACAGCTCGGCCTCGATCAGCCCCTCGGGCAGGGCCGCGCAGTTCAGCGCGACGAAGGGCTTGCCGCGGCGCACGCTGCTGTCGTGGCAGGCGCGTGCGAACAGCTCCTTGCCCACGCCCGACTCGCCCTGCAGCAGCAGCGCGATCGGCTTGTCCAGCACGCGGCGCGCGCGTTCGATCTGGCCCTGCAGCGCAGCGTCGCCGCTGTCCAGTGCAGCCAGCGCATCAGCCGGCGCAATCGGCTTCGTGGCGGCGCCGGCCGGCATCGTCAGCGTGCTTCGGCCTGTTTCCAGACGCAGCCAGAGCCGGCGGCCTTCCGGCCCTGCGAACTCCCGGGCCGCGCGTCCGCCGGCCAGCAGCGCGCGCAGGTCCAGGCCGATCGCCTGCTCCAGCGGCAGCGCGCCGATGGCGCTGCGTGGCAGGCCCAGCAACTCCAGCGCCACGCTGTTGGCGCCGATGATCCAGCCGTCTTCCGACAGCGCCAGCAGCCCCTCGGCCACCGTGCCCAGGCCTTCGGCGCGCGCATGCAGGCGCAGGCGCAGCTCGCCGCCGTGGCGGCACTCGAAGAGCTGGTGCTCGATCATGCGCGAGGCCGAACGCACCAGGCCCAGCGTGTGGCGGTGGTAGCTGCGGTGGTCGCCCGAGAGGTCCAGCGCGCCCAGCAGGCGGCCAGCCGGGTCGACGATGGGGGCGGCCGCGCAGGTCAGGAAGGCATTGCGCTCCAGGTAATGCTCGGCGCCGTGCACCACCACCGCGCGGCCATCGGCCAGGGCTGTGCCGATGGCATTGGTGCCGCGCCACTGCTCGTGCCAGATCGCACCGGGGCGCAGCGCCACGCGCGCAGCCTTGTCGGCGAAGCTGGTGTCGCCCTGCGCATGCAGCAGCATGCCCTGCGCGTCGGCCAGGATCACCAGGTGCTCGCTGCCCTGGATCTGCTCGAACAGGAACTCCATCACCGGCCGCGCCTGCGCCACGAAGGCGCGGCGGTGCTCCAGCGCGCGCGCCAGTTGCTGGGCCGAGGCATGCGGCGCGCCGGGGTTGCGCGCGTCCGGCAGCAGGCCGAAGCGCTGGCTGCGCAGCCAGCTGGCCTGCAGCTGTTCGTCGAGCAGGCCGGGCGGCAGCGCGCCCTCGCTGAGCAGGGCCTGGCGCGCCGCGCGCAGGCGCTGGGCCGGCACGCGCGCCGCCAGGCCGGCGGCTGTGTGGGAAGCAGTCATGGCGCTTGTCTCCTGTGCGGGCTCTTGTCGCATGCAGAGCCTTTCGCGTGCCGGCAAGGCTAGCAGCC
>JACDQM010000144.1 GCA_015657635.1 Roseateles sp.
CAAATTTGGTAGGCGCGATTGGATTCGAACCAACGACCCCCACCATGTCAAGGTGGTGCTCTAACCAACTGAGCTACGCGCCTGAAGAGCTTCGCAGTATAGCACGGTATTTTTGCCTTGCACAAGAAACTCGCTGAGATCAGCGACGACGTGCGCCGCGCACCCCGCTCACTTGCGCCACGGCGCGCAGCACCTGCGCCAGACGACCGGAATCTGCCACCTCGACGGTAAAGCTCATCCAGGCCGTCTCGCCACGAGGCACGCGTACCGACTGTGTGTTGACGGCGGTGACGTTCATCTTCTCCTTGGCGAAGACTTCCAGCACGTCGCGCAGCAAGCCCTGGCGATCCGACGATTCGACGACCACGTCCACCGGATAGAGCCCGCCCTTTTCGGGCGTCGCGCCCCACTCCACTTCGATCACGCGTTCTGGCGAACGTTGCGCGATCTCCCGGAAGTTGCTGCAGTCGCGCCGATGAATCGCAACGCCCTTGCCACGCGTCACATAGCCGGCGATCGAATCCGGCGGGGCCGGCCGGCAGCAACGTGCCAGATTGGTCAGCAGCGAATCAACGCCGACCACCAGCACGCCGCCACGCGGCGCCGTGCTGCCGGCCTTGGTACGGCGCTGCGCCAGCATCTCGTCCTGATCAGGCTCGGGCACCGGCGGACGCAGCAGGTTTTCGATATTGCGCAGCGAATACTCGTCCTTGCCGACCACCTCGAACAGCGCATCAGCCGTCTTGAAGCCGAGGCGCGCGGCCAGCTCTTCCAGCTTGATGGCCGTCTTGCCCTCGCGCTGCAGCAGCTTCTCCACCAGCTCACGGCCACGCGCAATGGTCTGTGCCTGTGCCTGCGCATTGAACCAGGCGCGCACCTTGGTGCGGCTGCGCTGGCTCTGCAGATAGCCGAGTTCGGGGTTGAGCCAGTCCAGCGAGGGGGCACCTTCCTTGATGGCAGTGATCTCCACCGTCTGGCCATTCTTCAGCCGCGTGTTCAACGGCACCATCTGGCCGTCGATCTTGGCGCCGCGGCAGCGGTGGCCCAGGCTGGTATGCACGGCGTAGGCGAAGTCGATCGGCGTGGCGCCGGCCGAGAGCTCAACAATGGAGGCCTGCGGCGTAAACACATAGATGCGGTCGTCGAACACGCCTTCGGTCTGGCCTGCCTGCGCACCTTCGGCCACAAAGTCGCGTTCCCAGGCCAGCAGCTGGTGCAGCACGGCCTTGCGCGCCTGCGCCACCTGCTCCTCGAAGTCACCGGCCGCCACCACGCCGGCATAGCCGCGCGCGCCCGCCTCCTTGTAAGCCCAATGCGCTGCCACACCGTGCTCGGCGTGCTCGTGCATCGCGCGCGTTCGGATCTGCACTTCCATCGCGCGGCCGTCCGGGCCCAGCACCACCGTATGCAGCGACTGATATCCGTTCGGCTTGGGGCGCGCGATGTAGTCGTCGAATTCACCGTCCACCGGCTTGTAGAGCTCGTGCAGCCGACTCAAGGCGCCATAACAGTCGGCCACCTCGGGCACGATCACGCGCAAGGCGCGAAGATCGAAAACACGCTCCAGCGGCAGGCTCTTGCCCTGCATCTTTTTCCAGATGCTGTAGAGGTGCTTGGGGCGCCCCTGCACTTCTGCTTGCAGGCCCTGGCTCTGCAATTCAGACTGCACGCGCAGCCGCACCGCCTCGATTGCCTGCTCGCGTTCGACCCGCTTCTGGTCCAGCGCGCGAGCCAGCTCACGGTACTGCAGCGGCTCAAGGAATCGGAAAGCCAGATCCTCCAGCTCCCATTTGATCTGCCAGATGCCGAGCCGGTTCGCCAGCGGCGCGAACACCTGCTGCGATTCGGCCGCCAGCGCATGCGGGCATTCAGTCTTGCTGGCAGCGAAGAAGCGCAAGGTCTGCAGACGCGAGGCGAGGCGCAGCAGCACCACGCGCAGGTCGCGTGAAAAGCCAGCAGCATCTTGCGCACCCGCTCGGTCTGCTGCTGGCGCTGCTCGGCGCCCAGCACCTTGTCCTGCGCCGCACGCGCTGCGCGCTGGATCTGCACCAGCTTGCGGGTGTGGCTCACCAGGCTGGCATAGCTTTCGCCAAAGCCCTTGGCCACCACCTCTTCAGGCTTGGTCAGGTAGTCCCCGGCATAGACCAGATAGGCGGCCGCCTGCATGGCCGGCGCTGCGCCGATTTCGCGCAGGATGGCCGCCACGCCATCGGCATGCGCCAGCGCCTCTTCACCAGTGTCCAGCGGCTGCTCAGCCAGCAGGGGCTCGGCAAAGGCACGCGCACGGGCGACCGCGGCGGCGTCGGCTTGTTCCAGCCCACCCTGCCCCGTATCGGCCAATGCCACGATGGGCGCGGCCTGGGCCGCGCCCGCAATCTGCCCAGTTTTCATGCCTGTTCGAGAAAGCGCGCGACGACCTCAATCTGCATCGGATCAACCAGCGTCGGCGCATGCCCGACGCCCGGAAACTCGCTCAGCTGCGCGCGCGGCCCGCGCTGCGTCATCGCTTGCGCAGTCGCCACCGACAACAGATCAGAGTCGCCGCCACGCAGCAGCAGGGTCGGGCAGGCGATCCGGTCGTAGCTCTGCCACAGCATCGCGCTGCTGGCAGTCGCCACCTCAGGCGTCAGCGCCGGGAAACCGGCCGAAATGGCCGGGTCGTAGTGCAGCTTGTACTGGCCTTCGCCATCCGGCTTGAACATCGGCCGCGACAGCGCCAGCCAATCGGCATCGCTGTGCGGCCCGAAGCCGGTCGAGATGCCGCGCAGATAGGTGGCACCCTGCTCCACGCTGTCGAAACGCAGCGGCTGGCCCAGATAGCTGCCGATGCGCTTGATCGCTTCCAGCTCGATCACCGGGCCCACATCATTGAGCACCAGACGGCGCACCGGACTGTTCGGCAGCGACGCCAGGCCCAGGCCGATCAGCCCGCCCATCGAAGTGCCGACCCAGTCGACCTGCTCCACATCCAGGCGTGCCACCAGACTCACCATGTCCGCCACGTAGGTGGGGATCTGATAGAGCGCCGGGTTGGCCAGCCAGTCGGATTGGCCGCGTCCCACCACGTCGGGGCAGATCACGCGGTAATGCGCGCTCAGGCGCTGCGCCAGACGGTCGAAATCGCGCCCCTGGCGCGACAGGCCGTGCACGCAGACCAGCACGCGCGGGTTGTCGCGCGCACCCCATTCCCAGTAGGCCATGCGGTGCAGGCCCACGGGGCTCAGGCACTGGACGGTTTTCAGCAGCGGTTCAGCCATGGTTAATATCCTCGGCGAACATCCTAACAACCCCACACCCGCTTCTTCATTCGCAAAGGACAAAGCATGTTGTTGAAAGGCAAGACTGCGCTCGTGACCGGCTCCACCAGCGGCATCGGGCTGGGCATCGCGCTGTCGCTGGCCCGCCAGGGCGCGAACATCGTGCTCAACGGCTTCGGCGACGCCGAGACACCCAAGGCGCAGGTGGCGGCACTGGGTGTGCGGGTGGGTTACCACGGCGCCGACATGAGCAAGGCCGCAGACATCGAGGCCATGATGGCCTATGTCGACGCCGAATTCGGCGGCTGCGACATCCTGGTCAACAACGCAGGTATCCAGCATGTGGCGCCGGTCGAGAGCTTCCCGACCGAGCGCTGGGACGCGATCATCGCCATCAACCTCAGTTCGGCCTTCCACACCACCCGCCTGGCCTTGCCCGGCATGCACGCGCGCGGCTGGGGCCGCATCCTCAATATCGCCTCGGTGCACGGCTTGGTCGCTTCTGCTCAGAAGTCCGCCTATGTGGCCGCCAAGCATGGCCTGGTGGGCTTCACCAAGGCGGTGGCCCTGGAAACGGCGACGTCGCGGTCACTGTGAACGCTATCTGCCCGGGCTGGGTGCTGACCCCGCTGGTGCAGAAGCAGGTTGACGCCCGCGCCGCCGCCGACGGCGTTGACAACGAGGAAGCCAAGCGCCGCCTGCTGATGGAAAAGCAGCCTTCGCTGCAGTTCACCACGCCCGAGCAACTCGGTGAGCTGGCGGTGTTTCTGTGCTCGGATGCCGCGTCCAATGTGCGCGGCCAGTCCTGGGCGCTGGACGGCGGGTGGACCGCCCAGTGAGCATGGAGCCCCTCTGCTGATGGGTCATCAGCCGATCCCCCGAGGGGATAGCGGGCCGGCTTGGGGCGGCCCGGCGCTCGGCCCGCTTTGCCGTAGTCCCTCAGCTGATGAGTGCATCAGCCGATCCCCAAGAGGAGTTCAGGCCGCGGCTACTTGCTCATCTGCACCACACCGCTGACCGTTACCGAGACCGTCGCCTTGCCGGCTTCCACCGGCAAGGCTTCCTCAACCAGTGCGGCGCTCTTGTAGCGCATGGCCGGTGCGGCCATGGGCATCACGCCGCCGTCTTGCGTGGCCACGCTGACTTCGCCAATCGTGTAGCCGCCATAACCAAACTGGCGGCTGTAGTCCGCCGCACGCGCCTTGAAGCGGCTGATTGCCTGCGCGGCCACATCGGCCTCGACCTTTTCACGCGCCTCGCGCGACAGGCCCCAGCCGACGCGGGCGATGTTCAACGTGCTGATGCGGCCGCTGAGTTGGGCAATCGCGGTGGCATCCTTGCCTTCGACCAGCAGCTCGGCACTGCCGGCCCAGCCATTGATGCCGCCGCCCTTGGGTGCGTAGCGCGGATAGAGCGAAAAATTGCCCGTCTGCACCTCCACCTGGCCGGGCTTGGCGGCCTTGCGCGCCTCGGCCAGCGCAGCGTCCAGTGCCTGCTTCAGCGCCGCCTGCACCGCGCCGGCATCAGCGCCCTCCTTGGTGGTCGAGAACACCAGGCTCAGCACATCGCGCGTCACCTCCTGGTTGGCGCTCACGCTGAGATTCAGCGCATCGCGCCGCGGTGCCTGAGCCTGCGCCTGCACCGAGAGCAGCGGCAGCGACAGGGCGAGTGCGACAGCGCCCATCAGTTTCGGAATCATGCGTTTCTTTCCTTCACATCGAAAAAGCACACAGACAGACCTACAAGCGCAGCCGCCCGGCTCCGCGTTGACGGGGAAACATCTGCTCACAACCGGCGCAGCCGAAGATGTAACAGCGGCGCAAACCCGCGCAAAATCAGCGCTGTTACATTTTCAGGAGAGGCCATGAGCACCGCCCCCCACCGTCCCAATCGCATTCTCGTCGTCGATGATGACGCACGCATCCGCGATCTGCTGCGCCGGTATCTGACGCAGGAAGGCTTCGACGTGGTGCTGGCCGAAGATGGCAAGGCCCTCAACAAGGCCCTGACCCGGGAAACCGTCGACTTGCTGGTGCTGGACCTGATGCTACCGGGCGAGGACGGCCTGTCGATCTGCCGCCGCCTGCGGGCCGCCAATGACAACACCCCCATCATCATGCTGACCGCCAAGGTCGAGGAAGTGGACCGCATCGTCGGCCTCGAAGTGGGCGCGGATGATTACCTGTCCAAGCCCTTCAACCCGCGCGAACTGCTGGCCCGCATCAACGCCGTACTGCGCCGCCGCCCCGCGCAGGAAGCCCCCGGTGCGCCGTCCAAGGAGCCGATGACGGTGAACTTCGGCCCCTTCGAGTTCGACCTCGCATTGCGCCGTCTCTCAAAGAACGGCGAACCGCTGCCGCTGACCACCGGCGAGTTTTCGATGCTCAAGGCCCTGGTGCGCCATCCGCGCCAGCCGCTGTCGCGCGACAAGCTGGCGCAGCTGGCGCGCGGCCGCGAGTTCGAACCCTTCGACCGCAGCCTGGACGTGCAGGTTTCGCGCCTGCGCAAGCTGCTGGAGGACGACCCCGCGCAGCCGCGCTACATCCAGACCGTCTGGGGCGTGGGCTATGTGTTCGTGCCGGACGAGGCGAACAGCCCCAGCTGACACCCCGGCATGACTCAACCCCGACTGGCGCTGACGCTGTTCTGGCGCACCTTCGCCCTGCTGGCGCTGCTGCTGGCTGGCGGCGTGCTGGCCTGGCAGCAAACCTTCAAGGCACTGGAGGCGGAGCCGCGCGCGCTGGAGGCCGCGCAGCAGCTGGCCGAGCTGGTCAACCTGAGCCGTGCGGCACTGGCACATGCCGACAGCATCAACCGCGTGGCGGTGATCAGCTCGCTGTCGCGCAGCCAGTCGGTGCGCGTGCGGGTGGCCGAGAGCAGCGACCTCTGGCTGTCCTATGACACCTCGCCCTTCGCCAAGCGCATGGCCGCAGAGCTGCGTGGCCACCTGGGGCCGGACACCGTGGTGGCGCGCAGCGTCAACCAAGAGGATGGCCTGTGGGTGCGCTTCGGCATCGGCCCCGACCAGTTCTGGCTGCAGACCAGCCCGACGCCGCTGTCGCTGAACCTGTCCAGCAACGGCTGGTGGATCGGCATCGCGCTGCTGGCCTCGCTGCTGGGCGCGGCAGCGATCGCGCGGCTGATCAACCAGCCGCTGCGCGAACTCTCGATCGCGGCCGGCCGCATCCGCGATGGCGAGTACGACTCGCGCCTGGACGAGACCACCCGCACCAGCGAGATCCGCGAGGTCAATATGGGCTTCAACCGCATGGCCCGCGAGCTGGCCAAGATGGAAGAAGACCGCACGGTGATGCTGGCCGGCATCTCGCACGACCTGCGCACGCCGCTGGCGCGCCTGCGCCTGGAAGCCGAGATGAGCGTCGCTGACGAACAGGCGCGCATCTATATGGCGCAGGACATCGACCAGCTCGACGCCATCATCAACAAGTTCATGGACTACGCGCGGCCCAGCGAACTGCAGCTGCAGCCCCTGGTTCTGGGCGAAATCGTCGAGCGCGAGGCGCAGGCCTTCCGCGACCCCGGGCAGATCCGCATCGAGGTGCAGCTGCCGCCAGAACTGCGCGTCTGGGCTGACGAAACCGAGCTGGGGCGCGTGCTGCTGAACCTGTTCGAGAACGCACGCCGCTATGGCCATGCGCCAGGCGAGGCCGCCCGCGTGGAAGTCAGCGCACAGACCAGCGGCAACTGGGTGCAACTGAGCGTGCGCGACCATGGCCCCGGCGTGCCCCCCGACAAGCTGGCTCACCTGACCACGCCCTTCTTCCGCGGCGATGCCGCGCGCACGGCCGCGACCGGCGCGGGCCTGGGCCTGGCGATCGTCGAGAAATCGGTGCAGCGCCTGGGCGGCGAGCTCGAACTGAGCCACGCCGAGGGCGGCGGCCTGCTGACCCGGATCCGGCTGCAGCGCGCCAGCTGAGCGGCGCTGGCGGCCCTCAGTCGCGGCGCAGCAGCAGCGCCACCGCACGCGCCTCGATGGCACGCCCCTCGCCCACCGGCCCCATCTTCTCGGCCGTCTTGGCTTTCACATTGACCTGGCCCATGTCGATGCCCAGCACCTCGGCCAGGCGGGCGCGCATGGCCGGGATATGCGGCGCCATCTTGGGCGCCTGCGCCACGATGGTGCTGTCCAGATTGCCGATCACCCAGCCCGCGGCCTGCACGCAGCGGTAGGCCTCGGCCAGCAGCACCATCGAATCGGCACCTTTGAACTCGGCCGCGGTATCGGGGAAGAGCTTGCCAATATCGCCCAGCGCCGCGGCGCCGAGCAGCGCGTCGGTGATGGCATGCGCCAGCGCATCGGCATCCGAATGGCCGAGCAGGCCATGGGTGTGCGGCACGGTGATGCCGCCCAGAACCAGCGGGCGGTCGGTGACGAGGGCATGGGTGTCCCAGCCTTCGCCGATACGAAACGGTTGTTGAGCCATCTGCAGGCGCTGCCCATGCAATATCGAGGCAGCGAGCTTAAGCGATTTCGCTGCCCCGCCGCACTGGCGGCGCGATGTTCGATCTGCCGCAAACCGAACTCAGGCCGGCTTGGCTACCATGCCCGCAAGCGCGCGCTCTGGTGCGCAGGCTCAACAGGCAAGGAGACTGGCGATGGGCGAACATAGTGCGGTGACGGGTGAACAGCTTCCGCCGGTCACGGCCGCAAACGCGCCGCGTGCGGAGTTTCGCGTCTTCGGCCAGGGCCTGATAGAGCGCTTGCAGCCGCGCATGTACAACGGCAGGACGGTGCTGCTGCAGGCTCGCCGGATGCCACCCGAGGTCTATCTGCTGTCGGTGGCCGGTGAAGACGCCAACGTCAAACTGCGCGCCGGGCTGCTGGACATCAAGCTCAGGGTGGGCGAGACCGCCGAGGGCTACGAGATCTTCGAGCCGCGTGCCAAGTTCGAGCTGCCGATCGCGCAGGCCGATCTGGCGACGAGCTTCGAATGGCTGGGCGCCAGACCACCCCTGACAAAGCAGCGCTACGACAGCACCGAGCTGCTGGCACTGGCGCGCGCCGACGCCGCGCTGCGGCTGGTGACGGTCGAGAAGATGCGCCATGGCTTCAGCATCGACAGCATCGTCTGCGAGTTCGCTCAGGTCTGGTTCAACGGCGCGCTGATCGAGACAGTCTGCGTGGAGAGCACCGATCTGGCCGGCATGCGACGTGTGATCGCCGAGCTGGGCCTGGCCGAGCTGCCCAACACCAGCTATCTGCGCGCTGCCAAGCGCGTGGTGGGCCTGCTGGACTGAGACCCGCCGATGCCGATCAACCAGGGCCAGCAGCGATGAACCCGTCTGCGCTCGCGCCCGTATCGCGCCTGCGGCCCGGCCTGGGCGATGTCTGGGGCGGGCTGACCGCGATGCTGGTGGCCCTGCCCGCGGCGATCGGCTTCGGCGTCACCGTGTTCTCGGCCATCGGGCCTGGCCTGGCCGGCCAGGGTGCGCTGGCCGGCGTCATCGGTGCGGTGCTGATGGGCACGGTGGCTGCTGCGCTGGGCGGCACGGCACGGCTGGTCAGTGCGCCCTGCGCTCCGGCCGCCGCGCTGCTGTCGGCCTATGCGCTGGAGATGGCCGGTCGCGGCGAAGACCCGGCCTTGATCGTCGCGCTGCTGCTGGGCATGGGCTTGCTGGCCGGGCTGATCCAGCTCGTGCTGGGCCTGATCGGCGCCGGCCGCCTGATCCAATACGTGCCCTATCCCGTGGTCAGCGGCTACCTCAGCGGCGTGGGCCTGCTGCTGATCGGCAGCCAGCTGCCACGCCTGCTGGGTCTGCCGGCCGAGATGTCGCTGTGGGCCGGGCTGACAACGCCAGCCGACTGGGACTGGCGAGCTCTTTCCATCGGACTGCTCACCGCCGCAGTGATGAGCCTGGCCGCCCGCCAGCAGACGCGGCTGCCGGCCACCTTGCTGGGCATCGCGGCCGGCACGCTGGTCTATTTGCTGCTGTCCACAGGTGATGCCAGCATGCGCAGCCTGACCGGCAACAGCCTGGTGCTCGGTCCACTGGACGCCTCGGGCGCTGCGCTGCTGGACGGCATCGCTGCGCGCTGGTCCTCGCTGGGCGGGCTGGACGCGGCGCATCTGAGCCGCTTGGCCGGTGGTGCGCTCACGCTGGCCGTGCTGCTGTCGATCGACACGTTGAAGACCTGCGTGGTGCTGGACAAGCTGACGCTGTCACGCCACGACTCCAACCGCGAACTGCTCGCCCAGGGCGCCGCCAATATCGCCACCGCGGCCTGCGGCGGCATCAGCGGCGCCGGCACGCTGGGCGCCACGCTGGTGGGGCTGAACAGCGGCGCGAAGACCCGCGCCACCGGCCTGATGCAAGGCCTGTTCGCGCTGGCGGCTGCCTTGCTGCTGGGGCACTTGATCGCCTGGATTCCAGTCGCCACGCTGGCCGGCATCCTGGTGGCCATCGGCCTGCGCATGCTTGATGGCGAGCCCCTGCGCTTCCTGCGCTCGCGCGCCACCGTGCTGGACCTGCTGGTGGTGATCGCCGTCATCGTCGTGACGCTGGCGGTCGGCCTGGTCGAGGCTTCGGTGCTGGGCGTGGCCTTGTCCATGCTGCTGTTCGTGCGGGAGCAGAGCAGCGCCAGCGTCGTACGCCAGAAGCTTGAGCTGGGTCGCGTGCCCTCCACCTGGCAC
>JACDQM010000013.1 GCA_015657635.1 Roseateles sp.
AAGGCGCTTTCGCAGGCCAGTTGCAGCGCGGCTTGACTCGCCTGCAGCGCCTTGGCCGCGCCAGCTGGCCGTGGGGTTCTTGCCAGGCAGCCGCAGTTTCTGCTCTGCGCTCAGCAACAGTTGCCGGCTCAAATCCGGCAGCCGGGCCAGCAGCAACTGGTGCAGCTTCGCGCTGTTTGACACGCTCATGAGCCGCGGCGCGCGGTGCCTGCTGCGCGTGTTGGCGGCAGACCGGTGCACAGCTCGATGCGCCCCGGGTTGTAGACCGACCAGCCGGTGCGGTTGCGGCGCACGTCCTGCAGCGCGGCAAAGGTGGCGCTGTCCGGGCGCAGCAGCTCAAGTGCCGGGCGCTCGGCTTCAGGCATATCGGCCAGCATGCGCACGCGCTGGATGCCCAGGCCTTGCTCAGGCTTGTCGTAGAAACCCATATTGGCGCCGCCGCGCGGCAGGCTGGCCAGGTGTTCGATGCCCTTCAGCACGCGGCCAACCGTCGTGATGTTGAGGTCCAGCGCGCGCGGTGCATGGCCGATCACCGCATACAGAGAGCTGCCGGTGCTGGAATCCGCCTCGTTGCCGCGGCCTGCACCCACCATGCCGTAGCAATGCGCCAGCCAGGCACGGCCGGTCTTGGGATCGGCGCCGACCGGGAAGGCGTCCACATAGCCGTTGACTGGCGCCCAGCCATCGGCGTCCTTCAGCGGCGTGAAGGGCAGGCCGTCGAGTGCAGTCGAGAACTCGGCCGGCAGCTTGGCGCTGGCGGCGGTCGGCAGTGGCCGTGCACGCTCAGGCGCGCTGCCATTCGGGTCGCCCCATTGCGTGACGAAGCCGTCCTGGACCCGCAGGATGGCCAGACCGTCGAAATAGCCGCCGCGCACCAGCGCGCGGATGTTGGCGGCATGGCGGGGCGCAAAGCGTGCGGCCAGCGTGATCACGACCGGCCCTTGCGGCAGGTCCATCTGGAGCGTGTTCTCCAGGTCCAGCGGCTGCCAGTCGCTGGCGGGCGACTGCGCCAGGATTTCGGCGGCGCTGCGGGGCGGCTGAGGCTTGGCGGCGGGCTCGGCGTCCTTGGCGCTGGTGGCTCCCGCCAGGCCGAACAGGCTGCAGAGCAGCAGCGCTGCAGCCCGCGGGCGGGCGACGAATCTGAGGCGGGATGGGCTTGTTTTCATGGGCTGTGAGCATAGCTGCGCCGGCCGCCGCTGGCGGGCAGGCCAAACCCGGGAAGAGGCCGGCGGCTCTCTACAATCTGCCCATGTCTTTTGTCCATCTGCGCACCCATACCGAATTCTCCGTCGTCGACGGCACCCTGACCATCGACGATGCCGCCAAGGCGCGGCCAAGGACGGGCAGGTGGCCCTGGGCCTCACCGATCTGGCCAATATGTTCGGCGCGGTGAAGTTCTACAACGCCTGCCGCGGCAAGGGCGTGAAGCCGGTGCTGGGCGCGGACTGCTGGATCGAGCCCGAGAGCGCCGACCGCCAGCCCACCCGCGTGCTGCTGCTGGTGCAGAACAGCCAGGGCTATCTGAATGTCTGCGAGCTGCTGTCGCGCGCCTGGATACAGAACGTGCATCGCAACCAGGCCTGCCTGAAGCTGGAGTGGATGCAGGAGCTCAGCGAGGGGCTGATCTGCCTGTCGGGTGCGCAGTTCGGCGCCATCGGCCAGGCCCTGATGAACGGCGACCGCGCGCGCGCGGCGGACTGGGCGCAGCGCCTCTCGGCCATCTATCCGAAGCGCTTCTACATCGAGCTGCAGCGTGCCGGCCTGCCGGGCCAGGAGGCGCTGGTGCGCGCCTCGGTGCCGTTTGCGGCCAAGCTGGGCCTGCCGGTGGTGGCCACGCATCCGGTGCAGTTTCTTGCCGAGGAAGATTTCGAGGCGCATGAGGCGCGCGTCTGCGTGGCCGAGGGCGAAACCCTGGCCAATCCGAAACGCATCAAGCGCTTCCTGCCGGGCCAGTACTTCAAGACCCAGGCCGAGATGGAGGCGCTGTTCGCCGACATCCCCAGCGCGCTCGCCAACACGGTGGAAATCGCCCGGCGCTGCAGCCTGAGCCTGGTGCTGGGCAAGCCGCAGCTGCCCAACTTCCCCACGCCGATACAGGCCGACGGCACGCCGATGCCGATGGCGCAGTATTTCCGCGAGCTGTCCTTTGAAGGCCTGGAGCAGCGCCTGCAGCAGCTCTATCCCGACCCAGCCAAGCGGGAGGCGGAACGGCCGCGTTATGTGGAGCGCCTGGAGTTCGAGCTGGTCACCATCATCAAGATGGGCTTCCCGGGCTACTTCCTGATCGTGTCGGACTTCATCCGCTGGGCCAAGGCGAATGGCTGCCCGGTGGGGCCGGGCCGGGGCTCGGGCGCGGGCTCGCTGGTGGCCTATGCGCTGTCGATCACGGACCTGGACCCACTGCGCTACAACCTGCTGTTCGAGCGCTTCCTGAATCCCGAGCGGGTCTCGATGCCCGACTTCGACATCGACTTCTGCCAGGGCAACCGCGACCGCGTCATCGATTACGTCAAGGACAAGTACGGCCGTCCGGCGGTCAGCCAGATTGCCACTTTCGGCACCATGGCCGCCAAGGCGGCGCTGCGCGACATCGGCCGCGTGCTGGGCATGGGTTTCGGCCATGTGGATTCGATCGCCAAGCTGATTCCGGCGCCGCCGGGCAAGACCGTGACGCTGGCCAAGCTGCCGCCGGACTTCGATCCGGACAAGGCCAAGATGATCTACGCCCGCCACGAGGCGCCCGAGATCGAGGAACGCGAGGCGCAGGAAGAGGAAGTGGCTGAGCTGCTGAAGCTGGCCGCGCGCGTCGAAGGCATGGTGCGCAATATCGGCATGCACGCTGGCGGCGTGCTGATTGCGCCGGGCAAGATCACCGACTTCTGCCCGATGTACCAGCAGCCGGGCTCGACCAGCGCGGTGAGCATGTACGACAAGGACGACGTCGAGGCCATCGGCCTGGTGAAGTTCGACTTTCTGGGCCTGGCCACGCTGACCATCCTGGAACTGGCCAAGGATTTCATCGTGGCCCGCCACGCCGACCGCCAGGGCTTTGACTTTGCCAATGTGCCGCTGGACGACCGCAAGGTTTTCAAGCTGTTCGGCGATGGCTACTCGGAGAGCGTGTTCCAGTTTGAATCGCCCGGCATGCAGCGCCTGCTGAAGGACGCCAAGCCCTCGCGCTTCGAGGATCTGATCGCACTGGTGTCGCTGTACCGGCCGGGACCGATGGACCTGATCCCGTCCTTCGTGGCGCGCAAGCACGGCAAGGAAGCCATCGAATATCCGCACCCGCTGCTGGGTCAGGTGCTGGCCGAGACCTATGGTGTCTTCGTCTACCAGGAGCAGGTGATGCAGGCCGCCCAGGTGCTGGGCGGCTACAGCCTCGGTGGCGCCGACATGCTGCGCCGCGCCATGGGCAAGAAGAAGGCCGAAGAGATGGCCATGCACCGCGAGATCTTCCGCAAGGGAGCTGCGGAGAAGGGCATCGACCAGCCCAAGGCCGACGAGGTCTTCGACCTGATGGAGAAGTTCGCGGGCTACGGCTTCAACAAGTCGCACGCCGCCGCCTATGCGCTGCTGAGCTACCACACGGCCTGGCTGAAGACGCATTACACGGCCGAGTTCTACGCCGCGAACATGACGATCGAAATGGACGACACCGACAAGCTCAAGGTGTTGCTCAATGACGCCAAGATCTTCGGCATCGCCTTCCAGCCGCCCTGTGTCAACCGGGGCTTCTATCGCTTCGAGCCGATGGACAACAAGCTGGTGAACTACGGCCTGGGCGCAGTCAAGGGCACCGGCCGGGGCGCGATCGAGGCCATCGTCGCCGCGCGTGAAGGCCGGGGGGACGGCCCTCAAGGCTCGGTGGCCGGCCCCTTCAAGAGCTTCTTCGACTTCTGCGCGCGCGTGGACCGCAAGGCCGTCAACAAGCGGGCCGTCGAGGCACTGATCAAAGCCGGCGCCTTCGACCTGATCGAGCCCAACCGCGCCAGCCTGCTCGCCAGCGTGGCGCTGGGCTATACCTTTGCCGACAAGCTGGTGCAGAACGCCGACCAGGGCGGCCTGTTCGACTTCGACGACACGCACGGCTCGTCCACCGCCGAGCCGGATCTCGTCGAAGCGGCACCGTGGAGCATCAAGGAGCGCTTGTCGCTGGAGAAAACAGCGATCGGCTTCTACCTCTCCGGCCACCTGTTCGACCAGAACGGCGAGGAAGTGCGCCGCATGGTCAGGCGGCGTGTGGTTGACCTGCAAGACAGCCGCGATCCGGTAATGGTGGCCGGCATCGTCGGAGAGATGCGCATCATCAACGGGCAACGTGGCCGGGTGGCGATCTTCAAGCTCGACGACAAGAGCGACGCGATCGAGGCCGTGGCCAACGAGGAGCTGCTCAACAGCGCGCGCGAACTGCTGGCCGAGGACGAGCTGATCATCTGTTCCGGCAAGGTGCAGAACGACCGCTTCTCCGGCGGCCTGCGCATGAATGTGCAGCAGGTCTGGGATCTGGCGGCGGCGCGCGCGCGCTTCGGCAAATTCCTCAAGCTGAAGGCCAACGGCGTCGCACCGCCGGTGGCCGAGGTGGTCAAGACCTGGCCCCCGCGACGCGTCGAATCGGAGCAGGGCACGCTGCTGCAGGGTCTGTCACTGCGGCTGGCGATCCAGCGCGAGGGCGCTTCGGCCGAGCTGGATCTGGGCGAGGCTGCCAAGTTCTGGCCTTGTGACGAGGCGCTGGAGCGCTTCGCCAACGCCAAGGACGGCGCGCCGCAGATCAGCTACGAGTGAGCGGTTTGCCTGGCAGCGGCGCCTGCCGCCTGTGGTGCAGGTGTGGCATTGCCCCCTTTTTGCGGCTTACCCCGGGCTGGCGCAGGCTTTAAGCTCTGCATCCGATGCCAGCCTCGCCCAGCATGAGCCGCCCGCCTTCAACCGGTCTGATCCTGACCGGCGGCGGCGCGCGCGCGGCCTACCAGGTCGGCGTGCTGGCGGCCCTGGCCCAGCTGCGCCGCGATGCCGGTTTCAGTGGCGCCAGCCCCTTTCCCATCATCGCCGGCACCTCGGCCGGCGCCATCAATGCCTCGACGCTGGCCTGCCTGGCGGACGATTTCGATTCGGCGGTCGATGGCCTGGTACACATCTGGCAGAACATCCACGTCGATCAGGTCTATCGGGCTGATTCCTTTGGCGTGATTCGCACCGGCGCGCGCTGGATGACGATGATGAGCCTGGGTTGGGCGCTGGCGCGCTGGAAGCGATCGCGCCCGCGCAGCCTGCTGGACAACGAGCCGCTGGGCAACTTGCTGCGCCGCTGGGTGCGGCTGGAGCGGCTGGACAGCATGCTGGAGCAGGGCCATCTGCACGCGCTGGCCATCAGCGGCTCCAGCTACACCTCGGGCCAGCATGTCACGTTCTATCAGACCCACAAGCCAGTCGAGCCCTGGCTGCGCTCGCAACGGGTGGCGACGCGCGCGCGCATGACGATTGAGCATCTGATGGCCTCGTCGGCGATTCCCTTCATCTTCCCGGCCGAGCAGCTGGAACTGGACGGCCGGCTGGAATGGTTCGGCGACGGCTCGATGCGCCAGAGTGCGCCGATCTCTCCGGCCGTGCACCTGGGCGCCGACCGGGTGCTGGTGATCGGCGCCGGCCGCATGCACGAACCCACCGGCCCGCGCCATGTACAGGTCAATGGCCATCCCAGCATGGCCCAGATCGCCGGCCATGCCTTGTCGAACATCTTTCTGGACGCGCTGGCGGTGGATGTCGAGCGTCTGCAGCGCATCAACAACACCTTGGCGCTGCTGCCCGAGGAGGCACGGCGCAACACGGCCTTGCGGCCCATCGACGTGCTGGTGATCGCACCCAGCCGGCGCCTGGACGATCTGGCCGCCGAACACCAGGGCAGCCTGCCGCCGACGATGCGCGGCCTGCTGCGCAGCGTCGGGGTGCAGGGTGAGGGCAAGGGGGCCAGCGGCTCCGCACTGACCAGCTATCTGCTGTTCGAGCCCTCGTTCACCGGCGAGTTGATCATGCTGGGCATGTCGGACACGCTGGCGCGCCGCGCCGAGGTGCAACGTTTCTTCGGCTGGCCGGCCCAGGCGCCCACGGTCGATCCGGCCATGATGCGCCGGCGATCCGCCGGCTTTGCTGACCAGCCGCCCACAGCGGCGGCGGCCTGAAGCCGACCGTGTGCTGGCCGCGTCTCAGCGGTTGACCGGCGCAGCGCGGGTGCTTACATTACTGACCAGTCAGTCAGTACCTTTCATGTCCCGAACATTGCCTCTACCGCCCGCTGCTGCGTCGGTCGCCTGCGATCCGACCGCCGGCCCGTCGGCTGCCACGCGCCGTCGCCGCAAGGAAGCGCGTCCGCAGGAGCTGCTGGCGGCGGCGCTGGCGCTGTTCGTCGAGAAGGGCTATGCGGCCACGCGTTCCGAGGAAGTCGCGGCCCGCGCCGGCGTTTCCAAGGGCACGCTCTACCTCTACTACGCCTCCAAGGAAGAGTTGTTCAAGGCCATGGTGCGGGAATGCCTGGGCTCGCCGATCGCCGAGGCGCGCGCGATGGCCGAGCAGTTCGAGGGCAGCATGACCGAACTGCTGGGCCTGCTGCTCAAGGAATGGTGGGCACATATGGGCCAGACGGCGGCCGGCGGCATCTGCAAGATCATGACGGCCGAGGCACGCAACTTCCCCGAGCTGGCCAGCTTCTTCATCGACGAGGTCATCAACCCCTCGCACGAGCAACTGGCCGCGGTGATCCGGCGTGGCATCGCCGCTGGCGAATTCCGTCCCGTGCAGCCGGACGCAGCGGTGCACGTGCTGATCGCGCCGATGCTGCACATGGTGCTGCATCAGCATTCCTTTGGCGCCTGCCCTCTGCTCGGTCAGGCCATCGATGCCGAGGCGGTGCTCAGCGTGCAGATGGACCTGATGTTGAACGGCCTGCTGGCCGCGCCGCAGTCAAAAAACTAGAGACAGGCAAGAACAGCCCATGAAGCGCAAGACAGTCCTGATGACCCTGGTGATCCTGCTTGTGCTCGGCGCGGGCGCGGGCTGGTGGCTCAAAGGTGCCAAGGCGCCGACGGTCGTGGCGCCTACGGCCACAGCCGGCGCGGTGCTGGAACTGGGCCTGTTGGACCTGGCGCGTGCTCAGAACTTGCGGCTGGAGCGGCAGATCGAGCTCTCTGGTGGCCTGCGGGCGGTCGACCTGGCGGTCGTCAAGGCCAAGGTGGCCGCCGAGCTGAAGACGCTTCTGGTGCGCGAAGGCGACACGGTGCGCGCCGGCCAGTTGCTCGGCGAACTGGACAGCACCGAGCTGGCTTGGCGCCTGCGCCAGGCCGAGCAGACCGCGGCAGCCGCCAAGGCGCAGGCGGAGATCACGCGGCGCACCCTGGACAACAACCGCGCGCTGGTCGGCCAGGGTTTCATCTCGGCCACGGCGCTGGAAGCGGCGCAGTCCAGCGACGCGGCAGCCCAGGCCAACTGGCAGGCGGCACAGGCCGCGGTGGAGCTGGCGCGCAAGGGCCTGGCAGACACGCGCCTGATCGCGCCGATCGCCGGCCAGGTCTCACAGCGCTTGGCACAGCCGGGCGAGCGCGTGGCGCTCGATGGCCGCATCCTGGAAATCGTTGACCTGAGCCGGCTCGAACTCGAAGCCGCGGTGCCGGCCGACCAGGCCGCGGCGCTGCGCGTCGGGGCCAAGGCGCAGCTGAATGTGGAAGGGCAGGGCGTCGCTGCGACGCTGCTGCGCATCAATCCTTCGGCGCAGACAGGTTCGCGTGCGGTGCTGGTGTATCTGCGCCTGGACCAGCCGCAGGGGCTGCGGCACGGCATGTTTGCGCGCGGCACGCTGGCGGTCGAGGCCCGCGAGGCGCTGGCCGTGCCGGTGCATGTGCTGCGCATCGAGAAGGCGCATCCCTATGTGCTGCGCGTGCAGGACGGGCTGGTCAAGGCGGTGACGGTGCAGACCGGCATCAGCGGTGAGGCGCTGATTGACGGGCAGCCTCAGGGCGTGGTCGAGATCCGCAGCGGGCTGACCGCCGGCGACATGCTGCTGACCGGGGCGTCCGGCCAGGTGCCCGAGGGCACGCGGGTCAAGCAGGCCGCGGCTGCGGCGCCGGCAAGTTCAGCGGCTTCGCGCTGAAGTCCGGAGCGCGTCGCCATGTGGTTCACCCGCGTTTCGATCCAGAACCCGGTGATGGCCGTGATGGTCATGCTGGCCTTCGTGGTGCTGGGTCTGTTCAGCTACCAGCGTCTGTCGGTCGACCAGTTTCCGAACATCGACTTTCCCACCGTGGTGGTGCAGATGGACTATCCGGGCGCCTCGCCCGAGATTGTCGAGGCCGAAGTCACGAAAAAGGTCGAGCAGGCCGTCAACACGGTGGCCGGCATCAACTCGCTGTATTCGCGCTCCTACGAGGGCAGCTCGGTGGTGATCGTCGAGTTCAATCTCGACATCGACGGCCGCAAGGCCGCCGAGGATGTGCGCGAGAAGGTGGCGCTGATGCGCCCGACGCTGCGCGACGAGGTGAAGGAGCCGCGCATCTCGCGCTTCGACCCGGCCAGCCAGCCGATCTTCAATGTGGCCGTGCTGGCCGATGCCGGCGCGCAGATCGACACGCAGGAGCTGACGCGCTGGTCGACCCAGGTGCTGCAGAAGCGCCTGGAGAACGTGCGCGGCGTCGGCTCGGTCAGCGTGGTGGGCGGGCTGCAGCGGCAGATTCAGATCCAGCTGCGACCGTCTGCGATGGAGGCGCTGGGCATCACGGTTGACCAGGTGCTGGCCGCCGTGAAGAGCGAGAACCAGGAACTGCCGTTGGGCACGCTGCATTCGGCGCAGCAGGAGCGCGTGGTGCAGATCAATGCGCGCCTGAAGCGGCCGGAGGACTTCCGCGGCATCGTGGTGGCCCGCAAGGCCGGCGCGTCGATCAAGCTGTGGCAGGTGGCGGACGTGGTGGATGGGCCGCAGGAAGTCGAAAGCCTGGCGCTCTACAACGGGCAGCGCACCGTGCTGCTGTCGGTGCAGAAGAGCCAGGGCGAAAACACCATCGCCGTGGTTGACGGCCTGCAGGCGGCGCTGAAGGAGGCGCAGGTGCTGTTGCCCAAGGGCGTGAAAACCGAGGTCAACCGCGACAACTCGCGCGGCATCCGCGTCTCGGTGGCCAACGTCAAGCAGACGCTGATCGAGGGCGCGCTGCTGACGGTGCTGATCGTGTTCCTGTTCCTGAACAGCTGGCGCTCCACCGTCATCACCGGCCTGACGCTGCCGATCGCGCTGATCGGCACCTTCCTGTTCATGTATGCGTTCGGCTTCACGATCAACATGATCACGCTGATGGCGCTGAGCCTGTGCGTGGGCCTGCTGATCGACGATGCCATCGTGGTGCGCGAGAACATCGTGCGCCATGTGCAGATGGGCGCCAGCCCGCGCCAGGCGGCGCTGGATGGCACCGAGGAGATCGGTCTGGCGGTGCTGGCCACCACCTTCTCCATCGTCGCGGTCTTCTTGCCCATCGGCTTCATGGGCGGCATCGTCGGCAAGTTCTTCCACGAGTTCGGCATCACCATCGTCGCGGCGGTGCTGATCTCGATGTTCGTGTCTTTCACGCTGGACCCGATGCTGTCCAGCATCTGGCACGACCCGCAGGCGCATGGCGCGCATCGGGGCCCGCCGGTGACGCTGTACGACAAGACGCTGGGCCGGGTGACGCTGGCCTTCGACCGGTTCAGCGAATGGCTGTCGGCGCTGTACCAGCGCGTGCTGGCCTGGTCGCTGGCGCACAAGGGCGCAACGCTGGCCATTGCCCTGGCCACGCTGCTGGCCAGCTGCGGGCTGGCGGGCTCGCTGGGCAAGGAGTTCGTGCCCAAGGCCGATCTGTCCGAGACGCAGATCAACTTCTACACGCCGGTCGGCTCCTCGCTGGAAGTGACCGAGGCGCGGGCGCGCCAGATCGACGCGGTGCTGCGCGCACTGCCCGAGGTGCGCTACACGGTGACCACCATCAACAGCGGTTTCGCGGCCGGCAAGATCTATGGCTCGATCTATGTGCGCCTGACGGACCGCAAGGACCGGCAGCGCAGCGTCAACGATCTGATGCTGCCGCTGCGCGAGCAGCTGGCCACGATTCCGGGCGTCACCATCACCAATATCGGCCAGACCGATCTGGGTGGCTCCAAGAGCCTGCAGTTCTCCATCCAGGGCGCCGACCTGAAGGAGCTGGAGCGTCTGTCCAAGACGGTGATGGCCAAGCTGGACAAGATTCCCGGCCTGGTCGATCTGGACAGCACGCTGAAGCCCGACAAGCCGACCGTGGCGATTGAGGTCAAGCGCGAGGCGGCCGCCGATGTGGGGCTCAACGTCAATGCGCTGGCGGGCACGCTGCGCACCTTGCTGGCCGGTACGACGGTGGGCAACTGGCGCGCGCCGGACGGCGAGAACTACGACGTGCTGCTGCGCCTGGCTCCGCAGGGCCGCGACAGCCTGGCTGACTTGCACAGCCTGCCGATCAATGTGGCGGCTGCGGCCGACGGCTCACCGCGCGTGGTGCGCTTGTCGCAGGTGGCCGATGTGCATGCCGCGACTGGCGCCAACCAGATCAACCGCCGTGACTTGAACCGCGAAGTCCAGATCGACGCCAATGCGCTGGGCCGTAGCGCGGGCGAGGTGTCGGCCGACATCAAGCAGGCGCTGGACGAGACGCCGTTCCCGCCTGGCTACCGCTACAGCTTCGGCGGCTCGACCAAGAACATGACCGAGTCCTTCCAGTACGCAGTGGGCGCACTGGCACTGGCCATCGTCTTCATCTACATGATTCTGGCCAGCCAGTTCAAGAGCTTCCTGCAGCCGCTGGCGCTGATGAGCTCGCTGCCGCTGACCTTGATCGGCGTGGTCGGTGCGCTGCTGGCATTCCGCTCGACGCTGAACATGTTCTCCATCATCGGCATCGTGATGCTGATGGGCCTGGTGACCAAGAACGCCATTCTGCTGATCGACTTCGCCATCCGGGCCCGCGAAGGCGAGCATGGGCATGGCGTCGACAACGAACCGATGGACCGCGAGACCGCGTTGCTGCGCGCGGCGGCGGTGCGGCTGCGGCCCATCCTGATGACGACGCTGGCGATGATCTTCGGCATGGTGCCGCTGGCCTTTGCCGTGTCCGAAGGCTCCGAGCAGCGCGCGCCGATGGGGCAGGCGGTGATAGGCGGCGTGATCACCTCGTCGCTGCTGACCCTGGTGGTCGTGCCGGTGATCTATTGCTACCTGGACGATCTGTCAGCCTGGTTGAAGCGCAAGTTCGCGCCGGCCGTGCCCGGCGAGGCGCCCGCAGGCCCTGGCGCGAAATAGAATCCCCCCAGCTTTCGGCGGCCTGCAACTGGACAGCGTGCCGCCTGTACCCGAGGAAGAATCGAGATGAACGTCGAACAAGCCCGCTTCAACATGATCGAGCAGCAGATCCGCCCCTGGGATGTGCTTGATACCGAGGTGCTGGCCCTGTTGGCCGTGGTCAAGCGCGAGGACTTCGTGCCGGCCGCCTACCGCGCCATGGCCTTCACTGATTGCGAGCTGCCGCTGCCGGGTGGCCAGCAGATGCTGGCGCCGCGCGTGGAGGCGCGCCTGTTGCAAGAGTTGAAAGTGCAACGCCATGAGAAGGTGCTCGAGATCGGCGCCGGCTCCGGCTACATGGCAGCCTTGCTGGGCCACCGCGCCCAGCGCGTGATCACGCTGGAAAGCAATGCCGAGCTGGCACGTTTTGCCAGCGACAACCTGAAGCGCGCTGGCGCCACGAATGTGACGGTGCGCGAGGCCGATGGCGCCCACGGTCTGGGGGCCGAGTCGCCGTTCGACGTCATCCTGCTGTCGGGCTCGGTCGCCGAGGTGCCTCAGGCGCTGCTGGATCAGCTCAAGGTCGGCGGACGCCTGGCCGCCATCGTCGGCGACGAGCCGGTGATGCGCGCGATGCTCTACACCCGCAGCGCGGAGCGCGAGTTCCGCTCGGCGGTGCTGTTCGACACCGTGGCGGCGCGCCTGCAGGGCTTCGAGCAGCGCTCGGGCTTCGTCTTCTGAGATAACAGCGTCGATGCCGACCCAGCTGAGTTGCGCCGAAGTGCTGAGCCGCTGCACCGGTGAGGCGGGCTTGCCGCCACCGCTGCTGCTCGATGTGCGCCAGCCTTGGGAAGCCGAGCTGGCCCGCATCCGCATCGAGGGTGTGACCGAGCGCCTGATCCCGATGGGCGAGCTGGTGCAGCGCCTGGATGAGCTGGATCCGCTGCAGCCTGTCGTCTGCTATTGCCATCACGGTGTGCGAAGTCTGCAGGTCGTCGCATTTCTCGAGCGCCAGGGCTTCGAATCGGTCTATAACCTCGCCGGCGGCATCGACGCCTGGTCCAGTGAGATCGATCCGTCGCTGCCTCGATACTGAATGCCAAGACCCACAACACAACAACCCCTGCTGCGAGGAATCCTCATGCCTGCTGACCACAAGACGCCCAAGCGCGCGAACGCGCTGTGGCGCATGAGCCGTCTCTCCCTGGCCCTGGCGCTGACGCTGGGCGCTGGCTCCGCGGTGCACGCCCAGAGCCTGCTTGAGGTCTACGAAGCGGCCCGTGCCTATGACGCCACCTATCTGGCTGCGCGCGCGCAGGCTGATTCGAGCCAATACCGGGCGGCGCAGGCCGATGCGCTGAACCGTCCGTCGCTGGGCGTGGGCGTCACTGGCAGTCGCGCCGAGACTGATCTGCCGCGGCCGCCGGGCCGGGTGGATACGACGACCCTGCAAGCTGCCTTGAGCGCCAAGTACGCGCTCTACAACCGTGCCAACCGATTGAGCATCGACCAGGCTCAGCGCAGTCTGGGCATTGCGCAGGCCGACCTGGAGGCGGCTGAGCAGGATCTGATCGTGCGTGTGGCGCAGGCCTACTTCGACGTGCTGGCCGCACAGGACGTGCTGGGAACGACCAAGGCAAACAAGACGGCCATCGCCGAGCAACTGGCGTCGGCCAAGCGCAATTTCGAGGTCGGCACCGCCACCATCACCGACACACGTGAAGCACAGGCCAGCTTCGACCGCGCCACGGCGCGCGAGATCGCGGCCGAGAACGACCTGCGCGTCAAGCGCGTGGCGCTGGACCAGATCGTGGGCCGCCTGGGCGTGTCGCCCAAACCTTTGGCCCAACCGGTGGCATTGCCGGCCATGACGCCGATGACGGTCGACCCTTGGGTGAGCCTGGCCGACGAGCAGCATCCGCTGGTGCGCAAGGCCAAGCTGGGACTGGAAGTGGCTCGACTGGAGACCGGCAAGGCCCGCGCGGCCGAAGCGCCGACGGTGGACTTGACCGGTACGCTGTCCAGCACCAACGCCCGCGGCAGCGGTGCCACCATGCCTGGCACCACCGGCGCGGCCAGCGTGGGTGTGGCACTTAATATGCCGCTCTACACCGGCGGTGCCACCGGCAATCGCATCAAGGAAACGGTGGCCCTGGAAGAGCGCTCGCGCAACGATCTTGAGTTCGCCCGCCGCAGCGTGACCGAGAGCACCAAGCGTGCCTTCTTCGGCGTGCAGTCCGGCCTGGCACAGGTGAAGGCGCTGGAAGCCGCTGAGTCCTCGAGTCGTCTGGCGCTGGAGGCCACGCAGCTGGGCTACAAGGTCGGGGTGCGCGTCAACCTGGATGTGCTGAATGCGCAGACCCAGCTGTTCTCGACCCAGAGCGATCTGGCCAAGGCCCGCTATGACGTCGTGCTGACCGGCCTGAAGCTGCGTCAGGCCAGCGGCCAGCTCAAGCCCGAGGACGTTGCAGCGGTCAACCAGCTGCTGTCCAAGTAAGCCGCACAGTCCGCCTGCAAGCCCCGCAGGGCCGGCACCGCGACGCGGTGGCCGGCCCTGGTCTTTTTGAGGCCCCACAACGGCGCCGTGTCAGGGCAGGCAAAATCTGACCCCATGCTCTATTTGCTTTCGCCCGCCAAGTCGCTGGACTATGAGACCGCTGTACCGCCCAAGGTGCTCAAGCACGTCACCGAGCCGCAGTTCCTGACCCAATCGGCCGAGCTGATCGAGGTGCTCAGGCGCAAGACGCCGGCCGAGATCGCCACGCTGATGGATATGTCCGAAGCGCTGTCGGCGCTGAATATGGGCCGCTACCAGGCCTGGGAGCCGCAGTTCACCGACGCCAACAGCAAGCCAGCGGTGCTGGCCTTCAACGGCGATGTCTATGAAGGTCTGGAGGCCGGCACGCTGAGCCTGGCGCAGCTGCAGTGGGCGCAGCAGCATCTGGCCATCCTGTCCGGCCTGTACGGCGTGCTGCGTCCGCTCGATCGCATGCAGCCCTACCGCCTGGAGATGGGCACCCGCCTGGCGACGTCGCGAGGGGGCACGCTCTACGCCTTCTGGGGCGACCTGCTGGCCGAGCACCTGAACGCAAGGGCGGCAGCCCATCAGGCGCCGGTGATCGTCAACCTGGCTTCGCAGGAATACTTCAAGGCCGCCGACCGCAAGGCCTTGCTGCCACGCGTGATCGAGTGCCAGTTCGAGGACTGGAAGAACGGTCAGTTCAAGATCATCAGCTTCTTCGCCAAGCGCGCCCGCGGCCTGATGGCTCGTTTCTGCATTGAACACCAGATCGACACGCCGGCCGGCCTGCAGGGCTTTGACCTGGAGGGCTACCGCTATCAGCCCGAGCTGTCCACCCCGGAGCGCCTGTTGTTCCGACGCAAGCTGGTCTGAAGGCAGAATGTTCGGCATGAACACACAAGTGATCACGCCGGAGTTGCGACACTGGATCGTCGAACAGAACCAGGCCGGCGTTGCGCCGGAAAAGGTCATGGCCTCGATGCGGGCCAGCGGCTGGGACGAGACGGTGGCGCAGCGCGCGCTGGAGCAGGTGCTGGCGGGTGTCGTGCAGGAGCAGGGGCCAGGCAGCCCGGTGACTCCGGAGCAAACCTTGCCTGAGCCCGCCCTGAGCGGCCAGCCTTCGCGGATCTGGGCGGGTGACCGTGAGGTCAACATCCTGCTCACATCGCGCAAGCCGCGTCTGGTGGTTTTTGGCGGCCTGCTGTCTGACGAGGAGTGCGACGAGTTGCGCGCGGCTGCTGCGCCGCGCCTGTCGCGTTCCGAGACGGTGGCCGAGCGCAGCGACGGCAGCGAGGTGAATGCCGCGCGCACCAGCCAGGGCATGTTCTTCGGGCGCTCCGAAAATGACATCTGTGCCCGCATCGAAGCGCGCATCGCCCATCTGCTCAACTGGCCGGTCGAGAATGGCGAAGGCCTTCAGGTGCTGCGTTATGCCCCGGGTGCCGAGTATCTGCCGCACTATGATTACTTCGATCCTGCGCTGGCCAGCACCGAGGCCATCATCCAGCGCGGCGGCCAGCGTGTGGCAACGCTCGTGATGTATCTGAACACCCCGACACGTGGTGGCGGCACCATCTTTCCGGATGTGGGGCTGGAAGTGGCGCCGATCAAGGGCAATGCGGTGTTCTTCAGCTATGCCCAGCCGCATCCCAGCAGCCTGAGCCTGCATGGCGGCTCGCCGGTGCTGGAGGGCGAGAAGTGGGTGGCCACCAAATGGCTGCGCTGGCGCGAGTTCGACTGAGCTGGCCGCGGCAATAATCGCCGCTGTTTCCATCACTTCTCAAGACACCATGAAAAAGCTCCTCGCTGTTCTTGCCTTGACCGGGCTGCTGGGTCTGTCGACTGCACCGGTGGCAGCCGCGACAGCCAAGCATGGCAAGCCCGCTGCCACGCTCGCCCAGGGCAAGCACTTGAAGGCGCAGGCAGCCAAGAAGTCCACGCACAAGTCGACGGCCAAGAAAGCCAAGAAGAGCAAGAAGGCAAAGAAGGCCAAGAACAGGGCCTGAGCTTTGCTGCCGCTGCCGCCTGTTAGCGTCGCAGCGGCAACTGGCTTTGCTTGAGCTGGCGCAGCACAAAGCTGCTCTTGCTGTGGCGGATGCCCGGGATCTTGTAGAGGCGCTCGCGCAGCAGGCGCTCGTAGTCGCGCGTGTCGGCGACGGCGATGCGCACGTAGTAGTCGTAGTCTCCTGAGACCAGGAAGGCTTCGATCACTTCAGGAATCTGCTCCAGCGCGCGGCCGAACTCGAACAGTGCCTCGTCGGAGTGGTTGTCCAGCGTCACATGGACGATGACGGTGTCCGCCAGACCCAGCTTGGCGGCATTGACGCGCACCGAATAGCCCTCGATCACGCCTGCCTCTTCCATGCGCTTGATGCGCGTCCAGCAAGGTGAGCTGGTGAGGCCCACCTGCTGGCTGATTTCCTGCAGGCTGGTGCGGGCGTCGCGTTGCAGCACTTCCAGGATGGATAGGTCGAATTTGTCGAGCTTCATGCTGAAGATTGTCTTCTGTGAAGAAGGATTTGCTGATTCTCTGCGATTCTGCGGCAAATTAGAAAGCCTTTGCTGAGGGCTGTCGGGCACAGTGCGGGGCATGTCACAAGCCCCTCTCGAAACTCTTCCGCGGCCCGCTGCGCGGCTGCCTCGCAACGGTGCCGAGGCGCTGGTGGCCAGTCTGCTGGCGCTCGGTGTCGATACCGTGTTCGGCTATCCCGGCGGGGCCGTGCTGCCGCTGTATGACGCCTTGCATGCCGAGCCGCGCCTGCGGCATGTGCTGGTGCGCCACGAGCAGGCGGCTGTCCATGCAGCGCAGGGCTATGCGCGCAGCACCGGCAAGGTTGGCGTGGTCTTCGTCACTTCGGGGCCGGGCATGAGCAACACGACGACCGGCTTGCTCGATGCCTTGTGCGACTCGATTCCGGTGCTGTGCATCAGTGGGCAGGTGGCCACCAGCGTCATCGGCACCGATGCCTTTCAGGAATGCGATGCGCTGGGCATTTCCAAGCCGGTGACCAAGTGGAATCAGCAGCTGCGCGATGTGGATGCGATTCCCGCCTGTGTCGCAGAAGCGCTGAGGTGCGCGGCTGGCGGGCGGCCGGGTCCGGTCCTGCTGGACTTTCCAAAGGATGTGCAGCTGCAGGCGCTGAGCCGCTGGTCTGCGCCATTGCCAGCGCCGCAGCTCAACCCGGCGCCGCCGGCAGCGCAGATCGAGGCGGCGCTGGCGCTGCTGCACGCCGCGCGGCGCCCGGTGTTGTACGGCGGTGGCGGGCTGATCAACTCAGGCGTCCAGGCCTGCAGCGCCTTTGCGGCGCTGGTCCGGGCCAGTGGCGCACCCTGCACCCTGACGCTGATGGGCCTGGGTGCGTTCCCGGCTGATGACCCACAGTGCCTGGGGATGCTGGGCATGCATGGCACGCTGGAAGCCAATCTGGCCATGCATCAGGCCGATCTCATCATCTGCGTCGGCGCGCGCTTTGATGACCGCGTGACGGGGCGGCTGGATGCGTTCAGCCCACACGCGCAAGTGATCCACCTCGATGTCGATCCGCGTTCGATCGGCAAGGTGCGTGCCGCTCAGGTCGGGCTGATTGGTGATTGCCATGCCAGCCTGCAGGCCCTGCTGGCCGGCTGGCGGGGCGGCCAGGACTTGTCGGCCTGGTGGGCGCGGATCGAAAGCTGGCGGCGAGAGCAGTCGCTGGCGTTCGATGACCGTGAGGATTGCATCCTGCCGCAGGCCTTGCTGAGCCGGCTAGATGCGGCACTGACGCATCGAGACGCGATCGTGTCGACGGATGTCGGGCAGCATCAGATGTGGGCGGCACAGCATCTGAAACAGCGGCGTCCCGGGCGCTGGTTGAGTTCGGGCGGTGCCGGCACCATGGGCTACGGGCTGCCGGCTGCGATCGGCGCGCAGATCGCGCATCCCGAGGCGCTGACGGTGTGTGTCAGCGGCGATGCCTCGGTGCTGATGAACATCCAGGAGATGTCCACCGCGATGCAGCATCGCACCCCGGTCAAGCTGGTGCTGTGCAACAACGGTCGCATGGGCATGGTCAGGCAGTGGCAGGAGCTGATCCATGGCGGCCGCTTGAGCCACAGCTACACCGAGGCCTTGCCGGATTTCGTGGCACTGGCGCGGGCCTTTGGCTGGCAGGCGCGCAGGGTTGAGCGGCGGGCTGAATTGGATGCGGCGCTGGACGAGTGCTTGCACAGCGTCGGCCCGTTCTTCCTCGATGTTGTGGTGGCGGCGCAGGAAAACTGTTTTCCGATGATGCCGGCCGGTGCCGCTCACAATGAGATCTGGCTGGGGCGTGATCGGCCCTATCTCAGCCAGGAAACAGGCGGCTGATCGCCGCTTGGCAATGGCGGGCGCCGCCCGAAACGAAAAAAGGCAGCTGACGCTGCCTTTTCGTTCCGAGCCGGGCGCGGCTTAGACGCGCTTGCGGTACTCGTGCGTGCGGGTATCGATTTCGATCTTGTCGCCCTGGGCCACGAAGATGGGCACGGGGATTTCGAAACCAGTGGAGATCTTGGCGGGCTTCAGCACCTTGCCCGAGGTGTCGCCCTTGACAGCCGGCTCGGTCCAGGTGACTTCGCGCACCAGCGAAGTCGGCAGTTCGACCGAGATGGCCTTGCCGTCGTAGAACACCACTTCCACGGGCATGGAGTCTTCCAGATAGGACAGGGCGTCGCCCATGTTCTCGGCTTCGACTTCAAACTGGTTGTACTCGGTGTCCATGAACACATACATCGGGTCGGCGAAGTAGGTGTAGGTGCACTCCTTCTTCTCGAGGATGATCTGGTCCATCTTGTCGTCGGCCTTGAAGACGACTTCAGTGCCCGAGTTGTTCAGCAGGCTCTTCAGCTTCATGCGCACCGTGGCGGCATTGCGGCCACCGCGGCTGTATTCGGTCTTCAGCACGACCATCGGGTCCTTGCCGTGCATGATCACGTTGCCGGCGCGGATTTCTTGAGCGATCTTCATAGGTGTTCCGTCAAAGGTGTCGGGAGAGGTGTCAGTTGGCGGGCGGGGAGGCTTGAACCCAAAGTCCAAGACGTAACCCGGCCGGGCACGCGCCCGAAATCCCCTGTTGACTTCCTCTCGGCGCGGCAAAGCCGGCTATTTTAGCCAGATTCCCTGACAAAGCCCAGCAGCTGGGTGCAGAGATCGGCCTGTAAGGCCAGCCCATCGCGCCAGCGCTCGGCATGCGCCTGCTGGGCGCGCAGGTCCGGCAGGGCCAAGTTGTCCCAGCGGCCCAGCCCGTTCCAGGCGCGCCACAGGCCCCGCATCGAATTGCCGAGCCCGGGCTCGACGCCGCGGAGCCAGAGGTCCAGAAATGCTTCCAGCTTGGGTGCGTGAGCGCCGTCGGACTGGGGGTAGAGCTGCCAGACCATCGGCCGTGCCGCCCACTGGGCGCGGACGAATGAGTCCTCGCCCCGCACCAGGTTCAGGTCGCAGGCCCACAGCAGGTGGTCGTAATCGGTTTGGCTCAGATAGGGCAGGGCCTGCCAGCGCAGGCTGGCCGGCAGCGTCAGCGACGGCAGGATGCGCTGGGCATCGCCCGGGCAAACCAGCAGCAGCGTGGGGGTGTCGGCGAGCCGTTCGAGCAGTTGCGGCAGGCCGGGATTCGGGTAGGCGAACAGGCTCAGCAGCCGTTCGCCGGCGCAGATCGCGATGCCCTGCGAAGCCAGCCAGGTCGGCCGGTCGAACTTGGCCTGTCGAGCCAACAGGTCAGGCTCGCGCAGCAGTCCGCCGGTGCGGCTTGTGAAACCGGGGTAGAAAAAGCGCTTTTCCAGACCGCGAGCCGGCCCGCTGAACTGCGGCGATGCCAGCCCGTGGCTGCGTTCGACATAGGGCTCGGCGCTGAGGTATTCGAGATTGATCCAGCGCGGCGGGACAGGGCGCGCGGCCATGCGGGCAAGAAAGGCCTCGGGCAACTCGCAGCCGAAGGTCTCGATGACGACGTCTCCGACCTCGCTGGCATGCAGGCTGTCCTGCCAGTCCAGCACTTCGATCCGCGGCGGGATGCCCGCGGGCGCCATCCAGTGCAGCGCTGACGCGTCATCAAGCCACAACCTGACTTGCTGCCCGCGCGAGGCCAGATCGCGTGCCAGTCGCCAGCTGACGCCGATGTCGCCAAAGTTGTCGATCACGCGGCAAAACAGATCCCAGCGAAGTTCCATGCGGCATTATCGGCCGGGGCTCGCGGCACAATCGCGGCCCATGCAAGAGACCGAACCGTCCAAGCCCGAGACCGCCAGCGCTAGCGCTGAATTGGGGGCGCAGAAGGAGGCCGAGTGGGCCGCCGCGCGCGCCGCTGCCGAGTCGGCAGAAAGCTTGCGCGTGGCCGAAGTCGAGCGGCTGGCCCTGCTGCGACGCGAGGCGCTGCTGGCCGAGGTGGCATCCTTGTCCAGCCTGCCAGGTGTGTACCGCTACTTCGATGCGCAGGATCAGGTGCTCTATGTGGGCAAGGCGAAGAACCTGAAGAAGCGAGTCTCCAGCTACTTCCAGAAAGACCATGGCGGCACGCGCATCGGCATGATGGTGGCGCGTATTGCGCGACTCGAAACCACGGTGGTTCGCACCGAGTCCGAAGCGCTGCTGCTTGAGAACAATCTGATCAAGGCCTTGAACCCCAGGTTCAATATCCTGTTCCGGGACGACAAGAGCTACCCCTATCTGCGCCTGTCCGGCCATGCCTGGCCACGCGTCAGCTACTACCGCGGTGCGGTCGACAAGCGGCATCGCTACTTCGGTCCCTTTCCCAGCGGCTGGGCCGTCAAGGAGTCGATCCAGCTGATCCAGAAAGTCTTCAGGCTGCGCACCTGCGAGGACACGGTGTTCAACAACCGCAGCCGACCTTGCCTGCTGTATCAGATCCGGCGCTGCTCTGGTCCCTGTGTACCTGAGGGGCAGACCGAGGAGTACCGCCGCAACGTCAGCAATGCGGAGCGCTTCCTGCTCGGCGAAACCGATGAGGTGATGGCCGGCCTGCAGGCGCAGATGATGGCGTATGCCGAGGCCTATCAGTACGAGCTGGCCGCCGAGGTGCGCAACCAGATCCAGGCCTTGTCCAAGGTGTTGCAGCAGCAGTCAGTCGACGAAAACAGTGCAACCGGCCGGGACCGGGACGTCGATGTGCTGGCGGTCAAGGTGAAAGGAGGGCGCGCCTGTGTCAACCTGGCCATGGTGCGCGGCGGACGCCATCTGGGCGACCGGGCCTGCTTTCCCAAGCATGTCGAGGATGCGGCTGCTGTGCTGCTGGCTGACGATGAGCTGGATGGCGACGGTGATGCCGTGCCGGCGTCGGTGGAGCAGCAGGTGCTGGAGGCTTTCATGGCCCAGCACTATCTGGACGCACAGGTGCCGTCGCTGATCGTGGTCAGCGACGCCGTGAGCGAGGGGCTGGCCGCGGCGCTCAGTGCTCAGGCTGGCTCGAAGGTGACGGTGCAGGCGCAGCCGCGCGGCCAGCGGCGCATCTGGCAGGAGATGTGCATCAAGGGGGCCGAGCTGGCGCTGGCAAGGCTCTTGTCGGAGGAGGGCTCACAGCAGGCGCGCACTCGGGCACTATTGGAGGCGCTGGATCTCAGCGTGGCCGAACTCGACAAGTTTCGTATCGAGTGTTTCGACATCAGCCACACCGCGGGCGAGGCCACCATGGCATCCTGCGTGGTCTTCGAGGCGCATCAGATGCAGAGCAGCCAGTACCGTCGCTACAACATCGAGGGCATCACCGGTGGCGACGACTACGCGGCGATGCGCCAGGTGCTGACCCGGCGCTACAGCAAGCTGGCCGAGGCGGCCACCCTGGGCACCGGGCGCTTGCCGGATCTGGTGTTGGTCGATGGCGGCAAGGGGCAGGTGTCGATGGCGCGTGCAGTGTTCGAGGAATTGGGGCTGGACCTGAGCCTGATCGTCGGCGTTGAAAAAGGCGAGGGCCGCAAAGTCGGTCTCGAGGAGTTGGTGTTCGCCGATGGGCGGGAGAAGGTCTACCTGGGTCGCGACTCGGCAGCCTTGATGCTGGTGGCCCAGATCCGCGACGAGGCGCATCGCTTTGCCATCACGGGCATGCGGGCGAAGCGTGCCGCGGTGCGCACCGGCGGTTCGAGGCTGGAAGAGGTTCCGGGCGTCGGACCGAAGAAACGATCGCAGCTGTTGCAGCGCTTTGGCGGTGTGCGCGGCGTGGCCGCCGCGAGTGTGGACGAGTTGTGCAGCGTCAAAGGCATTTCAAGAGAGTTGGCAGAGGAAATCTATCGTGTCCTGCATTGAACGACAGTGCCGTTTTGTCCCCGCTTGGCGGCGTGCCGCAGCTTGGTTGAGCCTGGGCCTGCTGGCGGGTCTGGCAGGCTGCAGCCTGCCCTCGGCAACACCACCGACGCCACCGGCCCAGTCGCCTGATGCTGGTGCCAAGGAGCGACCGGCCTCTGAGCGCCCCGCCGGGCCTTCCAAGCCAGCTGAGCCGGCCCGGCCTGCCGCAGAGCTTCGCCTCGGCCCGCCGAAGCCGGTCCGTACTGCAGCAGAGTTGCGCGCGCAGGCTGCGCAGCGTCTTGTGGCGGCCAATCCGGGGCGGGTCTATACCGGCGAAGTGCCGCAGGTGCTGCTGGCCATTCCGGTGTTGGAGGTGGAGCTGAATGCCGACGGCAGCATCAGGAAGATCGGCGTGCTGCGCAAGCCGGGGCAGGCTTTGGACACGCTGGATCTGGCGATCGCGGCTGTGCGACGTGCGGCGCCGTTTGGCGATGTCAGCGCGATGCCGAGACCGTGGAAGTTCAGTGAGACCTTCCTGTTCAACGACCAGCGCCTGTTCAAGCCCATGACGCTGGATCTGTGAGCGGTCCTCGGCAAATTGGCGACAGCGGCGAATATGTGATGGGGCCGAGGCTGCGGATTTGGGCACAATGCCTGCATGTTCTTCAACCTGCCAACACTGTTCACCTGGGCCCGCATCGTGGCGATCCCGCTGATCGTCGGAGTGTTTTACCTGGATCTGTCGCCGGCTCATCAGAACCTCTTTGCGACAGTGCTGTTCGTCGTCGTCGCGCTGACCGATTGGTTGGATGGCTACCTGGCGCGCAAGCTCAATCAGACCTCATCCTTCGGTGCATTTCTTGACCCGGTGGCGGACAAGATCCTGGTCTGCGCATCCTTGCTGGTTCTGCTGGAACTGGGGCGTGTCAATGCACTGGTGGCGCTGGTGATCATTGGGCGGGAGATCACGATCTCGGCCCTGCGCGAGTGGATGGCGCAGATCGGAGCGTCGCGCAGCGTGGCGGTCCACATGGTGGGCAAGCTCAAGACAACGGTGCAGATGGTCGCGATCCCGTTCCTGCTGTTTGACGGCCACTTATTCGGCGTCATTCCGACCCGCCTTTGGGGCTCCTGGTTGATCGTCGCAGCGGTCATCCTGACGATCTGGTCGATGGTGTACTACCTGCAGAAGGCGATCCCGGAAATCAAGGCCCGCGCGAAGTAGCGGATTGGGCTGACGTCTCGCTTGCCGGAATCAGCCGGTCGTGGCGAAGGATGTATCAGGATTTTTCCTGTCTCAGACAGGGCTGATATTGCATCTAGAATCCGATCCCCGCGGTACCGGCTTTGGCTTGCGTCACCGGCTTGCGCGGAATGAATTCCCGCAGCGCTGCCTTCGTGGCGACTTGCATCCATGTCAGGGAGTATTTTGTGAACAAGTCCGAACTGATCGAGCACATTGCCAAGCAGGCAGACATCTCCAAGGCGGCGGCTGGCCGCGCGCTGGAGGCGCTTGTAGGCGGCGTGAAGACCACGCTCAAGAAGAACGGCACGGTTTCGCTGGTTGGTTTTGGCACCTTCAGTGTCACCAAGCGCGCGGCGCGCAGCGGTCGCAACCCGCGCACCGGTGATGCCATCAAGATCAAGTCGGCCAAGGTTCCCAAGTTCAAGCCGGGCAAGGCATTGAAGGACGCGGTGAACTGATTTTTCCCGGTTTTGCCGGGTGCTTAGCTCAGTTGGTAGAGCGGCTCCCTTACACGGAGTAGGTCAGCGGTTCGAGCCCGTTAGCACCCACCAATTCAGGCTTGGCTTCGTCGCGAGGCGATGTCATGCATTTGGCTACAATGGGCCAAAGCAAAGGCGAACCCCGGTTCGCCTTTGTCTTGTATGCGCCCGCAGTCCTTGCGCATCGTTTTCGGTTGGCGTGGCAGGCTCAAAGTCGCCCGTCGGCGTTCCGCCAGTCAGAGGTTATTCATGTTTGAGTTCGTTCGCACGCACAACCGACTGTTTCAGATCATCCTGCTGATACTGATCCTTCCCGCCTTCGTGTTGGTTGGCGTTGAGGGCTACAGCAGTTTCATGGCTGAAGGCAACTCGAGTGTGGCCAGCGTCGATGGGCAAAAGATCACGCAGACCGAGTGGGATGCTGCGCATCGGCAGCAAGTCGAGCGTCTGCGTGCGCAGATGCCGACTGCGGACCTCAAGCAATACGACACGCCCGAGATCAAGAAGGAGTCGCTGGACGGCTTGGTTCGCGAGCGCGTGATGCAGACGGCTGCCGTCAAGCAGCATCTGATCGTCAGCGACGAGCGTCTGCAGGCGTTGTTCCGCTCGAGCCCGGACTTCGCCTTCCTGCGCAACCCGGATGGCACGGTGAACAAGTCCTTGCTGACTGCTCAGGGCATGAGCTCCGAGATGTTTGCGAGCCGCTTGCGGCAGGACCTGACTTTGCGTCAGGTGATGGCAGGGGTGAGCGATTCGCCGCTGGCTGTTTCGGCCAGCTCGGGCGTCGCCTTTGACGCGTTGCTGCAGCGTCGTGAGTTGCAACTCCAGCGTTTCGATCCGCGTGACTACCTGGCGCAGATCAATCCCAGTCAAGCCGACCTGGAAGCCTTCTACAAGGATCCGGCCAACTCGGCGCGATTCCAGTTGCCGGAGTCGGCAGAAATTGAGTATGTGCTGCTGAATCTTGATGCCCTGCAAGGCGACATCAAAATGGGTGACGAGGAACTGCGCAAGTACTACGCCGAGAACGAGTCGCGCTACACGGTGGCTGAAGAGCGCCGTGCCAGCCACATCCTGATCAAGGCTGAGAAAGATGCCCCAGCCGATGAGCGTGCCAAGGCGCGGGCCAAGGCTGCAGAACTGCTCACCCAGGCTCGCCAAAATCCGGCAGGCTTTGCTGACCTGGCCCGTAAGAATTCCCAGGACGAAGGTTCCGCCGCCAACGGCGGTGATCTGGACTTTTTTGCCCGCGGCGCGATGGTCAAGCCCTTCGAGGACGCAGCCTTCGCGCTGAAGTCTGGCGAGATCAGCAATGTGGTCGAGTCTGACTTTGGCTATCACCTGATCCAGGTGACAGGTGTGCGCGGCGGCGAGCGCAAGAGCTTCGAGACGATGCGCCCTCAGATCGAGCAGGAAGTGCGTCGCCAACTGGCTCAGAAGCGCTACACAGAGCTTGCCGAGCAGTTCAGCAACACGGTCTACGAGCAGTCTGACAGCCTCAAGCCTGCCGCTGACCTGGCCAAGCTGAAGCTTCAAACGGCCAGCGTCCAGCGCCAGCCAGCTCCAGGTGTCGCAGGGCCACTGGCCTCGCCCAAGCTGCTTGAGCTGGTCTTCAGCGAAGAGTCGGTGCGCAACAAGCGCAATACCGAGGCTGTCGAAGTTGGCGCCAATCAGCTGGTGGCAGCGCGAGTCGTCAAGCACATGCCTGCTCGCCTGCCGGCCCTGGCCGATGTGCAAGGCCAGGTGCGAGCACAGTTGGTGCAGAAGCTGGCTGGCGAGATGGCGGTCAAGAAGGGGCAAGAGCGTTTGGAGGCCATCAAAGCCTCGGACACGGGCGCTGGGCTGGGTGCGGCTGTCGTCGTGTCGCGCGCGGCGCTCGGTGGTTTGTCGCCGTCAGTTGTGAAGGCAATTTTGAGCGCCGATGCGTCCAAGTTGCCAGCCTACGTCGGGACGAAGGACGATGAGGGCGGCTATGTGCTGGTTCGAATCAACAAGCTGTTGGCGCGTGATCCCGTGATCATCGATCCCAAGCGTGCTGCGCAGCAGTATGCGCAAGCATGGACGACGGCCGAGTCGCAGGCCTACTATGAGGCCTTGAAGAATCGCTACAAGACGGTGGTCAAGGCGAAAGTCGCCGCACCAGCTAGCTCGCAATGATTTTTTATTCAGTAGTCAATTCCTGTCCCCGAACCGGAAATTTCTGTCTATAATCTATGGCTCTGCGGTGGTTGTAGCTCAGTTGGTAGAGTCCAGGATTGTGATTCCTGTTGTCGTGGGTTCGAGTCCCATCAGCCACCCCAAAAAATGATCAAAGCCCAGAAGCGCGAGCTTCTGGGCTTTTTCATTTTCTGCATCGTAGGCGGCGCGCATCAGCCTGAGCGCATCTTGCGATGCTGGGCGGTTGCCCGCCCGCGCGCCTCCCTCCTCCCTCCTGCATCCTCGTCTACGCCTCCGAGTAGAGTTCCGGCCTTCGTCAGGGTTTTCCCGCCCGCTAGTCTCTTTCGTCTGGGCGAATATTCGGGCATAGTGATATTTGGCTGAGCACTGCAAAGCATGCTGTGCATTTGCATCGACGCTTCGGGGCTGAGTGCGATCCTGCAAGTCGGTTCTGTCGATCCTGCGAGTGTTGGCTCAGCGACAAATGGAAGGAGACTCCGTGAGTTCAGAAACAAAACCTTCGGGCCGCCTGATCAAGGCGCCCGAGTCGTTCCTCGACCAGGCCGGCATTCGGAAGGTTGTTGCGGAAGCGAAGGCAGGGCGCCGTGGCTTCATGCGAAGCGCGTTCGCTGCAGCGACTGCGGCGGCAGCCGCGCCGGCGGTGTTGGCCACATCGAATCCATTGCAGGCCGGCGGTGGTGACCCGAATATTCTTGAGTTGCCCGAGCACACCAAGGGCCTTGGCCAGCCGGTGGTCACCGATGGCTACGGAAAGCCTTCCAAGTACGAAGTGAATGTGCAGCGTCGGCAGAGCCCGGGCTTGACACAGACCACCCAGGCTTCGGTGTCCTTTGCCCCGCTGCAATCGCTGTTCGGCATCGTGACGCCAAGCGGCCTGCACTTCGAGCGGCATCACCAGGGCTGGTGGGACATCGACCCGTCCAAGCATCGCTTGATGGTCAACGGATCCGATTCGTCGATGCTGAAGAAGGCGTTGGTGCTGACGATGGACGAGCTGATGCGCTTGCCTTCCCAGTCGCGTTTCCATTTCATCGAGTGCGGTGCCAACACCGGCATGGAATGGGGCAATGTGGCTGTGCCGACCGTGCAGTACAGCCACGGCATGCTCAGTTGCTGCGAGTTCACCGGCGTACCGCTGCGCATCCTGCTGGACATGGCTGGCGTCGACTACAAGCGTGCGCGCTTCGTGCTGGCAGAAGGGGCTGACGGCTCGTCGATGACACGGACCATCCCGATGGAGATGGTCGAGAACGGCGAAGTGCTGGTGGCCTACGGCCAGAACGGAGAAATGCTCCGCCCTGAAAATGGCTACCCCTTGCGCCTGGTCGTGCCCGGTGTGCAGGGCGTCTCCTGGGTCAAGTACCTGCGGCGCATCGAAGTGGGGGACAAGCCCTATGGCGCCAAGGATGAGGCGATTCACTACATCGACCTGATGCCCAGCGGCCTGCATCGCCAGTACACCAATATCCAGGAATGCAAGAGCGTTGTGACCACGCCCTCGGGCGGTCAGGTGCTGCTGGACAAGGGCTTCTACAACATCAGCGGGCTGGCCTGGTCCGGACGCGGCGCCATCAAGCGCGTCGATGTTTCCGTGGATGGAGGGCGTAACTGGCGCACTGCACGTCTGGAAGGCCGTCCGATGAGCAAGTGTCTGACGCGCTTCAACATCGATTGGGTCTGGGACGGCAAGCCGGCCCTGATCCAGAGTCGCGCGATGGACGACACCGGTTATGTGCAGCCGACCTACGCGCAGCTGCGCAAGGTGCGTGGCACGCGTTCGATTTATCACAACAATGCGATCCAGTCCTGGCTCGTGCAGGAAGACGGTGAGGTCAAGAATGTTCAGCTCTCTTAAGCCCTCAAGCATGCGTGCCTTGCTGGCCCTGGTGCTGAGCTGCTCAGCAGGCGCCGCGCTGGCTCAGGCCAACAACTTCCCCGGCATCGGACGTGCCGCAACACCTAAGGAAATTGCGGCTTGGGACATCGATGTGCGCCCGGACTTCAAGGGCCTGCCCAAGGGGGCCGGCTCTGTGGCGCTGGGCCAGGAGGTGTGGGAGGGCAAGTGTGCACACTGCCACGGCATCTTTGGCGAAAGCGGTGAGGTGTTTTCGCCGCTTGTCGGCGGCACCACGGCGGAAGACATCAAGACCGGCCGGGTCGCGCGTCTGACCGACGCCAGCTTCCCGGGTCGCACCACCTTGATGAAGGTGCCGACGGTGTCGACGCTGTTCGACTACATCAATCGTGCGATGCCGTGGAATGCGCCAAAGTCCCTGAGCGTGGACGAGGTGTATGGCGTGACCGCGTTCCTGCTCAACCTCGGTGGCATCCTGCCTGACAACTACGTGATGTCGGACAAGAACATCGCCGAGGTCCAGCAGCGCATGCCCAACCGCAATGGCATGACGCTGGACCACGCCATGTGGCCCGGCAAGGGGCTGACCACGGCCAAGGCACCGGACACCCGCAACACGGCTTGCATGACGAACTGCGACACGGGCGCGAAGATCAGTTCCTTCCTGCCTGACTACGCACGCAATGCGCACGGCAATCTGGCCGAGCAATCGCGCAGTGTGGGCGCGCAGCACGGCGTCGACACGACCAAGCCGGTTGGCGTGCCGGCCAAACGCGATGTGGCGCCTGCCAAGCCTGCCGAGCCGGCCAAGCCGAATGCAGCTGCGCTGCTGAACAAGTACAGTTGCACCGCATGTCACGCCGCCGATGCAAAGCTGGTCGGCCCGTCCTTCAAGGAGATTGCCAAGAAGTATGGTGAGCGCGCTGATGCCGTGGCCTACCTGACCGGCAAGATCAGGGCGGGTGGTGTGGGCGTCTGGGGTCCGATTCCGATGCCGGCTCAGTCTCTGGGCGAAGCGGACGCCGCGCTGCTCGCGCAATGGTTCAAGAGCGGAGCCTCGCGTTAAGCCTGCGGCGCGTGGTCCTGAAATACGGGATGACACGTATGGTGCGCCTGTATCCTTTTATTAGCATGGAGTGAACAAGGAGACTTCCCATGATCGCAAATCGTCGACAGGTTCTTAAGCAGAGCGCCACCGTGGCCTCCCTGATGGTGGCATCTGGTGTGTTGGGCCCCCTGGCTCACGCCGCTGGCGCTGCTGCTGGCAAGGGCGCCTTTGACGCCAAGACCATGGCCGATCTGGTCAAGGCTCTGGGTTACGGTGCGCCCACCGAAAGCAAGGATGTCAGCATCACTGCACCTGACATCGCCGAGAACGGCGCCGTGGTGCCTCTGGGTGCCACCACCACACTGGCTGGCGTCAAGCAGGTCATGCTGCTGGTTGAGAAGAACCCGTCCGTGCTGGCTGCGCTGTTCAACGTGACGCCCGAGGTTGACGCGAGTTTCTCGACGCGCGTCAAGATGGGCCAGTCGTCCAACGTCTTCGCGGTGGCGGTGACCAATGACAACAAGGTTCTGTTCGCGCAGAAGGAAGTCAAGGTCACCTTGGGTGGTTGCGGCGGCTGATCCCGCAAAGATCCGGTGTCAACGCAAACTCAGCTAAGCATTCAATCGAGCCGGACCTCAAGCGGTTCGCTCACAAGGAGATAAAAATGGCAGATCCGATGCGCATTCGCGCTCAAGCCGCTGGCGACAAGGCAACCGTTCGTGTGCTGATGGCGCATGAGATGGAAAGCGGTCAGCGCAAGGACTCGGCAGGCAAGACCATTCCTGCCTGGTTCATCAGTGAAGTCAGCGCCTCGCTCAATGGCAAGGTGGTGATGACTGCGGAGTGGGGACCTTCGGTGTCCAAGAACCCCTTCCTGCAGTTCGCCATCAAGGGCGCCAAGGCCGGTGACAAGGTCTCGGTCACCTGGACCGACAACAAGGGTGAGAAGCGCACCGACGAGGCTGCGGTTTCCTGAGATTGTTGTTTGTAGATTGGAGTGCCGGCCCGCATGCGGGCCGGTCCCTATTTGTGCTCTCGTGCACAGACCTTATCTTTTGAGCCCAGACAATTAAAACAGGAGACGGTGTATGAAGCTACTCAAGGTCCTTCTGGCCATTAGCTGCGCGTTGCCGCTGTCGATGGCTCAGGCCCAGAAAAGTGCGGCTGACGGCATCGCGGAATACCGTGCGCTGCTGGCCGATGGCAATCCGGCCGAGTTGTTTGAAGCCAAGGGCGAGGGCATTTGGAAGACCAAACGCGGGCCGAAGAAGGCGTCGCTTGAAGCCTGTGATCTGGGCAAGGGGCCTGGTGTCGTCAAAGGGGTTTTTGTCGAGTTGCCACGCTGGTTCAAGGACACGCAGCGGGTACAGGACTTGGAATCTCGCCTGCTGACCTGCATGGAAACTCTGCAGGGTCTGGATGCAGCGGCGATTGCGAAGACGCCTTTTGGCCGCGGTGAGCAGGCCAATATGGAGGCGCTGGCCGCCTGGATCTCGGCTGAGTCGCGTGGCATGAAGATGAACCTGTCGCAGGGCCATGCGGACGAGCGTCGGATGTACGAACTGGGCAAACGAGCCTTCTTCTACCGCGGTGGTCCGATGGATTTCTCCTGCGCCTCCTGCCATGGCGAGGAGGGCAAGCGGATCCGCCTGCAGGACCTGCCGATCCTGACCAAGAATCCGGGTGACGGTGTTGGCTTCGCTGCCTGGCCGGCCTACCGGGTGTCCAGCGGAGAGATGTGGAGCATGCAGCGCCGCCTGAACGACTGCTTCCGTCAGCAACGCTTTCCTTACCCAGGCTTTGCTTCGGATGTGACGATCGCTCTGGCCGTCTACATGGGCGTCAACGCCAAGGGTGCCGAGTCGATTGCACCGGCCATCAAGCGCTGAAGGAGACATGATGCGAAAGACAACCATTGCAGCAGCGGCCAGCATTGCCGCCGTCGCCTTGACGCTGGCGGGATGCGCCGTCGGACCCAGCCCCGCTGAGCTCGATGCCCAGGCCGCGGCGATGATGAAGGCCTCGTTCCGCGACGAGGGCATTGCGACGATGAAGCGGCTTGACCAGGACCTGGGGCAGCAAGCCTGCTCGTCCGACAAGCAGCCCAGTGAAGCGGTCGCGAAGAAGATCGAAGAAGAATCCATGGCCACGATCCGCTGGCCTGCCGGCGGCCAGTACATCGGCGACTGGCGCGAGGGCGAGAGGCTGGCGCAGAACGGTCGCGGCATGACCTGGACTGACCGCTCTGCGGCAGCCAGTGCCAACGGCGGCAATTGCTACAACTGCCATCAGATCAGCAAGGAAGAGATCTCCTTCGGCACCATCGGGCCCAGCCTCTACAACTACGGCAAGATCCGTGGCGTGAAGGATGTCGCCGACCCCGCAACGGCTGCCATCGTGCAGTACACCTGGGGCAAGCTGTGGAATTCCAAGGCTTACAGCGCCTGCTCCAACATGCCGCGCTTCGGCCATGCCGGACTGCTGGATGAGACGCAGCTGCGTCACATCATGGCGCTGCTGCTGGACCCGAAGTCACCGGTCAACCAATAACCAGTCGCCACCAGCCCGCTTCGGCGGGCTTTGTTTGAAGTTAAACATAAGCGAGCACTTATCATGAATCTCAGCAAGCGCGAATTTCTGCAGGTCATGTCGGCCGCCTCGGTGGCGGGCATGGGGCTGGGGCGTTATGCCGACGCCGACGCCGCGACGGCCGAGCAAGGCTTGTACGACTTGCCCCGCTTCGGGCAAGTGTCCTTCCTGCACATGACCGACTGCCATGCGCAGCTCAAGCCGATCTACTTCCGCGAGCCCAATGTGAACCTGGGCATCGCCGGCATGCAGGGCAACACGCCGCATGTGGTCGGCGAGAAGCTGCTCAAGAGCATCGGCGTGCGTCCGGGCACGGCACAAGCCCATGCCTACACCTATATCGACTTCGAGCGCGCCGCGCGCCGCTACGGCAAGGTGGGTGGTTTTGCGCATCTCTCCACGCTGGTCAAGCGTATGAAGGCGAGCCGTCCGGGCGCCTTGCTGCTTGACGGCGGTGACACCTGGCAGGGCTCCGCCACCTCGCTGTGGACGAATGCCCAGGACATGGTTGACGCCTGCAAGCTGCTGGGCGTGGACGTGATGACCGGCCACTGGGAGTTCACCTATGGCATGGAGCGGGTCAAGGAAATCCTGGAGAAGGACTTCAAGGGCAAGCTTGACTTCGTGGCGCAGAACGTCAAGACCAACGACTTCGGTGACCAGGTGTTCAGCCCCTATGTCATCCGCGAAATCAACGGCGTGAAGTGCGCCATCATCGGCCAGGCCTTCCCGTACACGCCAATCGCCAATCCGCGCCATATGGTGGCGGACTGGGCCTTCGGCATCCAGGACGAGAACATGCAGGCCATGGTCGACGAGGCGCGCGGCAAGGGCGCCAAGGTCGTCGTGGTGATCTCGCATAACGGCATGGATGTTGACCTCAAGATGGCCTCGCGCGTGCGCGGCATTGACGCCATCATGGGTGGCCACACGCATGACGGCGTGCCGGTGCCGGTGCTGGTCCAGAACGCAGGCGGCAAGACCATCGTTACGAATGCGGGCAGCAATGGCAAGTTCCTGGGGGTGCTGGACTTCGAGCTCAAGGACGGCCGCGTCAGCGACTTCCGCTACAAGCTGATGCCCATCTTCTCGAACATGCTGAAGGCCGATCCGGAGATGGACGCGCTGATCAACAAGATCCGCGCGCCCTACGAGTCCAAGCTGTCGGAGAAGCTGGCCATCACCGACGGCCTGCTGTATCGGCGCGGCAATTTCAACGGCAGCTGGGACCAGTTGCTGGTGGATGCGCTGATGGATGTGCAGGGCGCGGACATTGCCTTCTCGCCAGGCTTCCGCTGGGGCACCAGCCTGCTGCCTGGCGATGTGATCACGCGTGAGTTGATGATGGATCAGGTCGCCACCACCTACTCCTACGCGACCGTCACCGAGATGAGCGGTGCGACCATCAAGACCGTGCTCGAGGATGTCTGCGACAACCTGTTCAACCCCGACCCCTACTACCAGCAAGGCGGCGACATGGTGCGCGTCGGCGGCCTGACCTATGCGTGCGAGCCAGGTGCGGGCATGGGCCGGCGCATCCAGGACATGCGCTTGAACGGCAAGCCGATCGAGGCCGGCAAGAACTACCGTGTGGCCGGCTGGGCGCCGGTGGCTGAAGAAGCTGCCAGCATGCCCGGTACCCGCATGGTGTGGGATGTGGTCGAGCAGTGGCTCAAGTCCAAGGGCCGCGTCACGCCGCGCAAGATCAACACACCGCGCCTGATCGGCGTGAGCGGCAATCCGGGCATCGTGCTCTGATCCGCCCCCGGACTTTCCTTTCAAAGCAAGGGAAAGTACCCGGCACACAGTGCTTGTAGGGCCGCGGGAGCGGCCCTACTATTGCTCAACACTTAAGAAAGTTTGATATCAAATTTTCTAGAACGTAATGAGCGACAAACGCACGCAAGCCCACCCCCAGGCCAGCACCGAGCCCGCTGCCGATGCTGCTGTGACCCGGCCCGATGTGGCCGAGATGCGCCGGCACGCGGCCGAGGCTACGGCGCTGCTCAAGGCGATGGGCAATGAAGACCGGCTGCTGATCCTGTGCACGCTCAGCCAGGGCGAGATGACGGTGGGCGATCTTGAGGCCCGCACCCAGATTCATCAGCCCACCTTGTCGCAGCAACTCACGGTGCTGCGGGCGCAAGGCATGGTCTGCTGCCGACGCGAAGGCCGGCACGCTTTCTATTCGGTCTGCAGCCCTGCGGCGCTGGCCACCATCGACACGCTCTACGGCCTCTTCTGCGCTCGCAGCGGCACGTGCACGCCGCCTGCGCTGAGCAAGGGTCGGGGGAGGGCGCCCAAGTGAGCTAGACCGAGCCCCACCCGGCCGCGAGAGCCCCTTGCGGCGGGGTCATCAACGCTAGCCGCGCATCGAACGACGGCAGCGCAACTACAACCGGAGACAAAACATGAAACGACTGACAGCAGTCGCTGTGGCGACGCTCGCCCTGCCTTTTTGTGCACAAGCCACCAATGGCATGCTGCTGGAGGGCTACGGGCCGATCAGCGCGGCCATGGGTGGGGCCGCGACGGCGGTCGAAAACGGCCTTGCCGCCGCCGCCAACAACCCAGCAACGCTGGGGCTGCAGACCGCGGGCGCTCGCCTGGATCTCGCCATCGGCCACCTCGGGCCGCGAGTGTCTTCAAGTGCCGGGCCCATGGTGGCGGATTCGGGCGGGCGCGCCTACGTGATGCCCGCCATGGGCTACGCGCGGCGCAATGGCGATCTCACCTATGGCGTGGCCATGTTCGCCCAAGGCGGCATGGGCACCGAGTACGCGTCCAACAGCTTCCTTGCGATGGGTTCGGGCAAGGAGGTGCGCTCAGAGCTTGGCGTTGGGCGACTCATCCTGCCGCTGGCCTGGCAGGCCAGCCCGGATCTGGTGATCGGCGGCTCGGTGGATCTGGTGTGGTCGACCCTCGACCTGCAAATGGCGGCGTCCGGCGCCCAGCTCGGCCAGATGGTGACTGGAGCGGGCGGCAATCTCGCGATGGCCTTGCCGGCACTGGGCGGTGCTCCGTGGGCGCGCATTGACTTCAGTGACGGCAGCAGCTTCTCTGGCGAAGCCTTCTCGACTGGCTTCGCAGCCAAGCTCGGACTGATCTACAAGGCGTCGCCGACGCTCACGCTGGGTGCAAGCTGGCACAGCAAGACTTCGCTGCGCGACATGAAGACGGGCAAGAACGCGGCCTCGCTGAGTGCCTTCGGTGGCTTTGCTGATGCCGGCCAACTGACGGTGCAGGACTTCCAGATGCCGCAGCAGTTTGCGCTGGGCCTGGGCTGGCAAGCCACGCCAGAGCTGCTGTTTGCGCTGGATGTGAAGCACGTCGCCTGGTCTGACGTGATGCAGTCCTTCAAGATGCGCTACGTCAGTTCGGGCATGGGCGGTGAAGTGAGCTTCGCACTGCCACAGCAGTGGCGCGATCAGACTGTGACGGCGATGGGCGTGGCATGGAAGGCGACCCCGGCGCTGACGCTGCGCGCGGGCTACAACTCGGACTCGAACCCCATCCCGGACAGCACGGTGAACCCGCTGTTCCCGGCCACGATTCGAAAGCACTACAGCCTGGGCTTCGGCTACGAGCTGTCGGAGCGCTCGGGCATCAGCGCCGCGATCACCAAGGCGCCAAAGGTCACGGTGCAGTCCGGCTCCGGAGTCTCGATCAGCCACAGCCAGCTGAATGCGCAGCTGATGTTCAGCCAGAGCTTCTGAATTCCTCAGCCACTTTTTTAGCTCAAATAGCAGGAAATTCTCATGAACGGATTTAAGACATCGATCATCCGAGTTATCTCGGTGGCGCTGCTGGGCGCAGCACTGACCGGTTGCGGCACGGTTGCGACCATGGGCAAGCTCGAAGACGGGGCCGCCGCCGAGGCTGGCCGGATGTGGGACCGCTGGGTCGACAGCGGTGGCGACATTGCCGTGGCCACCACCTGGGAGCGCAAGGTCAAGCCGGGCGTCACTCTGGACCAGATCGAGCAGGCGCTGGCCAGCGTCGCCACCGAGATGAATATTCGGCCTGTGGGCGAGTTGCCGCTGTCAAAGGAGTTGGAGGCGCGCAGCGGCAAGCCGGAGCGGCTGCTGAAGGTCTACAACTACTGCAACCCCCAGACCGCGCGCAAGATGGTCGACTTCTCGCCGCATATGGCGGCCTATCTGCCCTGCCGCATCAGCATCGTCGAGCAGGCCGACGGCCTGTGGCTCTATACGCTCAATATGGACATGATGATCAAGATGGGCCGCAAGCTGCCACCTGATCTGAAGGCCGACGCCACCAAGGTGCGCGATGCCATCTGGATGATGATGGAAAAGGGCTCGTCAGGCGATTTCTGAGCCGCTGCCCTTTGATGGCCGCTGTGAAGCAGGAGCGGGCCGAAAGGCCCGCTTTCAATACGGACGCCAGCGTCAGGGCTTGAGGTAGACGAAGCTCTCGCGTGCCTGCAGCTTGCTGACCTCGGCGACGCCGGACGGCACCACCTTGGCCTCCATCACCACGCGGTCAGCAGGGATCTTGCGGGAGACCAGGGTGTTGTTGCAGACGCGGAACTCGACACCGCGGCCGGACAACTCGCCGATGGCGCCCGCGAAAGGCTGGCCCGCCGCGTTCTCGGCACCATCGAGCAGGAAGTCGATGCCCGGGCCATGCGTCACGACGATGATCTTGGTCTTCGGCTCGGCGTTCAGGTGGTTGCGGATGTTGCCGATGGCTCTTGACGCTTGCTGCACACCTTCGCTCAGGTGATAGACCACCTTGATGCCGGCATCGTCCGCTTGCGCAGCGCTGGCCGCCGCGAGACCGAAGGTGGCGGCCAGCAGGCCGCGCAAGTGAAATCGTCGGGTGTTTGACATACATCGCTCCTCAACCGGATGTCCGGGGTGTAAATTAGCCATTGCGCATACTGGGATTTAATGCCAAATCCTGGCGCATGACATACGGGCTTACGCCGACATCACCATCATGCCGATCGAATCCCTCATCGACTCTCTCGGGCAGTCTAAGGCCTTGGCTTTGGGAGGGCTGTTGATCGGTTTCATGTTCGGCTTCTTCGCCCAGCGCTCGCGATTCTGCCTGCGCTCGGCCACCATCGAGTTCTCGCGCCGAGTGCATGGCGGCAAGTTGACGGTCTGGCTGTTCGCCTTTGCCATCGCACTGCTGTCGACCCAGGGGCTGATCGCGCTGGGCTGGCTGGATGTCAGCAGCGCGCGGCAGCTGGCCGCACGCGGCAGTCTGTCGGGCGCAGCGATCGGCGGCGCGCTGTTCGGCGTCGGCATGATCCTGGCGCGCGGCTGTTCCAGCCGGCTGCTGGTCCTTGCCGCCCAGGGCAATCTGCGCTCGGTGCTGTCCGGGCTGGTGTTCGCGGTGACGGCCCAGGCTGCCTGGTCGGGCGTGCTCGCGCCCTGGCGCGAACAGATCTCCGGCTGGTGGACGGTCGAAGGCGGTGCGGCCCGCGATCTGGTTGCGATCAGCGGTCTGGGGCGCACGGGCGCCTTGCTGTTCGGCGCCTTGTGGCTGATCGCCGCGGTCCGCTGGGCGCGCCATCAGCGCGTGCCCGCCTGGGGCTGGGCCGGGGCAAGCATGGTGGGCCTCAGCATCACGGCTGCCTGGTGGTACACCGGAACGGTCGCGGCAGCCGGGCTGGAAGCCGCGGCGGCGCCGGTGCAGAGCCTGAGCTTCACCGGCCCATCGGCCGAAGTGCTGGTGCGCGTGCTGTTCGCACCCGACAAGGCGCCGACCTTCGATCTGGGCCTTGTTCCTGGCGTCTTCCTCGGCTCCTTCGTGGCGGCGGCACTGTTCCGTGAACTCAAGCTCGAAGGCTTTGCGGGCGGGGCCAGCATGCGCCGCTATCTGATCGGCGCCGTGTTGATGGGCTTTGGCGGCATGCTGGCCGGAGGCTGTGCGGTCGGTGCGGGCCTGTCCGGCGCGGCAGTCTTCACCATCACGTCCTGGGTCACGCTGTCGGCCATGTGGGCCGCTGCAGCGCTGACCGACTGGCTGGTGGACCAACGCGGCGAGCAGCTCGGTCGGGAAGCGGCACCGGCCGATCAGGCGATGCCCAGCCGGAGCTTTTCAAACCAGGGGCTGCGTCTGTGAGCCGCGCGGACAGCGCTGAATCGGCGCAGCAGCGAGTAGCCAGCGCGACGGCAGACGCCGCCGCGCGCCAAGCGAGATAGCGATGACATTCCTCCTCCAATACGCGTTGCGCCGCCAGCGCAGCTTCGTCACCGCGCTGGCGGTGGCTGCGCTGGCTGCCGTGCAGACGCCCGCAGCACTGGCTCAGAAAGTTCAGGCCGTGCAGGTGGCGCCACAGACCTGGATGGTGCAGGGCGAGTCCGCGCTGGGCTCGTCCGCGAACCGCAATTTCATCTCGAACGCCGCTTTTGTCGTCACCGACGATGGCGTCGTGGTGGTGGATGCCTTGGGCTCTCCGGCACTGGCGCAGGAGTTGATGGCAGAAATCCGGCGCATCACACCCAAGCCGATCAAGCACCTGATCATCACGCACTACCACGCCGACCATATTTACGGCCTGCAGGAGTTCAAGGCCGCTGGCGTGCAGTTGATCGGCCAGAAGGACGGCCAGCTGTATCTGCACTCCGAGACCGCCGAGTTGCGCCTGAAGGCCAGCCGCGAGGAGATGTTCCCGTGGATCGACGAGAAGACCCACTTGGTGCCGGCTGACCGCTGGGTGAGCGGGACCACGACACTGCGCCTGGGTGGGCTGGACTTCGTGCTGCAAGCCGCCGGGCCTGCGCATACGCCGGAGGATCTGGTGGTCTATGTGCCGCAGCTCAAGCTGTTGGTGGCGGGCGACCTGGTGTTCCGCGGCCGCGTGCCCTTTGTCGGCCAGGCGGACAGTGGCAGCTGGATCGCGGCGCTGGATCGCCTGCTGGCCTTCGACACGGCGGTGGTTGTGCCCGGCCATGGCCCGGTGTCGATGACGGCCCGCGAAGATCTGCAGCTGACGCGCGACTACCTGGCCTATCTGCGCCAGACGATGGGCAATGCCGCACGCGATCTGGAGCCTTTCGAGGAGGCCTATGCCAAGACCGACTGGTCCCGCTTCGCCAAGCTGCCGTTGTTCGGCGTGGCCAACCGCATCAATGCCTACAACACCTATCTGCTGATGGAACAATCGGGCAAATGAAGCTGCGTCGTCGTGAAGTTCTGCCCGTGCTCGCACTGGCCCCCTGGCTGGGTGCTGCAGAGGCGGCGTCGCTCGCGCGTGGCGATGCCGTGAGCTGGCCCGGTTCAGTGAGTTTGCTGGACGGCAGCAACTGGTCGGCCGAGCAGTGGCGGGATCGTGCTGCCGTGATCGTGTTCTGGTCCTTGCACTGCGGCTTTTGCGAGCGCCACAACGTGCATGTCGAAAAACTGCACCGGGCCGCAGCCGGCAGGCGCCTCAGCGTGCTGAGCGTCGTGGCCGAGCTTGATGCTGACGCGGTGCGGCGGCGCATGGCGCAGCGCGGCTGGACCTTCCCCGTGACCTTGGGCCGCGAGCCGCTCGCCGCGGCGCTGGGCGCGCGGCGCAGCGTGCCGCTGACTGTCACGGTCGATCGAAAGGGGCGCCTGAGCGAGGCTATCCCGGGCGAGATGTTCGAGGCGGATGTGCTGGATCTGCTGAAGCTCGCTGCCTCCGCCTGATTCGCGCCTGGCTTGGCATACGCCGCGTGATCTGCAGGCTTCAGGGCAGCAACGCAACACGCGCCGCAATCAATCCCTCGTCTCGGTTCCACTTCGGTCTAGTTAGCGCACGGCAGTCAATATGCTCAACAACTTTCGCATCTCGCAACGCTTCATCGCCATCATGGCGATGTACTGGACCACCTTCGGCCTGATGGCCGTGTTGGCGCTGTGGGGCCTCTTTGACGGGGCATCCAGTCTGGAGACAGTGGCCAGCCAGCGCATGGAGCGGGTCACGCAGCTCAGCCGTTATTCGCAGAACAATCTGTCCAACCGGGCGGAGGTGCTGCTGGCCTTCCAGCATGCGCCGAGCAGCCCGCTGGCGGCCATCCACGAGCATGCGGTCGACATGCATCTGCAGGCCATCGACAAGCGCCGCGCCGAGAACGGCGAGATCTGGAAGCGCCTGCGCGAGGATGCCAGCATGGACGCGCCAGGGCGGGAACTGGTGGCGGAAGCGGAGCGCCGCCGCCAGCTCTGGGCAGCCAAGCTGGAACAGGCGACCCAGGCAGTGCGCCGCGGCGATTATTCAGAGCCGGTGATGGCCACCTTCCTGAAGGCGGGCCGCGAGGAAGGTCAGGCGCTGTTCGACGCCCTGGCACAGGCCCGCCAACACGAGGAGTCCCAGGCCAAGGCCGCCGCCGCAGCCGCACAAGGCCGGGCGCGCACGCTGCTGGCCGTGTTCGTCGGCTTCGCGCTGCTGGTCGGCCTGCCTGCGACCTGGATGTTCCTGTCCCTGCTGATGCGCATCCGCGCTGGCTTTGCCAAGGCGGACGCGCTGTCCACTGCGATTGCCGCCGGGGACTTGAGCCAGTCGGTGCAGGTTGATGGCCGCGATGAGATCGGTCATCTGCTGGGCCAGATGGGCCTGATGCGCGAACGTTTGATGGGCTTGATCCGTGAAGTGCGCAGTGCCGCCGATGGCGTGCAGGTGGCGGCCGACGAAGTGGCCTCGGGCAATATGGACCTGTCCAGCCGTACCGAGCAGACCGCCAGCCAGTTGCAGCAGACGGCCAGCACGACCGACGAACTCAGCACCACGGTGCGGCAGAACGCCGATAACGCGCTGCAGGCCAATCAGCTGGCCCAGGGTGCCAGCGAGGTGGCCGGGCGTGGCGGCGCGGTGGTGGGCGAGGTGGTGACGACGATGCGCGGCATCAACGACAGCAGCCGCAAGATTGCCGACATCATCGGCGTGATCGATGGCATCGCCTTTCAGACCAATATCCTGGCCTTGAATGCGGCCGTCGAGGCAGCGCGCGCCGGTGAGCAGGGCCGTGGCTTCGCAGTGGTGGCCTCCGAGGTACGCAGCCTGGCACAGCGCAGCGCCGAGGCCGCGCGCGAGATCAAGACCCTGATCACCGCCAGCGTCGAGCATGTGGAGCAGGGCACCAGCCTGGTCGACCGCGCCGGCAGCACCATGCAGGAGGTGGTGGATGCGATCCGCCGCGTCAGCGACATCGTGGCCGAGATCAGCGTCGCCAGCCGCGAGCAGAGCGAAGGTGTCAGCCTGGTCGGCAATGCGATCACGCAGATGGACCAGAGCACGCAGCAGAACGCCGCGCTGGTCGAGCAGAGCGCCGCGGCGGCGGCCAGCCTGCGCGAGCAGGCCAATCAGCTGGTGGCTGCGGTGGCAGGCTTCAAGCTGCCCGGCTGAGCTGTCTGCAGCAGCGTCTGGTCGTGCGCGGTGAGATAGGTCTCGGCGTGCTCCAGCACGAAGTAACGAAAAGCCTCCGCGGCCGGTGATAGCAGCTTGCTCTGCATGCGCACCAGGTTCCAGGTGCGCATCACCGGCGTGTTCTCGACGTCCAGCAGCTTCAGCGCCCCGGCGCGCAGCTCCAGGCCCAGCGTGTGTAGCGACAGGAAAGCCACGCCCATGCCGGCGATAACGGCCTGCTTGATTGTTTCGTTGCTGGGCATCTCCATCGCAATGCGTGGCGTCAGGTGATGCTCGCGGAAGAAGGCATCCATCACATTGCGCGTGCCGGAGCCGGCCTCGCGCGCGATGAAGCGCTGATTCACCAGCGCCTCCAGCGGCACATGGTCCAGCGCGGCCAAGGGGTGCGCAGGCGCTGCAACGAAGACCTGCGGATGCGCGGCAAAGGGCTCGGCGCGGGTGGCCAGCTCCTTGGGCGGGCGGCCCATCACCGCCAGGTCCACCTCGCCGGACTGCAGCAGCGAGACCAGCTGCTCGCGGTTCTGGCAGACCGAGAGCTTGACCTCGATGCCCGGGTGCTCCTCGTGAAAGCGCGCCAGCAGCTGCGGCACGAAGTACTTGGCGGTGCTGACCAAGCCGACGGAAAGCAGGCCGCTCTCGGCGCCCTTGAAGCGCGCCATGGCGTCGTCCGCCTCCTTCAGCGTGGCCAGCAGGCGCCGCGCGTAGACCAGGAAGTATTCGCCCGTTGTCGTCAGTGTCACCTGGCGTCCGCGCCGCTCGAACAGCGGCAGGCCGAGCTGCGATTCCAGCTCCTTGACCTGCATGGTCACGGCCGGCGGCGTCAGGTGCAGGGCCTCAGCGGCACGAGCAAAGCTCAGGCCCTTGGCCACTTCGGTGAAGACCCGCAGTTGGCGGAAGCTGATGTTGAGCATTCAGTGATTGCTTAATCGAAGTAGAAGAATAACTGAATTCTCTTTATTTAAGTCGCGACTTAAATTCTGCCCATCGCGTCGACAGACGCTCAACGCAAGGCAGGAGCCGCGAATGAACAAGCCAGTGGAAGAGGGCGTGATCACCGACGCCAAGAAGCGTTACAGCGCCGGGGTGCTGAAGTACCGCCAGATGGGTTACTGGGATGCCGACTATGTGCCCAAGGACACCGACACGCTGTGCCTGTTCCGCATCACGCCGCAGGACGGCGTGGACCCGATCGAAGCTGCCGCAGCGGTGGCCGGAGAGTCCAGCACTGCCACCTGGACGGTGGTCTGGACCGACCGACTGACCGCCTGCGACAGCTACCGTGCCAAGGCCTACAAGGTCGAGCCGGTGCCCAACAACCCGGGCCAGTACTTCGCCTGGGTGGCCTACGACATCATCCTGTTCGAAGAGGGCTCGATCGCCAACATCACGGCCAGTCTGATCGGCAACGTCTTCTCCTTCAAGCCGCTGAAGGCGGCGCGCCTGGAAGACATCCGCATGCCGGTGGCGCTGGTCAAGACCTTCAAGGGCCCGCCCACCGGCCTGGTGGTGGAGCGCGAGCGCCTGGACAAGTTCGGCCGCCCGCTGCTGGGCGCGACGACCAAGCCCAAGCTGGGTCTGTCGGGCCGCAACTACGGCCGCGTGATCTATGAAGGCCTGAAGGGTGGCCTTGACTTCATGAAGGACGACGAGAACATCAACTCGCAGCCTTTCATGCACTGGCGTGACCGCTTCCTCTACGTGATGGACGGCGTCAACAAGGCCAGTGCCGCCACCGGCGAGGTCAAGGGCAGCTATCTGAACGTGACCGGCGCGACGATGGAAGACATCTACGAGCGCGCCGAGTTCGCCAAGGAGCTGGGCTCGGTGGTGATCATGGTGGACCTGATCATCGGCTGGAGCGCGATCCAGAGCATCGCCAACTGGGCGCGCAAGAACGACATGATCGTGCACATGCACCGTGCCGGCCATGGCACCTACACGCGGCAGAAGAACCACGGCGTGAGCTTCCGCGTGATGGCCAAGTGGCTGCGCCTGGCCGGTGTCGACCATCTGCACACCGGCACCGCCGTGGGCAAGCTCGAGGGCGACCCGATGACGGTGCAGGGCTACTACAACGTCTGCCGCGACAGCTACACCAGGCAGGACCTGCCGCGCGGCCTGTTTTTCGACCAGGACTGGTGCGACATGAAGAAGGTCATGCCGGTGGCTTCGGGCGGCATCCATGCCGGCCAGATGCACCAGCTGATCGACCTGTTCGGCGACGATGTGATCCTGCAGTTCGGCGGCGGCACCATCGGCCACCCGGCTGGCATCCAGGCCGGCGCCGTGGCCAACCGCGTTGCGCTGGAGTGCATGGTCAAGGCGCGCAACGAGGGCAAGGACATCAAGAACGAAGGCCCGGAGATCCTGCGCAAGGCGGCACAGACCTGCACGCCGCTGAAGCAGGCACTCGATACCTGGGGCGAGATCAGCTTCAACTACGCGTCCACAGATACCAGCGACTACGCAGTGACGCCGGGAGTGGCCTGAGGAAGCTGCGGTCGACGGAGCGGGCCGCGGTCGCCGGGCGACTGGTTCCGCTCATGTCCCCCGGCCCTGGCCTGCGGCCAAGGCCTCCTCCTTTACTTCGCTTCACCAGTCACCCGACACCCGCGTCCGACACCACGGTGGCAGACCGCCCGGCGCACGCCACGGTGCAGCGCTCGGGACGGTGGGGTGTAGTGCGAAGCGAAGTAAAGGAGGAGCCGGCAGCCGCAGGCTGAAGGCGGGGGACATGAGCGCAGCACTGCACCCCGCCGGCCCGAGCCCGCGCAATACATCGAAGTAGTGAACACAGAGTGAAGGAACTCACACCATGATGACCAATCCCACCGGCCGCCTCACGCAGGGCCAGTTCAGCTTTCTGCCCGACCTGACAGACGCCGAGATCTCTCTGCAGATCGAGTACGGCCTCAAGAAGGGCTACGCCTGGAGCGTCGAATACACCGACGACCCGCACCCGCGCAACACCTACTGGGAGATGTTCGGCATGCCCATGTTCGATCTGCAGGACGCCGCCGGCGTGCTGATGGAGCTGAACAACTGCCGCAAGACCTTCCCCAGCCACTACATCCGCCTGATGGCCTTCGACTCGACGCGCGGCGTGGAGAGCATCGTGATGAGCTTCATCGTCAACCGCCCCGCCAAGGAGCCCGGCTTCCACCTGGTGCGCCAGGAGATCCAGGGCCGCAGCCTGCGCTACACGATCACCGGTTACGCCGCCGATCGTCCTGAGGGCGAGCGCTACTGAGCGATTGAGAAGTAGACCGGAGCCGATATGAGTGCACCTCTGTATTCGATCCCTGGCAGCTCAGCGCCGACGGCGGCCGCTCCGGCGGCTGGCGCGGCAGCCGAGCCAGTGGCGCGCACGGTGTCGGAGGTGCTGGCGCAAAGCCAGGTCGAGGAGGTGCTGGCCGAACTGGAGCGCGACTTGATCGGGCTGGCCCCGGTCAAGCAGCGCATCCGCGATATCGCCGCGCTGCTGGTGATCGACAAGCTGCGCGCCCAGCATGGCCTTTCGGCCAGTGCGCCTTCGCTGCATATGTGCTTCACCGGCAACCCCGGCACCGGCAAGACCACGGTGGCGATGCGCATGGCCGAGATTCTGCACCGCCTGGGCTATGTGCGCAAAGGCCATCTGGTGGCGGTGACGCGCGACGACCTGGTGGGCCAGTACATCGGCCACACCGCGCCCAAGACCAAGGAAGTGCTCAAGAAGGCCATGGGCGGCGTGCTCTTCATCGACGAGGCCTACTACCTCTACCGCCCCGAGAACGAGCGCGACTACGGCCAGGAGGCGATCGAGATCCTGCTGCAGGTGATGGAGAACCAGCGCGACGACCTGGTGGTGATCCTCGCTGGCTACAAGGACCGCATGGACACCTTCTTCCAGTCCAACCCGGGCATGAGCTCGCGCATCGCGCACCACCTGGACTTCCCCGACTACGCGACACCTGAGCTGCTGCAGATCGGCGACCGCATGATCGAGAGCTCGCATTACCGCTTCGGTGCGGGCGCTCGCGAGGCCTTCGACGCCTATCTGCAGCGCCGCATCGCACAGCCGCATTTCGCCAATGCCCGCAGTGTGCGCAACGCGCTGGACCGGGCGCGCTTGCGTCAGGCCAGCCGCCTCTATGCCGACCGCGACCGCGTGCTCAGCGCGGACGACCTCAGCACGATCACCGCCAGCGACATCCTGGCCAGCCGCGTCTTCAGCAAGGACGCCGACAAGGAAACCCCATGACGCTGCGCGCCCTGATCTTCGATGTGGACGGCACGCTGGCCGACACCGAGAACGCCCACCGGGCTGCCTTCAACCAGGCTTTCGCCGAGGTGGGGCTGGACTGGCAGTGGGACGAGCCGCTCTACGAGCGCCTGCTGGACATCTCGGGCGGCAAGGAACGCATCACGCATTACTGGAAACAGGTGCGGGGCGATGTGGTCGACATCAACGGCAGCGCGCTGGCTGAAACGGTGCAGCGCATCCACGAACTCAAGACCGCGGCCTATGAGCGCCGTGTGCAGCAGGGTGGCGTGCAGCTGCGCCCCGGCGTGCTGGCCCTGATCGAGGCGGCAAGAGCCGCCGGCCTGCGCCTGGCCATCGCCACCACCACATCGCCAGTCAACATCGCGGCGCTGCTGTTACGCGCCATCGGGCCGGACTGGGCGCAGCGCTTCGACGTGGTCGAGGACGCCTCGACCGCGCCGCTGAAGAAACCGCATCCCCAGGTCTATCTGCAGACGTTGGCGCGCCTGCGCCTGCCTGCGGCTGACTGCCTGGCCATCGAAGACTCCTTCAACGGCCTGCAAGCGGCCACCCGGGCCGGCCTGGCGACGCTGATCACCCCTAACGCGTTCACTGCAGACCACGACTTCGCCGGCGCGCTGCGCGTGCTGGAGAACCTGGACGGCCTCGGCATCGAGCCGCTGCGCCGCTGGCACGCCGAACGCCCCGCCAAGCCTGCTGCACCGATGGCGCGGCGCGCCTGACCGAATCCAAGACTGCCGAGAGCACATGATGGCCTTGCCCCACCGCCTGACCCTGACCCAATACCTGATCCAGCAGCGCCGCCGTTTTCCTGGCGCCAGCGGCAATTTCAATGCGCTGATGCTGGACGTTGCACTGGCCTGCAAGTCGATCGCCCGCACGGTGGCCTTCGGCGAGCTGGCCCAAGCACCGTCGGCTGCCGCCAACGAACTGGGCGGCGCGATCAATGTGCAGGGCGAAACCCAGAAGCCGCTGGATGTGATCAGCAACGAGGTCTTCACGACCTTCAATGACTGGAGCGGACAGTGCGCCGGTCTGGCCTCTGAGGAGATGGAACAGCCCTACCAGATCCCGGCGGGCAACAAGCGCGGCAAGTACCTGCTGGTGTTCGACCCCTTGGATGGCTCCAGCAATATCGACGTCAACGTCTCGGTGGGCAGCATCTTCAGCGTGCTGCGCGCGCCCGACGAGGTGGTGGCCAGCGGCCGCGATGTCACCGAGGCCGAATTTTTGCAGCCCGGCAGCCGGCAGGTGGCGGCCGGCTATGCGCTCTACGGCCCGACCACGATGCTGGTGCTGACGGTGGGCTCGGGTGTGGTGGGCTTCACGCTGGACCCGAACCTGGGCGAATTCATGCTGACGCACCCGGACATCCAGGTGCCGACGCAGACGCATGAATTTGCGATCAACGCCTCCAACAGCCGCTTCTGGGAAGCGCCGATCAAGCGCTATGTCGATGAGTGCCTGGCCGGCAAGACGGGGCCGCGCGACAAGGATTTCAATATGCGCTGGATCGCCTCGATGGTGGCCGAGGCGCATCGCATCCTGATGCGCGGCGGCGTCTTCATGTACCCGCGCGACACCAAGGACCCGAGCAAGCCCGGTCGCCTGCGCCTGCTGTACGAAGCCAACCCGATCGGTTTCCTGATCGAGCAGGCTGGCGGCCGCGCCAGCACCGGACGCCAGCCGGTGCTGGGCGTCACGCCCAGTTCGCTGCATCAGCGCATCGGCCTGGTGTTCGGCTCCAAGTGCGAGGTCGAGCGCATCGAGCGCTACCACGCCGAGCCTGCCAAGTCCGAGCAGGTCAGCCCGCTGTTTGCCGAACGCAGCCTGTTCCGCGACTGAGTCTTCGTCGCGCCGCAGCCAGAGATTTCCAGCCTTGAGGAACTTCCATGTCTGAACGACACCCCATCATTGCCATCACCGGTTCGTCCGGCGCCGGCACCACCTCGGTGACACGCACCTTCGAGAACATCTTCCGGCGCGAGAACGTCAAGGCCGCGGTCATCGAGGGCGACAGCTTTCATCGCTACGACCGGCTCGAAATGAAGAAGCGCCAGGCCGTGGCCGAGAAGGCCGGTGACAAGAACTTCAGCCACTTCGGCCCCGAGAACAATCTGTTCGCCGAACTCGAGCAGCTGTTCCGCAGCTATGGTGAAACCGGCACCGGCCAGCGCCGCAAGTATCTGCATGACCATGAAGAAGCCGCGCCCTACAAGCAGGAGCCCGGCACCTTTACGCCCTGGGAGGCCGTGCCGGCCGACACAGACCTGCTGTTCTACGAAGGCCTGCATGGCGCGGTGGTCACGCCCGAGGTCGACATCGCCCGCCACCCCGATCTGCTGATCGGCGTGGTGCCGGTGATCAATCTGGAGTGGATCCAGAAGCTGTGGCGCGACAAGAGCAAGCGCGGCTATTCCACCGAGGCGGTGACCGACACCATCCTGCGCCGCATGCCTGACTATGTGCACTACATCTGCCCGCAGTTCGCGCACACCCATGTGAACTTCCAGCGCGTGCCGATGGTGGACACCTCCAACCCCTTCATCGCGCGCGACATCCGCGCCGG
>JACDQM010000145.1 GCA_015657635.1 Roseateles sp.
CCCGGCTACGGCTTCCTCAGCGAGAACGCCGACTTCGCCGAGCGGGTGGAACGCAGCGGCTTCACCTTCATCGGCCCGACACCGGACAACATCCGCATGATGGGCGACAAGGTGTCGGCCAAGCAGGCCATGATCCGTGCCGGCGTGCCCTGCGTGCCGGGCTCGGAGGGCGCGCTGCCGGAAGACCCGAAAGAGATCGTGCGCATCGCGCGCTCGGTGGGCTACCCGGTCATCATCAAGGCGGCCGGCGGCGGCGGCGGTCGCGGCATGCGTGTCGTCCACACCGAGGCGGCCCTGGTCAATGCGGTGCAGACCACGCGCAGCGAGGCCGCGGCAGCCTTCGGCAATCCGCAGGTCTACATGGAGAAGTTCCTGGAGAACCCGCGTCACGTGGAGATCCAGGTGCTGGCGGACAGCCACAAGAACGCCGTCTGGCTGGGCGAGCGCGACTGCTCGATGCAGCGCCGCCACCAGAAGATCATCGAGGAAGCGCCGGCACCGGGCATCCCGCGCCGCGTGATCGAGAAGATCGGCGACCGCTGTGCGACCGCCTGCAAGAAGATGGGCTATCGCGGCGCCGGCACCTTCGAGTTCCTGTACGAGAACGGCGAGTTCTATTTCATCGAGATGACACCCGCGTGCAGGTGGAGCATCCGGTGACGGAGATGGTGACAGGCATCGACATCGTCGCTATGCAGATCCGCATTGCTGCTGGTGAGAAGTTGCCGTTCGCGCAGCGCAACATCATGATGCGCGGCCACTCCATCGAGTGCCGCATCAATGCTGAGGACCCGGTCAAGTTCACGCCCTCGCCCGGCCGCATCACGATGTGGCACCCGCCTGGCGGTCCCGGTGTGCGCGTGGACTCGCATGCCTACACCAACTACTTCGTGCCGCCCAACTATGACTCGATGATCGGCAAGATCATCGTGCACGGCGACACCCGCGAGCAGGCCCTGGCCCGCATGCGCATCGCACTGTCGGAAACCGTGGTTGAAGGCATTCAGACCAACATCCCCTTGCACCGCGAGTTGATGGTGGACGCCAAGTTCATCGAAGGCGGCACCAGCATCCACTACCTGGAAGGCTGGATGAGCCAGCACAAGCGTTGAGGCGACGCTGAAAAAGTCCCCGCAATGCGGCGCGACCTGGTTTGGGATGATCTGCAAGGCGCAAATCGCAGCCGTAGCTTGGGCTACGGCGAGGATTTGCAACACAGCAGATCGCCCAAAGCAGGAATGCGCCGAGCGCGAGGACTTGTTCAGCGTTGCCTTAGGCTCTTTCCCCATGCGCAGGGCTGCCCGTCGGCTCTGCTTGTTCACAGGACTCCCTGGCACGGCGCAAGCCGTCCCGGGGATTCTCTTTTGAAGGTCGCCCATGAGCACCCCTGTCACCCTGCATGAACTGGTCCTGATCTGCCGCGAGGACGATGTCGAGACTGTCAGTGACGCGCTGATGGAAGTCGAATCGCTGGCAGTTTCGGTCGAAGACGCCGATGCAGACACCGAGTCCGAGAAGGCCCTGTTCGGCGAGCCCGGCATGCCCGCGCCCAAGTCGGGCTGGGAGCGCTCGGTCGTCAAGGCACTGTTCCCCAGCGAGGCCGAAGCCACCGAAGCGGCCACCCTGCTGCTGGCGCAGGAGTGGGCGCAGGACGTGCACGTGCAGACCATCCAGGCTGTCGTCGAGCAGGACTGGGTGCGTCTGACGCAATCGCAGTTCGCGCCCGTGGAGATCACCGGCGACTTCTGGATCGTGCCCTCCTGGCATGAAGCTCCTGAGCAAGCCAAGCGTGTGATGCGCCTGGACCCGGGCCTGGCCTTCGGCACCGGCACCCACCCGACCACTCGCATGTGCCTGCGCTGGATCGCCCAGCATCAAGACCTGGCCCCGACATGGGACCGGGTGCTGGACTACGGCTGCGGCTCCGGCATCCTGGCCATCGGTGCCGCGCTGCACGGCGCACGCCAGATCGACGCCGTCGACATCGACCCGGCCGCCGTCACCTCCACCATCGACAACGCCAAGGCCAACGGTGTGACGCTGAATGCCGGACTGCCCGACCAGGCGCACGGCGAATACCCGCTGCTGCTGGCCAACATCCTGGCCACGCCGCTCAAACTGCTGGCGCCGCTGCTGTGTCAACACCTGGCCCCGGGCGCCCATCTGGTGCTCGCCGGCATCCTGGAGCGGCAGGCGGACGACCTGAAGGCGGCCTACGCACCCTGGCTGCAACTGGAGGTCAGCGACAGCGAAGAAGGCTGGATCCTGATGACCGGCCAACGCGCTTGATGCACGCATGAAAACGCGCGCGCCCATGGCATGATCACGGCATGAGTCTGGCCACCCGTTGTACCGCTTGCGGCACCATCTTCCGGGTGGTGCAGGATCAATTGCGCGTCTCAGAAGGCTGGGTGCGCTGCGGCCGTTGCGCCGAAGTGTTCGATGCTCGCGAGCAGCTGTTCGACATCGACCGCGAAGCCCCGCCGCCCTGGCCCGCGGCAGCGCCGGACATCGAGATCCCGGCCGAGCCGGAGCAGACCAGCCAGGGGCCGGCCATCGAAGCCGCACCGCAGCGCGACGACGTTGTCACCTGGGCCATGACGCGGGAGGACACCGTTGCGGCGCGCGAGGAAGCTGACCATGCCGAGCCAGCGAAAGCGCTGGATGTCGAGCTCGAGCCAGAGGCGCCTGCGGCGATGGCAGACAGCGAAGCCATTCGTCCGGCCGGGCGCCGTGAGCCCTACTGGGTAGAAGACAGCCGCCCGGAAGAGCCCGCCACTCATGTAATCGCCACCACGCCGATCGCTGCCCTCAGCGAGCCCGACAGCACAGCGGCTGCCGCAGAAGCAGCCGGTGCGCCGGCGAATGCCGAGCCTGTGAGCGATCCCCTTGTGAGTGCCGGCTTCCTGCGCCAGGCCGAGGTGGCTTCACGCTGGCAGCGGCCCGCAGTGCGCGCCTCGCTTGCCGTTGCCGCCCTCCTGCTAAGCGGCTTGTTGAGCGCGCAACTGACCTGGCAGTTCCGGGATGCGCTGCATGCCCTCTTTCCACAGGCTGCCCCTGCACTGCAGGCCTTCTGCGCAGCGACCGGCTGCGAGCTGAAGGCGTGGCGGCGCATCGACACCTTGACAGTCGAGAACAGTGCCCTGACCGTGGCCGGCAACGGCAACAACTACAAGCTGCGCATCAATCTGCACAACAAGGCCGCCTATGCCGTGGCCTTGCCGTGGGTCGACCTGAGTCTGACCGACGGCAACGGCGCCGTCATCGCACGGCGCATGCTGGCACCTGCGGACTTCAACCTGACGGCAGGCAGCAGCATCGGCGGCAACGCCGAGGAGATCCTGCAGATCATCTTCAGCACCGGTGCGCAGCGCGTCAGCGGCTACAGCATCGAGATATTCCACCCCTGACGGCACTGGCTGCGGCCGGCCGCAGGCCACCGCTCTCAGAAAGCCAGGCGGCAGGCCCCGTCACCGGGGCGGGCCGCCAACGGACATAAAAAAACCCGGCCGAAGCCGGGTTTGAGGGAGTCGAGACTCCTGCCCGATCAGGGCTTGTTGCCAGTCGGGAAAGGCCAGGCAGCCTGAGGGCTCAGAGCCGTCTTGGCAGCCGGGGCCGCAGCCGCAGGCTTCGCTGCTGCAGGAGCAGCAGGGGCAGGGGCAGGGGCCTTCTTCGCAGCAGGCTTCTTGGCAGCCTTCTTTGCTGGCGGCTTGGCGGCGGCAGCAGGCTTGGCAGCGGCCTTCTTGGGTGCGGCAGCCTTCTTGGCAGGAGCGGCGGCCTTCTTGGGCGCGGCAGCCTTCTTGGCAGGAGCAGCGGCCTTCTTCGGCGCAGCAGCCTTCTTGGCAGGAGCGGCAGCCTTCTTCGGTGCAGCAGCCTTCTTAGCAGGAGCAGCAGCCTTCTTCGGTGCAGCAGCCTTCTTAGCAGGAGCGGCAGCCTTCTTC
>JACDQM010000146.1 GCA_015657635.1 Roseateles sp.
GAAATGACTCAGCGCCGATGATAGTGCGGATTCCCGTGTGAAAGTAGGTCATCGTCAGGCTAATATTCTCCAAACCGCTCACCGCAGTTTGGTACGCAAAACCCCGCTTCTAAACAAGGCGGGGTTTTTGCGTTTTTGCGGGCCAGTTACTCTTGGTAGCCCCAGCCTCATGCCCTGCCTGAGGCTGCATTACGGCGCGATCCCAATGCGATCGCCATCGACGGCAATGACGCCGGCGTGGCTAAGCTCCTGCAAAAGCTCCGCGGTCCATGAATCGTTCGCCACGGCCGCATAGAAGCGTCGGTGCAATTGGCAGTGGATCGGCGTTCGCTGCAGCCAATCGCTCAAAACGTTCCGGTCTTGCTGGCCGACTTCAAGCAGGTGAAAGACGATCAAGGCCTTGGCGGCATGCCTGGCGTGCCGGTCAGGGTTCTTGCGGAAGAAGGCCAGCTTCTGGCGGCCTTCAGCTATGGCGCGAGTCGCATCGGCAAACACCGGCCCATGCCCCGGGATGACGATGGCGGGCGCGAGCCTTTCGATCAGGTCCAGTGTGGCTTCGACTTCGTCAAATCCAGGCTCGCCGGCGATCTCAGGGAAGACGATCCCGAAGCCATGCTCCCAGAGGGCGTCGGCTGAGATGAGCGTTCGGCTGAGAGGCTCGAACAGCAGAATCGCATGGGGGTCATGTCCCGGCGCTGCATGAACCTCCCAGCCCAGCCCCGCTTGCTCCAGCACCGAGCCTGGTGTCAGTGCTGCTGTGGGCTTGAAGCGAGGACATTGCTGCCCGGTGAGCTGAAAGCTCAGCCGTGCTTCGTTCCAGTTCTCGATGTGAACGTAGTCGCCAGGCGGAATCCAGACCGGACATCGGTGGAGTTCGAGCAGGCGTGCGTTGCCGCCACAGTGATCTGAATGCAGATGGGTGTTGACGATCAGACGCAGGGTTGAGCCGTTGCTTGCCAAACTTTGGGCGACCAGCGCTGCGGTTTGATCTGCGTGGGTGCAGTAGCCGGTGTCGACCAGCACTGTCCCGCGAGCATCACCCCCAAGCAGGATCGAGTTCGAAGACAGCCAGCCCCGTTCCAGCACATGCACGCCCGCTGGAAGAGCAGCACTGACGCTCATGCGCGCGCGTCAGCGAAGGTCTTTGCCTCTTGATGCCCGAGCATCAGTCAGAGCTGCTGCGCAGCTCGCGGCGCAGGATCTTGCCGACGTTGCTCTTCGGCAGTTCGTCGCGGAACTCGATGTACTTGGGGCGCTTGTAAGCGGTCAATTGGTCGTGGCAGAAGGCGGTGAGATCCTCTTCAGCGAGGGTCGGGTCTTGCTTGACCACGTACAGCTTCACCGATTCGCCGGAGCGTGCGTCCGGAATGCCTACCGCCGCGCACTCCAGCACACCTGGGTGCATGCTGACGACCTGCTCGATCTCGGTCGGATAGACGTTGAATCCAGAGACCAGGATCATGTCCTTCTTGCGGTCGACGATCCGTGTGTAGCCCTGCGCGTCCATCACGCCGATGTCGCCGCTCTTGAAAAAGCCATCGGGATACATGACGTTCGCAGTCTCCTCCGGGCGGTTCCAATAGCCGGCCATCACCTGCGGGCCGCGGATGCAGATTTCGCCGCGTTCACCGAGCGGGACATCCCGCCCGTCGTCGTCGCGGATGGCGATGTCGGTCGAGGGCATCGGCAAGCCGATCGAGCCGTTGAACTCATGGATGTCCAACCGATTGATGGTGGCCACAGGCGAGGTCTCTGAAAGCCCATAGCCCTCGACCACCGGACAGCCGGTGATCTTCAACCACTTTTCAGCCGTCGCTTGCTGCACTGCCATGCCGCCGCCGTTTGAAATCACCAGCTCGCTGAAGTCGAGCTTGGCGAAGGCAGGCTCGGCCGCCAGGGCATTGAACAGTGTGTTGACGGCTGGGAACATGTGCACGCGGTACTTCTGCAGCGTTGCGACAAAGCCTGAGAAGTCACGCGGATTCGGAATCAGCAGGTTCATCATGCCCTGCCGGGCGCCCAGCATGTAGCAGGCCGTCAGCGCGAAGATGTGATACAGCGGCAGGGCGCACACTGTCGTGAACTGCTTATTGCCCACCTTGTCCAGCATGGGCTTGAACCAGGCCTCGGCTTGCAGGATGTTGGCCACGACGTTGCGGTGAATCAGCGTGGCTCCCTTCGACAGGCCGGTCGTACCTCCGGTGTACTGGAGGAAGGCCACATCGTTCGGACCGATCTCGACCTTGCGCAGATGCAGCCGAGAGCCTTCGTCCAGCGCACGGTTGAAGCGCACGACACAGCGCCCCTTGTCTGTGGGCAGGCGGAACTCGGGCACCATCTTCTTCAGGTGCCGGATCGCAAAATTGATCATCGGCCCACGCCACCAACCCAGCAGGTCGCCAAGCGAAGCCAGCACCACATGCTTGACTTCGGTCTGGTCGATGACTTCCTCCAGCGTCATCGCGAAGTTCTCAAGGATGACGATGGCCTGGGCTCCCGAATCCTTGAGCTGATGCTCCAGCTCGCGGGGCGTGTAGAGCGGGTTCACGTTCACGACGGTGTAGCCGGCGCGCAAGATGGCTGCAATCGCCACCATGTACTGCAGCACATTGGGCATCATGATGGCGACGCGGGCGCCGCGCTCCAGGCCACGCGACTGCAACCAGGCACCGAGTGACTGCGACATGCTGTCGATCTGGCCGAAGGTCAGGCGCTGGTCCATGCAGACCGCAGCGTCACGCGCCGCGTGCTTGCGGAATGCTTCCTCGAGCAACTCGACCAGCGAGCTGTACTCGCTGGCGTCGATCTCGTGGGGAATACCCGGTGGGTAGGACTGCAGCCAAGGTTTGGCCGCCGAGCCCTCGGCCGAGGATGTCTTCAACGTCGCTTGCGCCAAGTCCTGCACCATGTCTCCTTGGCGTCTGTAGCGCCTGTTTTATCTACCCATGCATCGTCGTGGCAGGCCGCCCACGCAGGTTAGGGTAATTGCCCCAATGGATCGTCACCTGGGGGACAAGCGCCTGCCAGAGCCTCGGGATCACAGGCAAACAAGGCACTCGCGAGGCTTTCCTCACGCTGTCGAACCGTCGCCAGGAATTGCTGCGCGCCCTTCATGGCCTTGAAGGTGTCAAAACCGGTCTCAAGGAAGTGCTGCAGCTCGCTCAGCCCGGCAGCAGTCGCCGGGGCGCGCATCATGCGCAGCGCCTGGCGCAGCAGCGGCTTGCGGGTGTAGCCCTCCAGGGCCTGGCCCACCGCCAGGGTCAGGTCGATCTGCTGTTGGCGCAGTTCCGGCAGCCGGGTCGCCTGCCAGGCGCGTGCGTAGCGTGTCGGGTCGGGCGGTGCGCCCTTCAGATGCCGCGCCATCTCGGTATCCAGCCGCTCAGAAATCGCATGCAGCTCGGCCAGGTGGGCCACGGTCGCGACCACCTCGCTTGGGAAGAGCCGAGCCAGCGCCGGCACCACGCGCGCGAATTGCGCATCACGGCGGGTGAAGTCGCCCGGCCCATACAGTTCTTCCAGAAAGAAGTGCGCCGCTGCGGCATAGCGCGGGTTGGCCAGCAGATCGCCATAACTGCGCGTGAAGCGCTGCTGTTGATAGAGCTTGAGCCGCTCCACATCATGCTCCAGCCCCGGGGTGACCTTGCGCAGTCGCCGCTGCTCGGCCACATGTTGCAGCCAGTCGAGGATCTGCTCTGGGACGGGCTGGCTCATCGGCGTGTCGGGCAGTTCATCGCCTGATTGTGCCGTCTACACTGACCGCTCAAGACGGAGGGGACGGTCAATGAACGCGCGTCTGCAACAACTGATGGCCTTGCTGCGCGTCGCGGCGTGCCTGGCGGTCCTGCTGTGGTGCTGGCGGTCTGGCCGGGGCATCGCTGAAGGGCTGGGCTGGCTGCTGCTGGTCGGCTGGGGCTGGGCCCTGTTGATGCTGCCGCGCTTCCTTGTCCCCCATCTGCTGGCGCCGCAGCGCTGGCTGCCGGCCTTGCAGGCCTGGTGGACGGAGGTCTGGGTCTGCGAGCGTGTCTTCAGTTGGAGCCAGCCCTTTGCATCAACGGCGCAGGCGGATCATCTGCCCGAGGCCAGCGGCAAGCCCGGCGTGCTGCTCCTCCATGGCTTCAGCTGCAATCGCGGTCTGTGGAACCCCTGGATGCGGATGCTGAGAGCGCGCGACAACCCCTTCATCGCGCTGACGCTGGAGCCCGCCTACGGCAGCATCGATGCCTATGCCGATTCGATTGAGGCGGCGCTTCAAGCCTTGGAGCGTGCGAGCCCGGGCTGCCCGCCGTTGATCGTGGGCCACAGCATGGGCGGGCTTGCCGCGCGTGCCTGGCTGCGCCGCCATGGGCGGGCGGGTCGGGTGCAGGCCGTCGTGACTCTGGGAACACCGCACGCCGGCACCCTGCTGGCCCATCTCTCGCACACCACCAACGGTCGGCAGATGCGACGCGACAGCCCATGGTTGAGCGGCCTCGCGGCCCAGGAGTCGACGGCGCTGTATCAGCAGTTCGACTGCGTCTACAGCCGCGAAGATCAGATCGTGTTTCCGGCCGAGACTGCCGTGTTGTCAGGCGCACGGGTCAGCCTGCTGCCGCACCTTGGCCACCTCGGGCTGGCGTTTGCGCCACAGAGCTACGCGCTGGTGCTGCAGCGCTTGGACGAAGCCGAAGGCTTGGCAGCAGGCCGCTGAAACGGCAAGAAAAAGCCCCGCCCCTTGCAGCAACAACGGGTGGGGCCTTGTCGAAGGGCGGCTGAGGCCGATCAGGCCGAAGTCGGCTCGTCCTTCAGCACGCCACGACGGATCTGGTCGAGCTCGATGCTCTCGAACAGGGCCTTGAAGTTGCCCTCGCCGAAACCTTCATTGCCCTTGCGCTGGATCAGCTCGAAGAAGATCGGCCCGATCACCTCCTTGGTGAAGATCTGCAGCAGCAGTTCCTTCTCGGCGCCCAGGTGCGCTGCGCCGTCGATCAGGATGCGCAGGCGCCGCAGGTTCTCGACCGATTCACCATGGCCGGGCAGGCGCTTGTCGATCAGGTCGAAATAGGTGTCGATGGTGTCCTGGAACACCACGCCGCTGCCGTTCATGCTCTCGACCGTGGCGTAGATGTTGTCGGTGCCCAGGGCGACGTGCTGGATGCCCTCGCCGTGATACAGGTCCAGGTACTCGGCGATCTGGCTCTTGTCGTCGCTGCTCTCGTTGATCGGGATGCGGATCTTGCCGCAGGGGCTGGTCATGGCCTTGCTCTTCAGGCCGGTCAGCTTGCCTTCGATGTCGAAGTAGCGCACTTCGCGGAAGTTGAAGAAGCGCTCATAGAACTCGGCCCACTCCTTCATGCGTCCACGGAAGACGTTGTGCGTCAGGTGGTCGATATAGGTCAGGCCATGGCCCACCGGGTTCGCGTTGACCGGCTGGCCTGCGGCGTCGAGCAGCGGCACGAAGTCGACGTCGTAGATGCTGATGTTGCCGATCGAGCCAGGGGTAGCGCCGTTCTTGCCTTGCCAGCGGTCGACGAAATAGATCAGCGAATCGCCGATGCCCTTGATGGCCGGAATGTTCAGCTCCATCGGGCCGGCCTTGTTGTCAAAGCCCCAGGCGCCCAGTTCCAGCGCGCGCTGATAGGCGCTGGCGGCATCCTTGACGCGGAAGGCAATCGCGCAGATCGACGGCCCGTGCAGGCGCGCGAAGCGCTGCGCGAAAGAGTCGCTCTCGGCGTTGATGATGAAGTTGACACCGCCTTGGCGGTACAGCGTCACGCTCTTGTGGCGGTGCTTGGCCACGGCGGTGAAGCCCATGGTCTCGAACAGGTGGCCCAGTGCGGCCGGATCGGGGGCGGCGAACTCGATGAACTCGAATCCATCGGTGCCCATCGGGTTGTCCCAGGGGGTGAAAGCGGCCATGCGTGTCTCCTGTTGCCGGTCTTGCGATGGATCAAGACTGTAGGTCTCGCACCGCGCAGGAATCATGCGACTTCAAGCGTCATTTGTCCTATTGGCGCAGCTTTCTTGCAAAATGTGATGCATGCCCAATGAAATCCAGCTTGATGCGATAGATCGGCGCCTGCTCAAGGTTTTGCAGGTCGATGGCCGGCTGACCAATGACGCCTTGGCGGCGGAAGTCAATCTCTCGGCCTCGGCCGTGTTGCGCCGTGTGCGTCGTCTTGAGGAGGCCGGCGTGATTGCCGCCTATGTCGCCCTGGTTTCGCCCGAGCGCGTGGGGCTGGGCCTGACGGCGTATCTGAACGTCCGCCTGGAAAAGCACACCGAGAGCCACAAGCGCAATCCGATGGATCTCTTCAAGGCCGCCGTGCAGACCTGGCCCGAGGTGGTGGAATGCGCTGCGCTGACCGGCGAGATGGACTACCTGCTGCGCGTCATGGTGCAGGACATGGCGCACTATGCGCGCTTCATCAGCGAGACCCTGCTCAAGCATCCGAGCGTGCAGGACTGCAAGACCAGCTTCGTGCTGGACCGCGTCAAGAAAACCACGGCCGTGCCGCTGTGAGGCGCTGGCGGCGTGCTCAGCGCCGCCGCAGCACCACCGGCAACTCGTGCCAGCCCTGGGCGTGCGCGACGCCGACATAAGGGGGTGCCGGCCACTCCCAGTGCTCCGCCGGGAACAGCGCTCGCATGGCGTTGATGTCGCAGTGGTAGGGCGGCCCCTCGACGAGGCCCTCGTCAGCGCTGGCGCGCCGCGCCTGCATGAACAAGGCCAGCAGCAGGCCGCCCGGCGCGAGCCAGGCATGCAGCTGTTGCGCATAACGTCCCCAGTGGTCGGGGTGCAGCGCACACAGGCATGTCTGTTCATAGATCCGCTGCAGTGGAGCCTCCGGGTGCCAGTGCAGCACATCGGCCTGCTCAACCGCAGCCAGGGTCAACCTTGAATCAGACAGGCGCTGGCGCGCTGCTGAGACGGCCGCCGGCGCATAGTCCAGACCCAGGCTGCGTACCCCGGCCTGCGCCAGGGCCAGCAACTCATGGCCGCTACCGCAGCCCGGCACCAGCACCTGGTGCTCGGCCGTGATCAGCCGCTGATCGAGCCAGCGCGCCAGTTGCGGGTGCGGGTCGCCGCGGTCCCAGGGCGTCTGCCCGGATTCGAAGCGGCGTTGCCAAAAGTCGAGGGTGGGGCCTGCCATGGGGGGCAGTCTAAGGCAGCGGATGGTCGCCGCTGCCGGGCCAGGGCCGCTCTCAGTCCAGCTCTTCCAGCAAGTGCTTGGTCGGCTCGATACCCATATTGAGCAACTGGGCGATAGCGGTGACATCGTCCGGCACCGCGGCGTCGTCCCAGCCATCGGCGGTGTGCCGCGCCAGGCGCACGGCCAGCTTCACCGTCTGCACCTGCGGGTCGTGATCCCGCTTGTCGTTGGTGATGTGGGTCAGCAGTTCGGGCAGGTGCCAGGCATGCATCAAGGATTGCTCAAGGTCGCTCAGGTCGACATTGAGCACTTGACGCTGCACGGCGGCGCTGCGCAGGTGGCGATCGGCCTGCTGGCGATGGCGGACATCCAGCGCCAGCTCGGGCGCATGGCACCACAGCAGCATCTCGGCGAAATCGTGCAGCATCGCTGCGCTGTGGATCACCGCGGCGTCATGGTCGAGCCGATGCACGGCAAACGCAAGTGCGAAGCGCGCCGCACGGTCGGCGCGGCGCAGCACGCGCTGCAGGCCGGCCAGCGCTTCGGGTTGGTCGCTCAGCCTGTCCTCGACAGTCGGCTGCGGACCGAAGGCGTTGAAGAAGGGTGTGATGCCCATCAGCACCAGCGCGGCCGTCACGGTCTCGGCGTCGGTCACCAGGCGGCTGGAGCGATGGGCTGCCGCGTAGGCCAGCACCTTGAGCGTCATCAGCGGGTCGGTGGCGATGATCTCGCCCAGGCTGTTGGCGTCGACTTCGTCCTCGTTCGCGCGCATCAGCTCCAACGATTCGGCCGTGGACGCCAGCACCGGGATCTCGGTGTCCCGGAAGCAGGCTGTCCACGCTGCCAGGTCCGGCAGGGCCCGACGCAAAGGCTGGAAGGGGGCGGGAGCGTTCATGCGCTTTCGTTTCGCGGTGGCGGTAATCGTATATCGACGTCCACCGCAGCGACTTGAATCGCTCCCACCCCGCACTGCTGCAAAGCGTGCATTACAACCGCGTCACGCCAGGCAAGGTGCCGATCAAGTGTCCGTCGACGTACAGCGCGCCCTCGGGTGCGCCGGCCTCGGCATAGAACTCGATCTCGGGCGGCGCACGGTGCTTGCGTGCCGGCACCAGGCTCAGCCGGACTGCCAACTGGGTCAATCCCAGGCTGGCGCGGAGCAGTGTGCGCGCTGTGCGGCGGCGCCAGCCGAGGGGGGCAGCCAGGGCCGGCTCGGGCCACTGACGCAGGGTGTGGATGCGTGTCATGTCTTTCTCTCCCGGTGTTTCTGCCCCGGTTCAGGGGCTTTGATCGCTGTGACGCTGCAACTCCTGTCGCAGCGCGCGTTGCGCGCTCTGGCGCTGGGTCTTTTGCGCACCGCCGTGGCGGCCGGCCTGACGCATCAGGCTGGGTGCCACCAGGGGATTGCGCGGCTTGCTCTGCTGCAGGCGCAGCGGGCGCGGTGAAATGAACTGGGCCATAGGACTGAACTCCTTGCGGGCCACTGAAATGGTCCGCGTTCTTGCTTGTTGGACATGACGTCTGTGTCGGCGTAGCCATGCGGCGGCTGAACCGATGCGCGGCGGCGCGACGGCAGTGCCCCGTGGGCGTGTTGATGACGATGACGACTGCGGATGCCTGCCGGCGCGCTGACGCGAAGGGCGAGGCCAGGAAAACTCCGCTCCCGGGTGGGGCGGTGTCGGAGCCGGCGGTGCGTCGCGGGCGGCTGGCGTGAGTCGCTGAGCCTGGTTCTGGCGTCAGCGCTCTCCGGCAGTGCCGCGAAGCCGGGGCTCCGGGTTGAGGCGTTGGGCTGATAGGTGAAGCTTCGCCACGGAGAACCATGCCGTGACTTGCGCAAATGATAAACGATTGATTATCTTGCGCAAGTGTTTTTTATCGAGACCCGTTCCGTTGAACTAGGGGGTCACTTCTTGCCCTTGAGCGGCGCGATGCCTTGCTGCAGGCGCCGCCAGGCGTCCACGGCATCGTCGGCGGCTGGTGAGGCCTTGGGCGCTGACGCCGGCTTGGCAGCTACCTTGCCTGCGGGCGCAGCAGCAGATGCCGGCGGTACGGCTGCGGCGCTGGGCGTCAGCACCTCGCCCAGCAGATCCAGCAGGCGCGTGCGTGCACGCTGCGGGTGGCGCCGGTAGTAGGTGAGCACGAGGCCGACGATGAAGCGTTCATCGTCGTCCTGCGGCACGCTGGGCGTGGCCTCGTCCGGCGCGGGCGCGGCCGCAGCGCCGGCCAGCCGATGCTCCTGGTCCATCCAGCCCGTGGGCTTGTGGCAGAGCTGCTCGAACTGGCGCGCCAGCCTCTCGCCGATCTGGCGCGAGCGGCTCTTGATCTGGCTCCAGTAGCTGGGCTGGATCTGCAGGCGCTCGGCAAAGCGGCGCTCCAGCCCGCGCAGGGTGGCGGCATCGGGATGCTTGATCGTCGCGGTGACGAATTCTTCGAACAGGAACATCGCGTTGTCCAAGCGGATCTGGGCGACATCCCGGGGGGCGATTGACATGCCCGTATGATAAAGCTGCGTTCACCCAAGCCGAGGCGCCGAGGCGCCATCTTCAGTGAGGTGCCCATGCAAGTGCGTCAGCTTTTCGCTCTGTTTCTGCTGCTGGCCAGCCTGTCGCCAGCCCATGCGCTCGAACGAGCGCTTGATAAAGAAGTGATCATCAAGGCCAGCCTGGAGCAAGCCTGGCAGAGCTGGACCACGCGCGAGGGCATCGTCGCCTTCTTTGCGCCGGACGCCAGGATCGAGCCCAAGGTCGGTGGCGCCTTCCAGATCTATATGGACCCGGGCGCCACCCCCGGCAACAAGGGCGCCGACGACATGCGTTTCATGGCCCTGCAGCCGATGAAGATGATCAGCTTCGACTGGAACGCGCCACCCCATCTGCCGCAGGTGCGTGCGCAGCGCACCTTCGTCACGGTTCGATTCGAGCCCGCTGGCGAGGGCCAGACACGGGTGACGCTGCACCACACCGGCTGGGGCGACGGGGGCGAGTGGGACAAGGCCTACGCGTACTTCGACCGTGCCTGGGGCAATGTGCTGAACAACCTGAAGCAGCGCTACGACAGCGGCCCGCAGGACTGGACCGAATGGCTGGCCCAGCTGGAGCGCTGGCGTGCCCAGTCCAGGGCTGCGGCAGCCTCGGCTGGTGCGGCCGCCTCAAGCGCCCAGCGCTGAGGCCCGGGGCTGCTCAGTCCTCGTCCTTGACCTTGTAGCTCGACATCAGCTGGGTCTGCACATGCGGCGGCACCGCCTCGTAGTGCGATAGCGCGATGGTGTAGCGGCCTTGGCCGGCCGTTATCGCGTTCAGGCGCGTCTGGTAGCTGGCCAGCTCCGCTAGCGGCGCCACCCCTTGCACGGTGATCACACCGGGTACGGCGGCACGGGTGCCGTTGACCTGGCCGCGGCGTGAGGCCAGGTCGCCGGTGATGTCGCCCATCGCCGCCTCGGGCGCCAGGATTTCCACATGCACCAGCGGCTCAATCACGACGGGCCGGGCTTCCTTCACCGCTGCAATCAGCGCCCGCTGGCCGGCGGTGACGAAGGCGATTTCCTTGCTGTCCACCGAATGGTGCTTGCCGTCGAAGACGGTCACTCGCAGGTCCACCAGCGGAAAGCCGGCCACCGCGCCGCTGGCCAGCGCGGCACGCACGCCTTTCTCGACCGCCGGCATGAACTGGCCGGGGATGGTGCCGCCCTTGACCGCATCGACGAACTCAAAGCCCGCGCCGCGCGCCAGCGGTTCGACGCGCAGCCAGACTTCACCGAACTGGCCGGCACCGCCGCTCTGCTTCTTGTGGCGGTAGTGGCCTTCAGCGGGCGCGGCAATCGTCTCGCGGTAGGCGATGCGCGGCGGCTGCGTCTGCACCTCGAACTTGTAGCTGTCGCGCAGACGCTCCAGCAGCATGCGCAGATGCAGCTCACCCAGGCCGTAGATCAGGGTCTCGTTGGTGGCGCCCACATGCTCCACCTTCAGGCAGGGGTCCTCGTCGACCAGGCGATGCAGGATCTCCCACAGACGTTGTTCATCGCCATGGCGCACGGGGCTGACCGCCAAGCCATGCACCGGCACCGGGAAGTCCAGCGGCGCCAGATGGATGTGCTCGTCCTCCTGGGCGTCGTGCAGCACGGCGTCATAGTGCAGCTCATCGACCTTGGCGATGGCGCACAGATCGCCTGGCAGCGCCTGCTCGATCTCCACATGCTCCTTGCCCTGCAGCATGAAGAGATGGGCGACGCGAAAAGGCTTGCGCGCATGGCCGACGAAGAGCTGGGCATTGCGCCTGAGCGTGCCCTGGTGCACGCGCAGCACGGCCAGCTTGCCCAGGTAAGGATCGGCGTTGATCTTGAACACATGGGCCAGCACATGCGCCTCGGGATCTGGTCGTGCAGTGATCGGCACCGCCGCCGCGCCTTCGCCTGACAGGAACTGCGGCGGATTGCCCTCGGCCGGATTGGGCAGCAGGCGCTCGATCACGTCCAGCAGTGCGGCCACGCCGGCGCCCGTCTTGGCCGAGGTGAAGCAAACCGGAATCAGGTGGCCCTCGCGCAGCGCCTGTTCCAGCGGCGCATGCAGCTCGCGCGGATCGACATCGCCTTCGTTGAGGTAGCGCTCGACGAAACCGGCGTCGACCTCCACCACCTGCTCCACCAAGGCGCGGTGCGCCGCCTCGGGGGACGAGAAGTCACTGCTGCCCTCGGTGGTGAAGAAACAGTCCAGCACGCGAGTGGCACCGTCGGCCGGCAGATTCAATGGCAGGCATTCGCGGCCGAAGGTCTGCTGCAGTGCGGCCAGCAGACCCGGCAGGTCAAGCCCTGGCACATCAATCCGGTTCACCACGATCAGCCGGCACAGCCCGCGCGCGGCCGCGGTCTCCAGCATGCGCGAGGCCATCAGCTCGATGCCGTTCTGCGCGTTGATCACCACCACCGCGGTATCTGCGGCCTCCAGCGCCGGCAGGGCCTGGCCGATAAAGTCGGGCGCACCCGGGGTGTCCACCGCGTGGATGCGCAGGCCCGCATGATCCATATGCAGCACCGAGGCCTGCAGCGAGTGCTGCAGGCGGCGCTCCAGCGGATCGTGGTCACTGACGGTGTTGCCGCGCTCCACCGAGCCCGCGGTGGCGATGGCGCCAGCCTGCAGCAGCAGGGCTTCGAGCAAGCTGGTCTTGCCTGCGCCCGCCGGCCCGACCACGGCGACAGTGCGCAGCCTGGCGATCCCCGGGTGAAGCTCGGCGCCGCTGAGCGGGCTGACGACGGGGGCGGCTTGGGGCTGGTCTGGCATGGCGCACTCCTTCGGTCTTGCTGAAGCTCTCACGGGCGGGGCCAGGGCAAGGGCCTGTTAACACTACGGCAATGGGCCGCGAAGGCCCGCCTGGGCGAACCTTCCCGCAGGGTTGTTACCAGAAAAGCCGCAAGCGGCGTTGCAAATCCTCGCCGGGTGTCCAACCCGGCTGCGGTTTGCGCCTTGCCTGCGGCTTTTCTGGCCGGCAACGCGACCCGTGGCCGTAGTGCTAACAGGCCCTAGTGTCCTGGCCCGCGTGTCAGCGTAGGGCAAGCGGCAGGGCGCAGCAAGAGGGCCGCGCCAGGATCAAGCGCTGGCTTGCGCCGCCACAAAGCCGCGCTGCACCGGCAGGCCGGTGAAGGCATAGTCCAGCGCGGGTTGCCGGCCGCTGACGATGTCGGCAATGGCCGCCCCCGAGCCGCAGCTGTGGGTCCAGCCCAGCGTGCCGTGGCCAGTGTTGAGAAACAGATTGCTGACGCGGCTGCGGCCGATATACGGCAGGTTGGACGGCGTCGCCGGACGCAGACCGGTCCAGAACTGCGCTCCGCTGCCGTCGCTCATCTGCGGGAACAGCTCGCGGGTGCGGCGCAGGATCGCTTCGCAGCGGCGCAGGTTCAGCTGCGTGTCGTAGCCATTCAGTTCAGCCGTGCCCGCGATGCGCAGGCGGTCGCCCAGGCGTGAGAACACCAGCTTGTACTCATCGTCGGTCAGTGAGACCTGGTAGCTGTGCTCGGCTGCGGTCACCGGCAGCGTCACCGAGTAGCCCTTGGCCGGATAGATGTTGAGATCCACCCCCAACTCGCGGGCGAAGGCGCGGCTGAACGAGCCCAGGCACAGCAGATAGCGATCGGCCTTGAGACGCTGCACCACCCCGGCGGCATCCGCGCAGATCACCTCGTCGATGGTGTCGCCGTGCCGCGCGAAGCCCAGCACGCGCGTCTCGTAGCGGAACTTCACGCCGGCTGCCGCGCAGCGCTCGGCCAGGGACTGCGTGAACCGGTGAGCATCGCCGGATTCGTCGCTGGGCGTCATGCTACCGCCGACGATGCGCGCGCGGCATTGCGCCAACGCCGGCTCGATGGCCACGCATTCATCGGGCGTCTTCATGTCCAGCTCGCAGCCCTGCTCGCGCATGATGCGCGCCGGCTCCTGTGCTGCCGCGTACTCAGCCTCGCTGGTGTAGAAGTGCAGGATGCCCTTGTCCAGTTGCTCGTACTGCAGGCCAAGCTGGGCACGCAGCTCGCGCAGCTTGGCGCGGCTGTAAAGGCCCAGGCTGACGATGTTGCGGATGTTGTGTGCGGTGCGGCCCGGCAGGCATTCGCGCAGAAAGGCCAGGCCCCAGCGCCATTGCGCGGGGTCGGCGCGCAGGCGGAACAGCAGCGGCGCGTCCTCCTTCATCAGCCACTTCAGCACCTTCAGCGGTGCACCGGGATTGGCCCAGGGTTCGGCATGCGAGACCGAGATCTGTCCGCCGTTGGCAAAGCTGGTTTCCAGCCCGGCAGCGGGCTGGCGTTCGATGACGGTGACTTCATGGCCGGCCTGACGCAGGTACCAGGCCGAGGTGATGCCGGTGACGCCGGCGCCGAGAACGATGATGTGCATGGAAAAGCACTCCTTCACGCGATCCACGCGCAGGCGTGCACAGGCCCGGGACACGGTAGGAGTCCATGGAAAGCGTGCAGCGCCAAACGCGCGCCGCTCCCGCTGTCCTCGGTACCTGAGAGATTCAGCCGGCCATCACCCGATGGCGGCCTTGCTCCTTCGGCGGCGGTCAGCTGACTGACCACGCTCTCCAGCATTCGGCTTGTTGACGGATCCAGTACGGGGCCTGAGCGAGTATGGGAGCTTGCGCCTTCGGCGGCCGTCGCACGGGGCGGCGGCACTCTCCTGAATCCGGGCTCCAGTGTAGGGGCCGGGGTGGCGGGGCGTCAACGCTGGCGGCGCGCAAGCGCCCCGGGCCCGAAGCGACCGGACGAGCTTCTCGATGCCTCTGAGACGCGCACGCCCGGCTGGGGTAACAGGGTGCAAAGGCAGCAGCCGGCCTGCGCCACCCGTCCTAGACTGGCGGCGCCAGAAAGCTCAGGAGTCCCCCATGCCCGCTGCTGTTTCCCGCCGCTCCCTGCTTTGTGCCGCCGTGTTGCCACTGTTTGGCGTGGCCTGTGGGGGCGGTGGTGGTGGCAGTGAGCCGGCACCTCCACCTGCGCCAGCACCCGCACCCGCACCCGCACCCGCACCGGCACCCGCACCGGCACCGGCACCGGCACCGGCACCGGCACCGGGCGGCCCGCCGCAACTCAGCACTTTGCGCACGGGTCTGGCCAGTCCCTGGGCGCTGGCAGTCTTGCCAGATGGCGGTCTGCTGATCACGCAGCGCGGCGGCACGCTGCTGCGCCTCAGTGCGGACGGCAAGAGCCTGCTGGCCACGCTCAGCGGCTTGCCCGCGGTCGATGCGGCTGGCCAGGGCGGTCTGCTCGATGTGGCGCTGGACCCGGACTTCGCCAGCAGCCCCTGGGTCTATCTGAGCTACTCCGAGCCCGGCAGCGGCGCCGAGGCCGGGCGCAGCGGCACCGCAGTGGCGCGCGCGCGGCTGGTGGGCAATGCGCTGCAGGATTGGAGCGTGATCTTCCGCCAGCGGCCCAAGGTGGGGGGCAGTGGTCATTACGGGGCGCGCCTGGCCTTCGCCGCGGACAAGAGCCTGTTCATCACGCTGGGCGAGCGTCAGCAGGGCAGCCCGGCGCAGGATCTGGCGCAGACGCTGGGCAAGGTGGTGCGCATCCAGCGCGATGGCAGCCTGCCGTCCGACAACCCGGTCTGGAGCGCAGGCGCCTTGCCCGGCATCTGGAGCCGCGGCCACCGCAATCCGCAAGGCGCGGCCATCCATCCGCAGACCGGCGAGCTGTGGCTCAGCGAGCATGGCCCGCAGGGCGGTGACGAGATCAATATCGCGCGGGCTGGCGGCAACTACGGCTGGCCGCTGCGCAGCTATGGCTGCAACTACGGCGACCCGGTGGGCGAGGCCTGCCGCATCGGCGGGGGCGTGCATGCCCCAAGTTATGCCGAACCGCAGACGTTCTGGGTTCCCACCTCGATCGCGCCGTCCGGCCTGCTGTTCTACACCGGCCGCATGTTTCCTGAGTGGCAGGGTCAGCTGTTCTCCGGCGCACTCGCCGGCCAGGCTTTGTGGCGTCTGACACTGTCCGGCAACAGCGTGCTCGCGCGTGAAGCGATGTTTGCCAGCCTGGGCGAGCGCTTCCGCGATGTGCGCCAGGCGCCGGATGGCGCGCTGCTGCTGCTGACCGACAGCGGCAAACTGCTGCGCCTCGCTCGCTGAGCCCTCTTCAGGGCATCTGCAGGCGCTTGTAGTAGCGCGCGGTGCTGTGCAGCTGGCCGTCGGCGCTGGCGTCGTAATCGGGCACCTCGCCGGCACGCACCCAGCCCAGATGCGCATACACCGCTTCCGCCTGCGAGCCGGCGGGCGTGTCCAGCACCAGCAGGGTGCGCCCCTGGGCCAAGGCGGCGCATTCCAGCCGGCTCATCAGGCGGCTGGCGATGCCACGGCCACGCGACTGGCTGTGCACCATCAGGCCCTGGACCTCACCGCGATGGTGGGCGTTGGCCAAGGGGCACATCGACAGCTGCGCCACACCCAGCAGCTGCGAGGGCTGCTCGTCCTCACAGGCGATCCACAGATGGTGGCGCGGACCCAGGCGCGCGAACACCGCGTGCCAGTAGTCCAGCGCGGCATAGCGCGACAGTGGTGCAAGAAAGCCCAGGCTGGCGCCGTGGTGCACGTTGTCGATCAGCAGATCGGCCAGGGCGGGCAGCCAGTGCAGATCGGCGCTGCCCAGCTTCTTGACGGCGGGCAGCGGCCGCTCGCGCAGCATGGGGGCTGGGCGGCCGGCGGGCTGCAGCTGAACGCGTTCGTACTGGGCCGCCTGGAAACCGAGGTCGATCGAGGGGATGTCGGATTGGGCTTGACGGAAGAACATCGCGGGGTCTCACGCAGGGATCTTGTCCGCCCAGGCCTTCTGGACCCGGCGGGGCATGGTTTTCCCTGAGCAAGCCGCGTGCCAGCCCCATGGGCCGGGTTTGGCCTCAGCCCTCCAGCCCGGGTTCCGCGAGCAGGCGCCCGCGCCCGGTGCGTTTGGCTTCATAGAGCGCCGTCTCGGCGCGGCGCATCAGGTCCTCGACATCGCGGTCGCCATGCCGCAGGCGTGCCCAGCCGGCGCTGAAATCCAGCGCAAAGCCCAGTTCGGCCGGCGCATTGAGGGCCAGTGCCTCGCGCAGGCGCTTGTCCAGGGCCTCCGGGCCTTGTGCATCGCATCGCATCATCAGCACGGCAAATTCCTCGCCGCCGACACGGCCGACCAGGTCGCCCAGGCGCTTCTGCTCCTGCAGGCAGCGGCCGAACAAGGCCAGCGCGCGGTCTCCCATTTCCGGCCCATGCTTGTCGTTGAGCGCTTTCAGGAAGTCGATGTCCAGCATCATCAGCGCCAGCGGCTCTTTGTAGCGCCGTGCCATCGAGAGGTGGTCCACCGAGCGCGACAGGAAGGCGCGGCGGTTGCACAGCCCCGTCAGCATGTCGGTCTGCGCCAGGCGCTGGAAGGCGTTCTCGGCCTCGCCACGCCAGGCCGCCAGCATGGCGGCCAGCGTCAGCGGCACGGCCAGCACGCTGATCACCATGGACAGCGTGTTGAGAGGATGGGGCGTGGCAAAACTTGGATAGGCCGCTTCATGCAGGGCGGCCAGTGCGGCGCGTCCACCGGTCAGCAGCGCCATCACCGCCAGACAGCCCAGCAGCAGGCCGCGCCAGCGCCAGCTGGCCCGCACCAGCTCGGGCTCCATGCCTTTGGGGGCCTGGACCAGCGCCAGGCACAGCAGCAGCAGCTGGGCGCAGAACAGCGCGTTGCTGCTGCTGGTGCGCAGGCTGAAGCTGCCGAAGCTCAGCAGATAGAGCAGGGCCGCCAGCGCCGGCAGCGCCAGCATCAGGCGCCGGCCACGCCGCGGGCCCAACCATTGCGCGATGGCGAACCACAGCGCGCTGAGCGCAGCGGCGATCGCCGCCATCGCCAGTGCGCCCACCCAGCGGTTGCCCTGCTCCGGCGCCAGCACCAGCAGCAGCCAGCCCACGCCGTGCAAGGTCATCGCGGCCAGGGCGTGGCGGCCACCTGGGCTGAGCTGGTGCCAGCCCATCAGCACCGGCAGCGCCAGAGCCAGCACCAGGGACTGCAGGGCCAGCAGGCTGAACAGCGTCGGAAGGTCGAAGTGCATGTTGGGCGTTCGATGTCGGGTTCAACAGACTCTACTGGAAGGCCACCTCGGCGAAGCTGCGCAGCTTGCGGCTGTGCAGGCGGTCCGGCCCCTGGGCGCGCAGCAGCTCGACGGCCCGCAGCCCGATGCGCAGGTGCTGGTCGACGCGCTGTCGGTAGAACTTGTCGGCCATGCCTGGCAGCTTGATCTCGCCATGCAGCGGCTTGTCGGACACGCACAGCAGGGTGCCGTAGGGCACGCGAAAGCGGAAACCGTTGGCAGCCAGCGTGGCGCTCTCCATGTCCAGCGCAATGGCGCGGCTCTGGCTGAAACGGCGCTCCGGGCCGCCGCCGACGGACTGGGGCAGCAGCTCCCAGTTGCGGTTGTCGGTCGACGCCACGGTGCCGGTGCGCAGCACGCGCTTGAGCGCCGCATCGCTCAGGCCGGTGACCTCGGCGACCGCCTGCTCCAGCGCCACCTGCACCTCGGCCAGCGGAGGGATCGGCACCCACAGCGGCAGTTCCTCGTCCAGCACATGGTCCTCGCGCACATAGCCATGCGCCAGCACATAGTCGCCCAGGGCCTGGCTGTTGCGCAGACCGGCGCAGTGGCCCAGCATCAGCCAGGCATGCGGGCGCAGCACCGCGAGGTGGTCGCTCATGGTCTTGGCATTGGCCGGGCCGACGCCGATATTGACCATCGTGATGCCGCTGCCATCGGCGCGCACCAGGTGATAGGCCGGCATCTGCGGCAGGCGCGGCGGCGGCGTGCCCTCCGCTTGTGCGGCACCACCGCGGCGTGTGATCACATTGCCAGGTTCGACGAAGGCGAGGCAGTCGTCATGCGCGTGCGGCAGCTGCGCATCAGGCGCGCGCTGCATCAGCTCATGGCCGAGACGGATGAACTCGTCGATGTAGAACTGGTAGTTGGTGAACAGCACGAAGTTCTGGAAGTGCGTGGCCGAGCTGCCGGTGTAGTGGCGCAGGCGCTGCAGCGAATAGTCCACGCGCGGTGCGGTGAACAGCGACAGCGGCTCGGGCTCGCCGCGCCGCGTTCATGCGTGCCGTTGGCAATGCCGTCGTCCATGGCGGCCAGATCGGGCAGGTCGAAGCAATCGCGCAGCTGCTGGCGGCGCTCGGCGCTGAGCTCACCTTCCACATGCTGTTCCTCGCCGAGCGCGAAATGCAGCGGGATCGGCTGGTTGCTGCTGCCGACCTCCAGCGTGCCGCCATGGTTGAGCAGCAGCAGGCGGAACTGTTCGAGGTTGTAGTTGGCGAACAGATCGGGGCGCGTCAGTGTGGTTTCATAGGTGCCCGGCCCGGCGACGAAGCCGTAAGCCAGGCGCGAACCGCCGCGCTCCAGCGTGCGGCTGCAGCGCAGGCGCACAAAGGGATAGCAGGCACGCACCCGGCCGATGTCCTCGCCAGCGACGAAGCGCTGCAAGGCATCGCGCAGGTGGCCGGTGCTGGCGCTGTAGATGCGCTGGGCCTGGTCCAGCGCGGCTTCGGCCGTATCGAAGGCCGTTGGGGCAAAAAATGGGGGGTCCTGGGCCATGCACCGATTGTGCGGGCAGACGCGCTTACTTCAGCGGAATCGGCGTGGCCCGGTCCACCGGCACCGCAGTGACGCTGTTCTGCGGCGAACCCTCGATCAGGCGCTCGGCATAGGTCAGGTAGACCAGGGTGTTGCGCTTGGCATCGACCATGCGCACGATGCGCAGCTTCTTGAACACCAGCGAGATGCGCTCGCTGAACACCTCTTCCTGCTGCGGCAGCGGCTTGGCGATGCTGATCGGGCCGACCTGGCGGCAGGCGATCGAGGCCTCGCTGCGATCTTCGGCCAGGCCGAGTGCACCCTTGATGCCGCCGGTCTTGGCGCGCGAGACGTAGCAGGTGACGCCAGACACCTTGGGGTCGTCATAGGCCTCGACCACGATTTTGTGGTCCGGGCCGATCCACTTGAAAACCGTGTCCACCTCGCCGATCGATTCGGCCTGTACGCAGGCGACCAGCAGGCCCAGGCCGGCCAACGCACCCAGCAGCTTGGCGTTCTTGTTCTTCAGCATCGTGCAATCCTCCTTGGCGGCCGGCGGCAAGAGCCGGCGCATGGCGGGCACGATAGCGCATCGCTGCCTTTGTATCGCCCGGCGCCTTCGCGGGGATCGCGCGGGACCATCACTGCTGCCAAGCCCTGGCGGGGTCATGCCTTATGCTGCGCCGCCCTACAGCCTATCCTTGCCCACGCAGACATGTCCGATAGCGAAGCCCAAGACCGACCCGACATCCAGGAGCCCCGCCTGTGGCAGGACGCGCGCTGGACCGCGCAAGTGATCAAGAACGAGGACGACGAAGGCTGGGCGGTAGCGATGACGCTGGCCGGCCAGGCCGAGCCGGCCCTGGTCGGGCCCTGGACCATGGGGCGCGACAAGAAGAACCCCAAGCCGCTGGACATCAATGCCTTCAACACGCTGGTGAAGACTGCGTCGGAAGTGCTGCGCCGCCATGAGCAGCAACTGCATGCGCAGCTGCATCAAAGCCTGCGCGTCACGGCCGCTGACGCGAGCATCGAGGTGCGGCTGGACATCGTGCCGGATGACGATGAGCCCTATGCGCTGCTGAGCGCGTATGACGAGATGGGTGAGCGTCTGGCTGAGGTCAAGGTGCGGCCCGGCTTCAAGCTCAACCGTGCCAGCGCTACTGCCTGGATCGAAGCGGAATTCGAGCGGCCTCGCTGAGCCTCAGGCCGTGAACGCCGTCAGCGCGGCGACGGCAGCGGCTCGCCCAGCAGGCGGGGCCACAGCCAGCGCAGGCCGCGGCCGACATCGGCGCGCACGCCCACTGCTTCAGGCTGAGCCAGCATCTGCAGCGGTGAGGCCTCACGTGCCACCTCGAAGGCGAACACATAGAAAGGTTCCTGGCCCATGCGCAGATCGCTGATCACGAGGCTGGGGCCGCGCCGCTCCAGCTTGTAGAAGCCATCGCTGAAGGATGCCAGCATGGCCACAGGGGCATGCTGGGCCACCAAGGGCAGCAAGGACATGCCGCGATCAAAGGCCTCGAAACGGACCACCGGCTGCGCGTCCAGCAGCGAGTAGAAGCCTTCCAGATAGCCCTCGGGCGTGATCGCGACCACCCGCCACAAGACGGTATTCAACGGGCTGGGCGTCACCAGCAGGCGCTCGACCTGTTGCCCGGCCAGGCTCTGGCGCGCGATCTGAGTCACATGCTGCTGGGCAGCCAAGCCCCAGGCCAGATAGGCGCTGGACAGCAGCAGGCCGGCGGCATTCCAGCGCAGCGCCGCAGCGCGGCCGCGCAGGGCGATGCCGGTGCCGATCAGCAGGGGCAGGGTGTAGAGCGGGTCGATGACGAAGATGCTGCCCAGGCCCAGCGGCTCGGCCGAGAAGGGCCGCAGCAACTGAGTGCCGTAGATGGTCATGAAGTCCAGCAGCGGGTGCGTGATCAGCGCCAGCCAGACGGCCAGAACCCAGTGCCGAATGTGCTGGCGCTCACGCTGCAGCCAGGCGATGGCGGTGCCCAGCAGCGGCGCCGCCAGCGTCAGCCAGAACAGTGCATGGCTGTCGGCCCGGTGCAGCACCATATTGCTGAGCGCGTCGCCATGGTCGATCAGCACGTCCAGATCCGGCAGCGTGCCGCAGACGGCGCCCCAGGCGGCCGCTTTCCACAGCGCCGTGCGGCGCCCCATCACCGCGACCGTGACGGCCGCACCGAGTGCAATCTGAGAGACGGAATCCATGGCGGGCCATTGTGCCCAGCCCTGCAGCGCCTTGCTGGCGCAAGGCTGCCGTTGTTCAGGGCCGCAGATCGGGCGCCGGCACCAGCGAGATGCCCTGCGCCTGTGCCGCTTCGAACTGGCGCGCCTGTGCGCGCTGGTAGGCCGGGCGCTGCTGCAGTCGGGCCCAGTAGGCGGCGACGGCGGGCGTGAACTGCTCATGCAGACCCAGGTGCTGGGCCAGCAGCAAGGCGTAGCCCACCGAGATGTCGGCGGCGGTGAAGCGGCCGGCGCACAGCCACTCGCGCGCCTGCAGACGCGGCTCCAGCGTGCGCAGCCGCGCCAGGAACCACTTGGCATAGTCGTCGGCCACCTGCGGCTGGCGCCGCTCGGGCGGCTCGAAGAAGCGGTAGCGCAGCACCAGGGTCTGCGGGAAGGTCAGCGTTGCCTCGCCGAAGTGCAGATGGTTCAGGTAGGCGCCGTAGTCGGCTTCAGCCACGCCGACATCCAGCCCGCCCGGGCTGTGGCGCGCGGCCAGGTACTGGCAGATCGCCGCCGACTCGCTCATGCGCATGGCATCCGGCGCATCGCCGTCAACCAGCAGCGGCACCGTGCCCAGCGGGTTGTGCTCGAAGTAGCTCTTGCCATGCGCGCGCGGCGGGAAGGGCAGCATGCGCAGCTCACAGGGCAGGCTCAGCTCCTCCAGCGCCCACAGCGGTCGGAAGGAGCGGGCGCTGAGGCAGTGATAGAGGCTGATGGGCATGGTGGGCAAGCTGGCTGGGTAGTCTCTGGCGTATCTGCGAAAACAGGCGTAAAAGGGGAACTGTCAGGGAGTCGTCATTCTGTTCGCTCAGCCGAGGAGTGTCGCCATGTCTTGGAATATGAGCCTGCTACCGACCGATGTCCTTCGGTCCTTGCCCGAGCTGCCCAGCCCTATTGAGCATCACATCGAACCGGCGCCTGTGCCGCAGCATGCATTGGTGCTTGATGTGCGCTCCTACGCTGAATTCATGTCTGGCCATGTCGACGGGGCGCGCTGCCTGCCCTTGCCTCGGCTCCTGGAAGACATCGTTCATGTTGCTCCCGACCCGGAGCATCCCATCGTGCTGTACTGCGCCAGCGGCGCCCGAGCAGAGCAGGCGCTGGGCCTGTTGCGGCGGATGGGTTACCACCAGTGTTTCAACGGAGGCACACCCGCAGATCTGGCCGGCAAGATGGGACGGGCGGTCCGGCAGGGCATGTAATCTGCCGTCTGAGAGGGCGCGCTGCAGACGGCGCGACTCCAGGATGGAAGGCTGTGCTGAGCAGCGCTGGCATCGCGGAATCACATGCTGCGCCGGTACTGCCCGCCCACCTCGAACAAGGCGCTGGTGATCTGGCCCAGGCTGCAGACGCGCACTGCATCCATCAGCACTTCGAACACGTTCTTGTTGTCGATCACGGCCTGCTGCAGGCGCTGCAGCAGCAGCGGCGCCTCGGCGGCGTGGCGGCTGTGGAAATCGGCCAGGCGTGTCAGCTGGCTCTGCTTTTCTTCCTCGGTGCTGCGCGCCAGTTCGATGTGCTCGCCGTCCTCGCCGTTCAGCGGATCGCCCTTGGGATTGCGGAAGGTGTTGACGCCGATGATGGGGTACTCGCCGGTGTGCTTGAGCATCTCGTAATGCATGCTCTCTTCCTGGATCTTGCTACGCTGGTAGCCGGTCTCCATCGCGCCCAGCACGCCGCCGCGCTCGGCGATCTTCTCGAACTCGGCCAGCACCATCTCTTCCACCAGCTCGGTCAGCTCTTCGATGATGAAGGCGCCCTGGTTGGGGTTCTCGTTCTTGGCCAGGCCCCACTCGCGGTTGATGATCAGCTGGATGGCCATCGCGCGGCGCACCGACTCCTCGGTGGGCGTGGTGATGGCTTCGTCGAACGCATTGGTGTGCAGGCTGTTGCAGTTGTCGTAGATCGCGATCAGCGCCTGCAGCGTGGTGCGGATGTCGTTGAACTGGATCTCCTGCGCGTGCAGGGATCGGCCCGAGGTCTGGATGTGGTATTTCAGCTTCTGGCTGCGTTCGTTGGCGCCGTACTTGTCGCGCATCGCCACCGCCCAGATGCGCCGCGCCACGCGGCCCAGCACGGTGTACTCGGGGTCCATGCCGTTGCTGAAGAAGAAGCTGAGGTTGGGCGCGAAGTCGTCGATGTGCATGCCGCGCGCCAGATAGGCTTCGACGAAGGTGAAGCCGTTGGACAGCGTCAGCGCCAGCTGGCTGATCGGGTTCGCGCCGGCCTCGGCGATGTGATAGCCGCTGATCGACACCGAGTAGAAGTTGCGCACCTTGTGATGCACGAAATACTCGGCGATGTCGCCCATCACCTTCAGGCTGAACTCGGTGGAGAAGATGCAGGTGTTCTGGCCCTGGTCTTCCTTCAGGATGTCGGCCTGCACCGTGCCGCGCACGTTCTCCAGCACCCAGGCGCGGATCTTGGCGGCTTCGGTGTCGCTGGGCTCGCGGCCGTTGTCGCGGCGGAACTTGTCCAGGTTCTGGTCGATGGCGGTGTTCATGAACATCGCCAGGATCGAGGGCGCAGGCCCGTTGATCGTCATCGACACCGAGGTGCTGGGGCTGCACAGGTCGAAGCCGTCGTACAGCACCTTCATATCGTCCAGCGTCGCGATGCTGACGCCGGAGTTGCCCACCTTGCCGTAGATGTCCGGACGCGGCGCCGGGTCGGCGCCATACAGCGTGACCGAGTCGAAGGCGGTGGACAGGCGCTTGGCCTCCATGCCTTCGCTGACCAGCTTGAAGCGCCGGTTGGTGCGGAAGGCGTCGCCCTCGCCAGCGAACATGCGGGTCGGGTCCTCGCCTTCGCGCTTGAAGGCAAACACGCCGGCGGTATAGGGGAAGCTGCCGGGCACGTTGTCCAGCATCAGCCACTTCAGCAGTTCGCCGTGGTCTTCGTAGCGCGGCAGCGCCACCTTGCGGATCTTGGTGCCCGACAGGCTGCTGGAGACCAGGCTGGTGCGGATCTCCTTGTCGCGGATCTTCACCACATATTCGTCGCCGGCATAGGCCTTCTGCATATCCGGCCACTGCTGCAGCAGGTGGCGCGCGTCGGCGTCCAGCCGCGTGTCTCGAAGCTGAGCCTGCTCCGCCAGTGCGTCGCGGGCCCGGTGTTTTTCGGGCAGGGCTTCGAACAGCATGCGTGATGCGGCCTGCAGCTGCTGGATCTCGCGCGCCAAGGTGGCCTGCTGATGCACGCGGCGCTTGTAGCCGCGCACGCCATCGGCGATCTCGGCCAGGTAGCGGGTGCGTGCCGGCGGCACGATGGGGGTCTGGTGCGTGCTGTGGCGGGTGGCGGCCAGCGGCAAGCGGCCCTCATCGAGCTGCAGGCCGAGCTGGGCGAGGCGCGGCTTCAGGGCCTGGTAGAGCGCCGTCACGCCGTCATCGTTGAAGCGGCTGGCCATGGTGCCGAACACCGGCATCTGGTCGGGCATCACCGTGAAGGCTTCGCGGTTGCGCTGCACCTGCTTGGCCACATCGCGCAGCGCATCGGCGGCGCCCTTGCGGTCGAACTTGTTGATGGCCACGAACTCGGCGAAGTCCAGCATGTCGATCTTCTCGAGCTGGCTGGCGGCGCCGAACTCGGGCGTCATCACATACACCGGCACGTCCACATGCGGCACGATGGCGGCGTCGCCCTGGCCGATGCCCGAGGTTTCGACGATCACCAGATCAAAGCCGGCCACCTTCGCCGCTGCGATTACATCGGGCAGGGCCTTGCTGATCTCGCTGCCGAAGTCGCGCGTGGCCAGGCTGCGCATGAAGACACGGCTGCCTTGGCTCCAGGGCGCGATCGCGTTCATGCGAATGCGGTCGCCCAGCAGCGCGCCACCGCTCTTGCGGCGCGAGGGGTCGATCGAGATCAGCGCCACGCGCTTGCTGTCGCCCTGGTCCAGGCGCAGGCGGCGGATCAGTTCGTCGGTCAGGCTGGACTTGCCGGCGCCGCCGGTGCCGGTGATGCCCAGCACAGGGGTCCTCAGGCCGGCCGCCTGCTCGCGCAGGGCCTGGACCAGGGCCGGGTCGGCCTTTTCATTCTCCAGCGCCGTGATCAGCTGGGCCAGCGCGCGCCAGGCGGCTTCATCATGGCCCTGGATGGCGGACAGCGCCTTGGGCGCGTGGGTGGCGAAGTCCTGGTCGCACTTCATCACCATCTCGCCGATCATGCCGGCCAGGCCCATGCGCTGGCCGTCCTCGGGGCTGAAGATGCGCACGCCATGGGCGGCCAGATCGCGGATCTCGGCCGGCACGATCACGCCGCCGCCGCCGCCGAAGACCTGGACCTTGTCGCCGCCGCGCGCCTTCAGCAGGTCGACCATGTATTTGAAGTATTCGACATGGCCGCCCTGGTAGGAGCTGATCGCGATGCCCTGGGCGTCTTCCTGCAGTGCGGCGGTGACGACTTCATCGACCGAGCGGTTGTGGCCCAGATGGATCACCTCGGCGCCCATGCTCTGCAGGATGCGCCGCATGATGTTGATGGCCGCGTCATGCCCGTCAAACAGGCTGGCGGCCGTCACGAAGCGGACTTTGTGGGTGGGGCGATACTCGGCCAGGGCTTTGTACTCGGCGGACAGGTCGCTCATCGGTGTCTCCTCCACGGCTTAAGCCGGGCTGCTCGTGGGCTGGCAGGAATGGTTGGGTGCGATTCTAGGACGTGATTGACGTTTACGTTAACGTAAATCAATCAAAGAGCCGCACTGTGCCGCCGCGGACTGGCGGCGGGCTGATGGGCAGCCCGCTCCGCGGTCCGCGGGCTGGCGTGGTCACGACGGCATGGATATTGCGGCGCAACATCCATTCCCACTCTGATCGAGACATGAATCCCGCTGCCGCTTCCTCCTGTGTGGCCCAGGGCCTGCGCGTGCTGCTGATCGACGATGGCGCCCATCGCGTCCAGTTGATCCGCGAGGAACTGACGCGCCTGGGCTGCGATGTGGTGGGTGTGATCGAGCAGGCCACGCTGATCCACGATTGCGTGCTGAACTTGCAGCCCGATGTGGTGATCGTCGACAGCGAGTCGCCGACGCGCGACACGGTGGAAAACCTGGCGGCGCTCAATGAACGCTTGCCGCGCCCGGTGGTGGTGTTCGCCGAGGATGCCAGCGACGACCCGATGCGCCAGGCCTTGAAGGCCGGTGTCAGCGCCTATGTGGTGGCGGGCCTGAAGCCCGAGCGTCTGGCGCCTGTGCTGCAGGTGGCGATCGCCCGCTTCGAGCAGGATCTGGCCCTGCGCCAGGAACTGGACAAGGCTCATGCCCAGCTGAGCGCGCGCAAGAGCATCGAGCGCGCCAAGGGCATCCTGATGAGTGAGCAGGGCCTGGACGAGGATGCCGCCTACAAGCGCATGCGTCGCCTGGCGATGGACCGCGGCCTGCCGCTGGCCGAGGTGGCCGAGCGCATCATCGACGCCCACGCGCTCCTGCGCCCGACTTGAGGCCGAACGCACCACACTGGCACATGGCGAGCGGCAGGGCGCCATCAAACAGTGCATGGTGACTGCCCTGCGCCCGGTAAACCGAGCTGGCACGGCTCCTGCTAAGTCATGGTTGAGGCCTGCAACGGCGTAGGCCTCGCTCTCGACAAAGTTCTAGGACAAAGGCGTCCGATCAGCGCTGCCCCATGGGCGGTGCAGATCGCGACGCCTTTGTCCTTTTTGTTTTTCTGACCCGGAGGAAGCTATCCATGTCTGCTGTCAACGCTGCGAAGAAGGAGGGTGGTCCCATGAGTGAAGAGCGTCGCAAGCTCTTGGTCGGTAGCGCGGCAGCGGCCGTGACAGGCCTGGCGCCGGGCGCCTGGGCCGCCGGCTCGGACAAGCCCGAGAAGGAAGAAGTGAAGATCGGCTTCATCCCGCTGACCGACTGCGCCAGCGTGGTGATGGCCTCGGTGCTGGGCTTCGACAAGAAGTACGGCATCAAGATCATCCCGACCAAGGAAGCCTCCTGGGCCGGCGTGCGCGACAAGCTCGTCAACGGCGAGCTCGACATGGCCCATGTGCTGTACGGACTGATCTACGGCGTGCACCTGGGCGTGTCCGGCCCGAAGAAGGACATGGCCGTGCTGATGAACCTGAACCACAACGGCCAGGCCATCACGCTGTCCAAGAAACTGGCCGACAAGGGCGCGGTGGACGGCCCCTCGCTGGCCAAGCTGATGGCCACCGAGAAGCGTGAGTACACCTTCGCGCAGACCTTCCCCACCGGCACGCATGCGATGTGGCTGTACTACTGGCTGGCTTCGGCGGGGATCAACCCGATGAAGGACGCCAAGGTCATCACCGTGCCGCCGCCGCAGATGGTGGCGAATATGCGCGTCGGCAATATGGACGGTTTCTGCGTCGGCGAGCCCTGGAACCACCGCGCCATCATGGACGGCATCGGCATCACTGCGGTGACCACGCAGGAGGTCTGGAAGGACCACCCCGAGAAGGTGCTGGGCACCACCGGCGACTTCGTCAAGAAGTACCCGAACACTGCGCGGGCCGTGATCATGGCCGTGCTGGAAGCCAGCCGCTGGATCGACGCTGGCCTGCAGAACAAGCTGAAGATGGCCGAGACCATCGCCGATAAGAGCTACGTCAACACCGGCGTCGACGCGATCAACCAGCGCATCCTGGGCCGCTACCAGAACGGCCTGGGCAAGACCTGGGACGACCCTAACCACATGAAGTTCTTCAACGACGGGTTGGTGAACTTCCCCTTCCTGTCCGACGGCATGTGGTTCCTCACCCAGCACAAGCGCTGGGGCCTGATCAAGGAGCACCCGGACTACCTGGGCGTGGCCAAGCAGATCAACCAGATCGAGCTCTACAAGCAGGCCGCGAGCGCGCTGAAGGTCAATGTGCCCAAGGACCCGATGCGCAGCAGCAAGTTCATCGACGGCGTGGTCTGGGACGGCAAGGACCCAGCCAAGTACGCCGATTCCTTCAAGGTCCGGGCCTGAGTGCCGCAGCAGGAGCCCATCATGGTCAGTGCAGTCTTTCATTCACCCCGCGAGGCGCTCGATGCGGCCACTGAAGCGGCCGCTCCGGTAGCGGCGAAAGTGCCGGCCCAGGCGGCGCGGCCGCCGGTGGCGTCGCGCATCGACTGGCGCGCCGTCTGGATGCGCGTGCTGCCGCCGGTGCTGGGCCTGGCCCTGCTGGTGGCGGTGTGGGCCGTGCTGACGCAGAAAGGCGGCAGCTTTCCCACGCCGGCAGCCACCTTCGATGCCGCCGTCAAGCTGTTCGCCGATCCCTTCTACAGCAAGGGTCCGAACGACCAGGGCATAGGCTGGAACATCCTGTTCTCGCTGCAGCGCGTGGCGCTGGGCTTTGGTCTGGCCGCGGCGGTGGGCATTCCACTGGGCTTCATCATCGGCCGCTTCGAGTTCGCCAATCGCATGGTGTCTCCGCTGATCAGCCTGCTCAAGCCGGTCTCGCCGCTGGCCTGGCTGCCGATCGGGCTGCTGGTCTTCAAGAGCGCCAACCCGGCCGCGATCTGGACCATCTTCATCTGCTCGATCTGGCCCATGGTCGTCAACACCGCGGTGGGCGTGCAGCGCGTGCCGCAGGACTACCTGAACGTGGCGCGGGTGCTCAAGCTCAGTGAATGGAAGGTGATCACCAGGATCCTCTTCCCGGCGGTGCTGCCCTACATGCTGACCGGCGTGCGCCTGTCGGTGGGCACGGCCTGGCTGGTGATCGTCGCGGCCGAGATGCTGACCGGCGGCGTGGGCATCGGCTTCTGGGTCTGGGACGAGTGGAACAACCTGAATGTGGCCCACATCATCATCGCGATCTTCGTGATCGGCATCGTGGGTCTGTTGCTGGAGTGGCTGCTGATCAGCATCGCCAAGCGCTTCTCTTTCGAGGACTGAGACCATGAGCAAAGCATTCATCGCCGTGCAGGCCGCCGAAATGGTGTTCAGCACCCGCAAGGGCCGCTTCCATGCGCTGCGCGACATCAACCTGGATGTGCAGCGCGGCGAGTTCATCACGCTGATCGGCCACTCGGGCTGCGGCAAGAGCACGCTCTTGAACCTGATCGCCGGCCTGCTCATGCCCACCAGCGGCGTGCTGCTGTGCGACAACCGTGAGATCAGCGAGCCCGGGCCGGAGCGCGCCGTGGTGTTCCAGAACCATTCGCTGCTGCCCTGGCTGAGCTGCGCCGAGAACATCCACCTTGGTGTGGAGTCGGTCTTTGGTGCTCGCGAAAGCAAGAAGCAGCTGCAGGAGCGCACCGCAGCCGCGCTGGAACTGGTGGGTATGAGCCATGCCGCCAACAAGCGACCGCATGAAATCTCCGGCGGCATGAAGCAGCGCATCGGCATCGCCCGTGCGCTGGCCATGGAACCGAAGGTGCTGCTGATGGACGAGCCCTTCGGCGCGCTGGATGCGCTGACGCGCGCCAAGCTGCAGGACGAGTTGCTGAAGATCGTCGCACGCACGCAGAGCACGGTGGTGATGGTGACGCACGATGTGGACGAGGCGGTGCTGCTGTCCGACCGCATCGTGATGATGACCAATGGACCGGCTGCCACCATCGGTGAGATCCGCGCGGTGGACCTGCCGCGCCCGCGTGACCGCGTGCTGCTGGCCGAAGACCCGCGCTATATCGCTGCGCGCAAGGCGGTGATCGATTTCCTCTACACCCGCCACGCGCATGTGGAGGCCGCAGCATGAGCAGCCCCGCCAAGAAGATGAAGCTGGTGATGGTGGGCAACGGCATGGCCGGCGTGCGCACGCTGGAGGAACTGCTGAAGATCGCGCCCGATCTGTACGAGATCACGGTGTTCGGCGCCGAGCCGCACCCCAACTACAACCGCATCCTGCTCTCGCCGGTGCTGGCCGGCGAGCAGACGATCGACGAGATCATCCTCAACCCGCTGAGCTGGTACGAGGAGCAGGGCATCACGCTGCACCTGGGCAAGAAGGTCGTGAAGATCGACCGCGTGCGCCGCTGCGTGATCGCCGAAGACGGCACCGAAGCGCCCTATGACCGGCTGCTGATCGCCACCGGCTCCAGCCCCTTCATCCTGCCGGTGCCGGGCAAGGAGCTGGACGGTGTGATCGCCTACCGCGACATCGCCGACACCAACACCATGATCGAGGCGGCGCAGAAGTACCAGCATGCCGTCGTCATCGGCGGCGGCCTGCTGGGCCTGGAAGCCGCCAACGGCCTGATGCTGCGCGGCATGCAGGTGACCGTGGTGCATATCGGCGACTGGCTGATGGAGCGCCAGCTCGACGACCAGGCCGGCGCGCTGTTGCGCCAATCGCTGGAGCAGCGTGGCCTGAAGTTCCGCCTTGGCGCCCACACGCAGGCGCTGATCCCCGACAAGGCCGGACGGGTGATGGCGGTGCAGTTCAAGGACGGTTCCGAGATTCCGGCTGACCTGGTGGTGATGGCCGCCGGCATCCGCCCCAACACCACGCTGGCTGAGAGCGCTGGCATCCACTGCAACCGCGGCATCGTCGTCACCGACACGCTGCAGACTGTCACCGACCCGCGCATCTACGCGGTGGGCGAATGCGCGGCGCACCGCGGCATCGCTTACGGCCTGGTGGCACCGCTGTTCGAGCAGGGCAAGGTCTGCGCCACGCACCTGGCCGAGTTCGGCATCGGCCGCTACCTGGGCAGCCAGACCAGCACCAAGCTCAAGGTCACCGGCATCGACCTCTTCTCGGCCGGCGATTTCATGGGCGGTGAGGGATGCGAAGAGATCGTGATGAGCGATCCCTTCGCCGGCGTCTACAAGAAACTGGTGATCAAGAACGACCAGTTGGTCGGCGCCTGCCTGTACGGCGACACGGTGGACGGCAGCTGGTACTTCAAGCTGCTGCGCGAGGGCCGCAAGGTGGCCGACATCCGCGACAAGCTGATGTTTGGCGAAAGCAATATCGGCGATGTCGGCCATCAGGGCCACAACAAGGCCGCGGCCATGGCAGACAGCGACGAGGTCTGCGGTTGCAACGGCGTCACCAAGGGCGCCATCTGCAAGGCGATCAAGGACAAGGGTCTGTTCACGCTGGACGAGGTGCGCAAGCACACCAAGGCCAGCGCCAGCTGCGGGTCCTGCACCGGCCTGGTCGAGCAGCTGCTGATGTTCACCGCCGGCGGCGACTACTCGGCCACGCCGAAGAAAAAGGCGATCTGCGGCTGCACCGAGCTCAGCCACCAGGATGTGCGCGAGGCCATCTTCGATCGCCACCTGACTTCGCTGGATGCGCTCTACAAGGCCCTGGACTGGAAGAGCCCGAATGGCTGCGCCACCTGCCGCCCGGCGCTGAACTACTACCTGATTTCTTCCTGGCCCAAAGAGGCACAGGACGACCCGCAAAGCCGCGCGATCAACGAGCGCGCGCACGCCAACATCCAGAAGGACGGCACTTACAGCGTGATCCCGCGCATGTGGGGCGGCGAGACCACGGCTGACGAGCTGCGCCGCATCGCCAACGCGGTGGACAAGTACAAGATCCCCACCGTCAAGGTCACCGGCGGCCAGCGCATCGACCTGCTGGGCGTGAAGAAGGAAGACCTGCCGGCCGTGTGGAAGGACATCGGCATGCCCAGCGGCCATGCCTATGCCAAGGCGCTGCGCACCGTGAAGACCTGCGTGGGCAGCGAGTGGTGCCGCATGGGCACACAGGACAGCACGCAGATGGGCAAGGACCTGGAGCGCGCGATGTGGCGCATGTATGCGCCGCACAAGGTCAAGTTCGCCGTCTCCGGCTGCCCCCGCAACTGCGCCGAAGCAGGCATCAAGGACGTGGGCATCATCGGCGTCGACTCGGGCTGGGAGATGTATATCGCCGGCAATGGCGGCATCAAGACCGAGGTGGCGCAGTTCCTCGTCAAGCTCAGGACGCCCGAGGAGGTGATGGAGTACACCGGCGCCTTCATGCAGCTCTACCGCAAGGAAGGCTGGTACCTGGAGCGCACGGTGCACTACGTCTCGCGCGTGGGCATGGACTACGTCAAGAAGAAGATCCTCGACGACGCCGAGGGCCGCAGCGCACTGTGGGCCGAGCTGCAGTACGCGCTGGAGGGCGAGCCGACCCCTGGTTCGAATTCGCCAAGGCCAAGGTCGATGTCCGTCAGTTCGAAGCCCTGCAGGGAGCTTGAGATGAGTGAGTGGAAGACGATTTGCGCGGTCGAGGACATCCCGCTGCTGGGCGCGCGCCGCGTGCAGCGCGCCAAGGGGCCGCAGGTGGCGCTGTTCCGCAGCACGGCCGACGAGGTGTTCGCGCTGCTGGACCGCTGCCCGCACAAGGCTGGCCCCTTGAGCCAAGGCATCGTGTTCGGCGCGGCCGTGGCCTGCCCGCTGCACAACTGGACCATCGAGCTGTCGACTGGCTGCGCGCGTGAACCGGACGAGGGCAGCACGCCGCGCTTCTCGGTGCGTATCGAAGAGGGGCAGGTCTTGCTGAATGTGCAGGAGCTGGAAACCATCGCGATCGACCTCGAGCCCGTCGTGGCTGGGCCCTGCAACCGGGCCAAGGCCTGCTGACGAGAAGCCGCCCATGCAGGAAACACGCTCCACCTGCCCCTACTGCGGCGTCGGCTGTGGCGTCATCATCGAGAGCGATGGCGCGCAGATCACCGGCGTGCGCGGCGATCCCGAGCATCCGGCCAATTTCGGCCGGCTTTGCAGCAAGGGCGCCACGCTGCACCTGACGGCCAGCCCGGCGGTGCTGCAGAGCCAGCGCCTGCTGCAGCCGCTGCTGCGGCTTGATCGTGGCGCTGCGGCCCTGCAGCCGCTGGACTGGGATTCGGCCAGCCAGCAGGTGGCGGACAAGCTGGCGGCAGCGCGTGCCGAACATGGGCCGGATGCGATCGGCTTCTACATCTCGGGCCAGCTGCTGACCGAGGACTACCACGCCTTCAACAAGCTGGCGCGTGCTCTGGTCGGCACCAACAATATCGACAGCAACTCCCGCCTGTGCATGAGCTCGGCGGTGAGCGGCTACAAGCAGACGCTGGGGTCAGACGCGCCGCCCTGCAGTTATGAGGATATCGATCAGGCCGGCTGCCTGTTCATCGCCGGTGCCAACCCGGCCTGGGCGCACCCGATCCTGTTCCGTCGCATCGAAGCCGCGCGGCAGGCGCGGCCGCAGGGCCAGAAAGTCATCGTCGTCGATCCGCGCCGCACCGAGAGCGCCGAGCTGGCCGATCTGCATCTGCAGATCCTGCCCGGCACCGACATCGCGCTGTTCAACGGCATGTTGCACGCCTGCGTGTGGGAAGGCTGGCTGGATGCGGACTTCATTGCCGAACACACCGAGGGCTTTGCCGAACTCAAGGCCCTGGTGCGTGCCAGCACGCCCAGCCAGGCCGCCAAGACCTGCGGCATCCGTGAAGAAGACCTGCTGACGGCAGCGCGCTGGTTTGCCCGCTCACCGTCCACGCTCTCGCTCTACTGCATGGGCCTGAACCAGAGCAGCCGCGGCACGGCCAAGAACACCGCGCTGATCAATCTGCACCTGGCCACCGGCCAGATCGGTCGCGCCGGCGCCGGTCCCTTCTCGCTGACTGGCCAGCCCAATGCGATGGGCGGGCGCGAGGCCGGCGGCATGGCCACGCTGCTGCCTGGCCACCGCGACCCGGGCAGCGCCGAAGACCGCGCCGAGATCGCGCGCCTGTGGGGCGTGGAGGCGCTGCCCGCCACGCCGGGCAAGACCGCGGTGGAGTTGTTCGAAGCCGCTGCGCGCGGCGAGATCAAGGCCTTGTGGATTGCCTGCACCAATCCCGCGCAATCGATGCCCGACCAGGCCCTGGTGCACGCGGCGCTCGCCGCTTGCGAGTTCGTCGTGCTGCAGGAAGCCTTTGCCGGCACCGCCACGGCGGCCTTTGCCGATCTGCTGCTGCCGGCCGCCACCTGGGGCGAGAAAGAGGGCACGGTCACCAACAGCGAGCGCCGCATCAGCCGCGTTCGCGCCGCAGTGCCGGCGCCGGGCCAGGCGCGCGCAGACTGGGCCATCGTCGGCGATATCGCCGCCGGCTGGAGTTGCAGCTGCGCCCCGGCAAGCCCTCGCTGTTTCCCTTCGAGGCGCCCGAACAGCTGTGGCTGGAGCACCGCGAGGCCACGCGCGGCCGCGACCTGGACATCACCGGCCTGAGCTACGCGAAGCTGGAGCAGCAGCCGCAGCAGTGGCCCTGCCCGGAAGGGCAGCTGAAAGGCACGAAACGCCTCTACGAAGACGGCCACTTCGCCACCGCCAATGGCCGCGCCCGCTTCGTCGCCAAGTCGCATGGCCCGGCGGCCGAGGGCACGGACGCGCGCCATCCGCTGGTGCTGTCCACCGGTCGTCTGCGCGATCAGTGGCATGGCATGAGCCGCAGCGGCGCTGTGCCGCGCTTGTTCGAATCCGAGCCGCAGCCGGCCTTGCGCATGAATCCGCAGGATCTGCTGCGCCGGCACTTGAAGGATGGCGCCCTGGTGCGCGTGCGCTCGCGCCGTGGCGAGCTGGTCCTGCCGCTGCGCGCGGACGACAGCGTGGCCCGCGCCCAGGCCTGGCTGCCCATGCACTGGGGCCCCGAGTTCCTCAGCGGCCGCGACGCCCAGGGCCGGGCGCTGGCCGGCGTCAACGCGCTGACCCAGCCGCGCTTCTGCCCCGATGCGCGCCAGCCCGAGCTGAAGTACGCGGCCGTGATGGTGGAGCCGGTGGCACTGCCCTGGCGTGTCAGTGCCGCCGCCTGGCTGCCGGCCGGCCAGGGCGCCGCGCTGCGCGCGCGCCTGCAGGCGCTGATGGCCGAGTTTGATTTTGCGCAGTGCCTGCCCGTGAGCGGCAGCGCTGTCTTTGCGGGCCACGAGGGCTGGATGCTGGAGGCCGCTTGCGCGCAGCGGCCCTCGGCCGAGCTGCAGCAGCGTCTCGCTGCTGCGCTCGATCTGGCCGGAGTGGCCCGGGCCGGTGACGCGCCGGTGCTGCGTTACGCCGACAGCCAGCGCGGCCGCTGCCGCCTGCTGCGCCTGTCAGGCGAGGGCGAGCAGGCGCGGCTGCAGGCCTTGCTGCGCATCGGTGAAGGCGAGGAGGGCGCCTGGCTGGCCCAGCTCTGGCGCAGTGCCGCGCCAGCCGCACCCTACGGCCGCTGGCTGCTCAACGCCGAGGCGCCGGCCAGCGAGATGGCACAGCGCCTGCAGCAGCCGGCCAGTCCGCAGGTTTGCAACTGCTTCGATGTGCGCGAGGACCGCATCCGCGCCTGCCTGTCGCGCCAGACCGGCAGCGCCGCCGAACGCCTGGCCGCGCTGCAGGGCGAGCTGCGCTGCGGCACGCAATGCGGCTCCTGCCTGCCCTCGCTGCGCCGCCTGGTCGGCTTGCAGTCGCCAGCCCCATTGATTCACGAGGAGCTCACATCATGAACGCAAGCAAGATCGACAGCCCCATGGTCAGCATGGTCAGCCTGGTCGGCGCCGGCCCCGGAGACCCCGATTTGCTCACCGTGAAGGCGCTCAAGCGCCTGCAGGCCGCCGAGGTGGTGCTGGTCGACGATCTGGTCGATGCGCGTGTGCTGGCCTTGTTGCCGCCGCAGGCGCGCATCCTTCGCGTTGGCAAGCGCGGCGGCTGCGTCTCCACCGAGCAGCGCTTCATCCACGAGCTGATGATCCGCGAGGCGCGCTCCGGCGCGCGTGTGGTGCGGCTCAAGGGCGGTGATCCCTTTGTGTTCGGTCGCGGTGGCGAGGAGGTCACAGCCTTGCGTGCCGCCGGCATCGAGGTCGAAGTGGTCTCGGGCCTGACTGCCGGCATTGCCGCGCCGGCCAGCGTGGGCATTCCGGTCACGGACCGCCGCCACGCGCCGGGCGTGGCCTTCGTCACCGGTCATCGCCAGAACGGCGAAGACAGCCCCAACTGGCAGGCGCTGGCGCGCAGCGGCCTGACCCTGGTGGTCTATATGGGCTTGTCGACGGCTGAAGGCCTGGTGGCCGAGTTGCTGGCCGGCGGCCTGGCCGCCGACACACCGGCAGCGGCGATTGCGGCCGCACACACGGAACGTCAGCGCCAGGCGATCACCACGCTGGGCGAGCTGGCGCAGACGCTGGAACGCGAACAGATCCGCAGCCCGGCCATCCTGGTGATCGGCCAGGTGGTGCGCGAGGCACTGCCCAGCCTGGCGCTGCAGGCTGGGCTCGAACTGCGCCTCAGCTCAGCCTGAAGCCGGCCACCACCTCGGACAGTCGCATCGCCTGATCCTTCAGTGATTCGGCCGCGGCTGCGCTCTCCTCGACCAGCGCGGCGTTCTGCTGCGTCATGCGGTCGAGCTCGGTCACCGAGCTGTTGACCGAGCCGATGCCCTGGCTCTGCTCCACGGTGCTGGCCGAGATCTCGGCAATGATGTCGGTCACGCGCTTCACGCTGGCCACGATCTCGTCCATCGTGCTGCCGGCGTCCTGCACCAGGCGGCTGCCGGCTTCGACCTTGTCGACGCTGGCACCGATCAGGCCCTTGATCTCACGCGCTGCCTCGGCGCTGCGCTGCGCCAGCGAGCGCACTTCGGCCGCCACCACGGCAAAGCCGCGGCCCTGCTCGCCGGCGCGGGCCGCTTCGACGGCGGCGTTCAGCGCCAGGATATTGGTCTGGAAGGCGATGCCGTCGATCACGCCGATGATGTCGCCGATCTTCTTGGAGCTGGCATTGATCTCGTCCATTGTGCTGACCACCTGGCCGACCACGGTGCCGCCGCGCTGCGCCACTTGGGCGGCGCTGCTGGCGAGCTGATTGGCGGTGGCGGCGCTGTCAGCGCTTTGCCGCACGGTGCCGGTGAGCTGGCTCATCGCACCGGCTGCCTGTTGTAGATTGCTGGCCGTCTGTTCGGTGCGTTGGCTGAGGTCCAGATTGCCGGTCGCGATCTCGGCGCTGGCGGTCTGGATGCTGTCGGCACTCTGGCGCACCTCGCCGACGACGCGGTTCAAGGCGCCGCGCATGCTGGCCAAGGCGCGCTGCACATCACCGATCTCATCTTTGCGCTCGGTGTCGGTGCGGCCGCTGAGGTCGCCCTGTCCGATGCGCTCGGCTTCGTCCACCAGCGCCTTGAGCGGGCGCGAGATCGAGCGTGACAGCGACCAGGTGCTGGCGGCCATGCCGGCCACCAGCAGCAGGAACACGGTGGCACTGGCCCACACGGTGCGCATGCGCTCGACCGCAGCCAGGGTGCGGGCGGCGTCGGCGCGCTGCTCCTCCAGCACCACGAAATCCTGCTGTGCGGCCAGGTAGGTCGCGACGGCCGGCAGCATCTTGCTCTTCAGGGCCTCTGCGGCCTGGTCTGCCGCACCGTCGGCCTTGAGCTTGCTGACCTCGTTGCGCGCGGCGATATAGGCCTTGCGCGTGTCGGCAATGCGCGCCATCACGGCTTTTTCCTCATCCGAGGTGGCCAGCGCCTCCAGCTCCTTCTGCAGCTCCGAGATGGTGGCCGTGGTGGCGGTGATCTCGGGCTTGAGGGCTTCGGCCACACCCGGGTCGTTGCTGACCGCGCTGGACACGGCTCGCGCCGCATTGGTTTCGGTCATGCCCCGCCAACGCAGCGCCAGCGTCAGTTTGCGCTGCTGCGTGCTCTGCTGGAGATTGGCTTCATCGATCAGTTTGCTGGTGCGCAGCGCCGATATCGACGTCATGGTGCCGGACGCCAGCGCCAGCACGATGATGGGGATCCACAGCTTTTGGGCAATAGAGAGGGACTTCATGGGCTATCGGTCTCCGGACTTCTTGTCGGCCTTTGCGGCTCGGTTTGGGGATAGCTCCTCCTTTTTCCAACATCGGCCGTGCTGGCTGAAGCTTTAGCGACTTCTTGCGTCGGGCCCGGCAGGCCTCTGGTAGGCTGGCGGCCGCACCCAACAGCGCCCGCGGACCCCAGCGATGAGTTTTCTTGCGATCGATATCGGCAACACCCGGCTCAAATGGGGTCTGTATGCCTCGCCCCAGCCGGGCGCGGCCTTGCTGGCCCATGGTGCGGTGTTCCTGGAGAACATCGATCAGCTGGCCGAGACCGACTGGCGCCATCTGCCGCAGGCGCCGGCCAGCATGCTGGGCTGCAATGTGGCGGGCGATGCCGTGCGTCGTCGCGTCGAAGAGCAGCTGGAGCTCTGGGATGTGGAGCCGCGCTGGGTGGTGTCTGGCGCGCAGGCGGGCGGCGTCACCAATGGCTACGACCACCCCAGCCGGCTGGGCACTGACCGCTTTGTCGCGCTGATCGGCGCGCGTTCACATGTGCTGGCCCTGGGCGGTGAGCGGGCCTGCCTGGTGGTGATGATCGGCACGGCGGTGACGGTCGACGCGCTGGATGCGCAGGGGCATTTCCTGGGCGGACTGATCCTGCCGGGCCACGGCATCATGCTGCGCGCGCTGGAAGGCGGCACGGCCGGCCTGCGTGTGCCGACCGGCGAGGTGCGCGAGTTCCCGACCAACACCTCGGACGCGCTGACCAGCGGCGGCAATTACGCCATCACCGGCGCGATCGAGCGCATGCACCGGCACCTGGCCCGACGCGCTGGCCATGATCCGCTGACGCTGATGACCGGTGGTGCCGGCTGGAAGGTGGCGCCGGCGCTGGACATTCCGCATGAGCTGATCGACCGTCTGATCTTTGACGGCCTGCTGGCGCTGCAGTCGCACCGGCTGGCGCTCTAGGGCCTGTTAACAGGCCCTAGTCGCGGCGGGCCTGCGCATCGCGCAAGTCGCGGACCTCTTCGCGCAGTTCACGCAACTCGGCATGCATGGCGCGCAGGATGTCGGCCTCCATCTCGCGCTCCGAGCTTTCCACCCAGAAGGCTGCAATCGCAGCCGTCACCAGCGACAGCACCGCATAGCCCAGCAGCACGACGAAGACCGAGAAGATCTTGGAGGCGGGCGTGCTGGGCACGATGTCGCCATAGCCCACGGTGGCCGCTGTCGTGAACGCCAGCCACATGCCGTCGCCCAGGCTGTGCACCCGAGGCTCCAGCGCCCAGAAGCCGACGCCGCAGAAGCCCAGCACGGTCACTGCCGTCAGCAGCAGATAGGCCATGCCGCCGCGCGTCACCCAGGCCTTGAGCGTCCACACCATGCGCATCAGCGCCAGCATGGCCACCACCAGGCGCCCGGCCAGCGCGGCATTCGAGTCGGTGCTGGGCGGCAGCAGCGCGGCAATCACCAGACCGACGATCAGCGCGATGTCCAGCAGATTGGCGCGCAGGTAAAGACCGGGCTGCTTGCAGCGCGAGGCCACCTGCCACAGCGCCGCAGTCAGCACCGCGGCAGCGCCGGCGTAGATGGCGATCGCCAGCGGCGTGGGCAGGTCTTCAAGCAGCTCGATGTAGAAGGCCGGAATCGTGCACAGCAGCGCCAGCAGCACCGGCACACGCCACAGGCGGGCGATGCGGTTGGCCGAGGGGTTGAGCATGCTGGGCTGCGTCAGGCCCCAGCTGCGGCTGCGTGAAGGCTCGATCATCGGCTGAGCCTATGCGCAGCATGGCGCGCGGGGCTTGATGCTCATCAAGCCCCGCGCGGCGGCGCATGTCTCAGAGGATGAAGCGCGACAGGTCCTCGTTGCGCGCCAGCTCGCCCAGCCGGGCGTCGACCGCCGCCGCGTCGATGGTCACCGTCTGGCCGGCCTGCTTGTGGGCGTCGAAGCTCAGCTCTTCCAGCAGTCGCTCCATCACGGTGGACAGGCGCCGGGCGCCGATGTTTTCGGTGCGCTCGTTGACCTCGAAGGCGATCTGCGCCAAGCGCCGGATGCCGTCGGCGCTGATCTGCAGATCGACGCCTTCGGTGGCCAGCAGGGCCTGGTACTGCTTGACCAGGCTGGCATGGGTGCTGCTGAGGATGGCCTCGAAATCCTCCACCGACAGCGAGCCCAGCTCGACGCGGATCGGGAAGCGGCCCTGCAGCTCGGGGATCAGGTCGCTGGGCTTGCTGAGGTGGAAGGCGCCCGAGGCGATGAAGAGCATGTGGTCGGTCTTGACCATGCCGTACTTGGTGTTCACCGTCGTGCCTTCCACCAGCGGCAGCAGATCGCGCTGCACGCCCTGGCGCGAGACGTCGGCGCCGCCGTGTTCGGCGCGGCTGGCCACCTTGTCGATCTCGTCGATGAAGACGATGCCGTTCTCCTGCGCATTGGCCAGGGCCGCGGCCTTGATCTCGTCCTCATTGAGCAGCTTGGCGGCTTCTTCCTCGACCAGCTGCTTCATCGCCTCGCCGATCTTGAGCTTGCGGGTCTTGCGTTTGCCGCCGCCCATCTGCGAGAACAGGCCCTTGAGCTGCTCGGCCATTTCTTCCATGCCAGGGCCGCCCATGGCGTGAGGATCTCCATGCTGGGCTTGGCGTCGAGCAGGTCGACCTCGATTTCCTTGTCGTCCATCGTGCCTTCGCGCAGGCGCTTGCGCATCAGCTGGCGGGTGTTGTTCTCGGCATCGCTGCCGGGCACCAGGATGTCGAGCACGCGCTCCTCGGCCGCGTCCTCGGCGCGGGTGCGCTGGCGGCGCATCTGCACTTCGCGCTCCTGCTTGATCGCCATGTCGACCAGGTCGCGGACGATGGAGTCCACATCCTTGCCGACATAGCCGACCTCGGTGAACTTGGTCGCCTCCACCTTGATGAAGGGCGCGTCGGCCAGCTTCGCCAAGCGGCGCGCGATCTCGGTCTTGCCGACGCCGGTGGGGCCGATCATCAGGGATGTTCTTGGGGCGTGATCTCGCCGCGCAGCTTTTCATCGACCTGCTGGCGGCGCCAGCGGTTGCGCATCGCGATCGCAACGGCGCGCTTGGCGGCGTTCTGGCCGACGATGTGGCGGTCGA